>CAZKZQ010000161.1:0-8792 GCA_964557235.1 uncultured Nocardioidaceae bacterium
TGACCAGCCGCAGCACGCAGATGAACGTCATCGCGTCGCCCATGCCCACGAACAGCCGCGCGACCAGGGCGGCGGGGTAGGTCTCGGCGAAGGCGAACCCGGTCTGCGCGAGGGTCAGCACGACGGCCCCGGTCGTCAGGATGCGTCGTGGCCCGAAGCGGTCGATCATCAGGCCCACCGGGACCTGCATGCCGGCGTACACCAGCAGCTGGAGCATGACGAACGACGACAGCTGGGCGGCGTTGATGCCGAAGCGCTCGGTCGCGACGAGGCCGGCGACGGCGAGCGAGGAGCGGTGGAACACCGCGAGGAGGTAGGTCGCCAGCGCGACCACCCAGATCACCACGGCCTGACGCAGGCGGCGCTCCGCGGGGTCGGTGGTCGGGATCGTGCTCACTGGCTCGATCGTACGGCGCGGACGGCCCGTCGCCGTACGCTGGGAACGTGCTCGGACGGTTCACCCCAGCGGTGCCCGCGCGACTCCGGCCGCACGTGGCGTCGATGAGCGGCTACCGCTTCGACGGTCTCGAGCCCGGGGTCCACGTGGGCCTGCCCGGCCCGCACCTGACCGTCGTGGTGTCGTTCGACCGGCCCACGGTCGTGGCCGACCCCGGTTGCGAGGTCCGCGCCTTCCCCGCCCTGGCGTCCGGGCTGTTCGCCGCCCCGGCGGCCATCCACCACGACGGCGCGATGCACGGGCTGCAGCTGGACCTGACCCCGCTGGGTGCCCGCGCCCTGCTCGGCGTGCCCGGGGCGGCTCTGGACCGCACCGTCGACCTCGTCGAGCTCCTGCTGCCCGAGGACCGCCACCTCGACGAGGAGCTGGCGGCGCTGCCCGACGACCGGGGCCGCACCGCACGCGTGCTCACCGCGCTCACCCGTCGGCTCGTCCGGGGCGAGGCCCCCGCCGTCCGCGCGGAAGCCCTGGACGCCTGGACCCTGGTGACGCGGTGCGGGGGACTCACGACGGTGCGCGAGGTCGCCGAGGACCTCGGCTGGTCCGAGGCGCACGTGGGTCGTGCCCTGCGCTCCGAGCTCGGGCTCTCCACCAAGCCGCTGCTGCGGGTCGCGCGCTTCGACCGCGCCCGCCGCGAGGTGCAGCGCGGGCGTCCGCTGGCCGAGGTCGCCGCCGCCTGCGGCTACGCCGACCAGGCCCACCTCGCCCGCGAGTGGCGCGTGCTGGCCGGGGCCGCCCCCACGCACTGGCTCGCGCAGGACTCGCTGGCCGCGGCCTGGTCCGACTGATCGGGTTCGTCCAAGACAGCGCGCCGTCCGCGGGCGCAGGGTGGTCCCATGACGCGACTCGACCACAACATCTGGCCCGCCCTGTTCTACGACGACGCCCACGCGGCACGCGCGTGGTTGTCCGCGATCGGCTTCGAGGAGGGGGCGGTCGTCCCCGGCGAGGACGGCGGCATCCGCCACAGCGAGATGCTCTGGCCCGACGGCGGCCGCGTGATGGTCTCGACGCGCACCTCCGAGCGCGAGGCCAAGGGCCACGTGCAGGGCGTCTACGTGGTCTGCCGCGAGCCCGACGAGGTGCACCGCCGGGCGGTCGCCGCCGGCGCGACCGTGACCAGCGAGCCCTTCGACACCGACTACGGCTCACGCGACTTCTCGCTCGAGGACCCCGAGGGTCACGCCTGGCACTTCGGGACGTACGCCGGCGAGGAGTGACCTGCTCCGTACGCTGACCGCATGGTCGTCGTCGTCGTCATGGTGCTGGTGCTCGTCGCGGCTGCGGCGGTCGTCCTCGTCACCCGGGCCTCGGCCGCCGGCGGCGGTGTGACGGTGCGCAACCCGCCGCCGGAGTACGCCGAGCCGGGGCACTGCACCGTCGTCCTCGGCGAGGCCGGGTCGCGGCGCAGCGAGACGATCACGGCCGTGCGCCGGGCCACCGACGTCGGACAGGCCCAGGCCAGGGACTGGGTCGACGACGCCCCGTGCGCGATCGCCGGTGGCCTCAGCCGGGCCAGCGCGGACCGCATCCGCGAGCTGCTGGCCGCGGCCGGCGCGACGGCGTGGGTCGAGGACAGATCCGTAACCTGAGGCCATGCCCGTCCCCGCCGTCGGCTTCGACCTCGACATGACGCTGATCGACACGCGTCCGGGGTTCGCCGCGTGCCTGCAGGTGCTGGCGGAGGAGACCGGGCTGACCTTCGACGTCGACCAGATGGTGGAGGCGCTCGGCCCGCCGCTGGACCTCCTCCTCGCGCCCTATGCCGAGGCCGAGGAGATCCCGGCCCTGGTCGACCGCTTCCGGGCGCTCTACCCCGAGATCGCGGTCGCGCCGACGCTGGCCCTGCCCGGCACGCACGAGGCGATCGCGGCCGTGCGGGAGTCGGGCGGCAAGGTCGTCGTGGTCACCGGCAAGTTCACCCCCAACGCGCTGCTGCACACCGAGTCCCTGTCCTTCGACGTCGACCACGTCGTCGGCGAGGTGTGGGGCGTCGGCAAGGCCGAGGTGCTGCGCGAGCACGGCTGCGGGGTCTACGTGGGCGACCACGTCCACGACGTCGAGGGCGCCCTGGCCGCGGGCGCGACCAGCGTCAGCGTCCTGACCGGCGGGTGCAGCGAGGCCGAGCTGAGGGCGGCCGGCACGCACCACGTGCTGCGCGACCTGACCGAGTTCCCGGCGTGGTGGGCGGCCCACCACCCAACCGGTTCGACCGGGTTCGCCCGATGACCGTAGGCTTTGACGGGCCATCAGCAGCACGAGCGAAGGAGCACCGGTGCCAACGGGCAAGGTGAAGTGGTACGACGTCGAGAAGGGCTTCGGCTTCCTGTCGAAGGACGAGGGCGGTGACGTCTTCGTGCGTTCCTCCGCGCTCCCCGACGGGGTGGCCACGCTCAAGCCGGGCACGCGGGTCGAGTTCGGGATCGCGCAGGGCCGCAAGGGCGACCAGGCCCTCCAGGTCCGCGTCCTCGACGCGCCGGCCTCGGTCTCCAAGGCGATGCGCAAGAAGCCCGCCGAGATGGTCAACATCGTCGAGGACCTCTATCGCCTGCTCGAGAGCATCGAGGGGGGCTACCGCGCCGGTCGCCACCCCGACCCCAAGACGGCCAAGCCGACGGCGATGCTGCTGCGCGCGCTGGCCGACGAGCTCGAGTCCTAGGCGGGCGTCGGGGCGACCGGGTCGCCCCGCCGGATCCCGGCGACCACCCAGAAGGCCACGCCGACCAGCAGCGCGGCCGCGGTCCCGAGGCCGACGCGGGGGATCAGCGGCAGTGCGATGCCGAGGAAGCCGCCGAGCACCCACGAGAGCTGGAGCAGCGTCTCCGAGCGGGCGAACGCGCTGGCCCGCGTGCGGCCGGGGACGTCGCGCTGGATGAGCGCGTCGAGCGACAGCTTGCCCAGCGCCTGGCTGACGCCGGCGACGAGGCCGAGCGCGACGAGGGCCAGCAGGCCGTAGAACAGCGCCGCGCAGACCACGGCCACGGTGTCGGCGATGAGCACGATCACCACGACGACCTCGGCGCGCAGGTTGCGCAGCTGCGACCCGAGCCCGATGCCGATCGCGTTGCCGAGTCCGGCCGCGCCGATCACGAAGCCGAGGAGGAGCTCTGGCCGGTCCTCCCACCCGTCGAGCGGCCGGACCCGGATGAGGAACGCCATGTAGAGCGTGAGGAACCCGCTCAGCAGCCGCAGGCCCGCGTTGCAGCGCAGGGCGCGCACGACGAGCGCGGGCACGCGTGCCTTGCGTCCCGCGACCCCGACGTGCGCGGACTCCTCGGTCCCCGGCTCGTCGGCCCGCGAGGGCAGCAGGATCGCCAGGATCGTGCCCCCGACGAACACGACGAAGGCGTAGCGCAGCGACCACTCCGGCCCGGCCAGCGACGCGAGCACGGCCAGGGGCGCGGACACGGCCGCCCCGACCATGCCGGCCAGCGAGATGCGCGAGTTGGCCTTGACCAGCCCGAGCCGCTCCGGCACGAGCCGGGGCACGGCGGCGGCGCGCGTGACGCCGTACGCCTTGGAGGAGACCAGGACGCCGAGGGCCGCGGGGAACATCGCGATCGACTCGCCGTCGACCGCGCCCGCGAGCACCCAGCAGAGGAAGGCCCGCATGGCCATCGTCGTGCCGATCGCCCAGCGGCGTCCGCGGCCGAACCGGTCGAGGACCGGGCCGATCAGCGGGGCGACGACGGCGAAGGGCAGCATCGTGAGGGCGAGGAAGAGCGCGACCTGGCCGCGGGCCTGCTCGGTCGGCACCTGGAAGAACAGGGTTCCGGCGAGGCTGATCGCGACGGCCGCGTCGCCGGCGGCGTTGAAGGCGTGCAGCTCGATCAGGCGGGACAGGCCGCTCTCGCCGGCGCCCTCGGCGTGACTGGCCCGACGAGCCTGGCGCAGGACGAACCGTGCGCTGCGACCGGTGGCCTCCCCGGCCCTGCGGGCCCCGTGGGCGGTGGCCGCACCGGTGACCTTGGCGCCACGGCCGGTCGCGCCGGCAGCGCGGCGCAGGCGCGACGGCTGCGGCTCGGGTGCGGGGTCCTCGGAGGCCACGGACCCATCTTGCCTGCCGCCCACGGACGACCTGCGTGGGACCGGGCAGACACGGGCGTGCCGCGTGTAGGACAATCGCCGGCGTGAAGAAGGTCAAGACTCCCAAGCTGGACGACAAGGGCTCCGCGGCGGTCGACTCCGCCCGTGAGGCCCTGCTCGCGCTCGTCGACCAGTCCCAGGTGGGCGAGCACCTCGGCACCCACGCCGAGGCGACCAAGGTGGTGACCCACTTCTTCGCGTGCACCCAGCCGGGCTACCGCGGCTGGCGCTGGTCGGTGACCGTCGCCCGCGCCCCGCGCCAGAAGGACGTCACGGTCGACGAGATCGTGCTGCTGCCCGGCGACGAGGCGATCCTGGCCCCCGAGTGGGTGCCCTACAAGGACCGGATCCAGCCCGGCGACCTCAGCCCCGGCGACCTGCTGCCGACCGAGGACGACGACCCGCGCGTGGTCCCCGCCCTGACCGGCGCCGAGGACTACCCCGACCCCAAGGCGCTCAAGGAGGTCTCCGAGGAGCTCGGGCTCGGCCGCCCGCGCGTGCTGTCCGTCGAGGGCCGCGACGTCGCCGCCGAGCGGTGGTACGACGGCAGCCACGGTCCCGACACCGAGCTCGCCAAGGCCGCCCCGGGGCAGTGCGACGGCTGCGCGTTCTTCGTGCGCCTGACCGGTCCGCTGGGCCGGCTGTTCGGGGCGTGCGCCAACGCCTACGCCAACGACGACGGCCGGGTCGTCTCGGTCGACCACGGCTGCGGAGCCCACTCCGAGGCCCGCCTGCACCGGCGCAACCTGCCGCAGCCGCTGCCCGAGCCCGCCCTCGACACCCTCCGCTGGGAGGACCTCGAGACCTTCTGACCCCCGGCTGGCTCTGGGGGTCAGCCCTCGGTCACGGTGTGGCAGACCGCCTCGACGTTGTTGCCGTCGGGGTCGCGCACGAACGCGCCGTAGTAGTGCTCGTGGTACTCCGGCCACAGGCGCGGCGCGTGCAGCTCCTCCGCCCCGAGTCCCAGGGCGGCGGCGTGGAACGCGCGCACCGTCTCGGCGTCCGGCGCGCTGAAGGCCACGTGGACCTCGCGGTTGGGGGTCTCCTGCTCCCATCGGGCGATCCAGAACTGCGGCATGTCGGTGCCGTAGCCGATGGCCACCCCGACGTCCATCAGCCGCCGGTGCCCGAGCACGCCCAGGACCGCGTCGTAGAACTCCGCTGCCTTGTCCAGGTCGGTGCAGTTGATGCCGAAGTGGTCGATCATGCGCAGCAACCTACGCCCGGCTCAGACGTAGCGGAACGCCACCGACTCGCGGCGCAGGAAGCGCGGGGTGAGGACCCGCAGCAGCAGCCGGTAGGGGAGCGGGAGGAAGGGCACGATCTCGGCCGCCTTCTCCGGGGGCAGTCCCTTGAAGAGCCACGGCACGACGAACGGGACGACCTTGAGCCCGTACTCCTTCTCGATCGCCTTCTCCGAGGCCTCCCACTCCGCGGGGGTCATCAGCTCCTGGATCAGCGGGATCGCCTCGCGCTCCTCGCGGGCGAGGTGGTCCAGCAGCAGCTGGTGCACCTCGGTCACCTCGATGTCGAGGGCGTTGCGGTGGTCGGCGCACGGGTGGGCGACCATCGCGGCGAAGGCGTCGGTGCAGGCCTGCAGCGCCGGGTCGATCTGCTCGTGGTCGGCCTCCATCGAGTCGAGGACCTCCACCGACGCGGTGCGGCCGGCCGCCAGGGCGTGCCCGCGGGTGACCGGCCAGATGTGCTCGTCCTCGGCCTCGTGGTGGTGGTGCAGCACCTCGAAGAACCGGCCCCACCGCTCCTGCAGCGCCTCCCAGACGGCGTGCTCGCCCACCGGCGTGCGGCGTACGGCGGCGACGACGTCGGCGAGGTCGCGGCGGAAGGCGAAGTGCATGCCGTACATCCCGGTCATGTCGAGCGGGCCCGGCGCGCTGTGCGCCTGGCCGGGCAGGTCGAGCTGGGGACGCGGGGTGGTGCTGGTGCTCATGGCGTTCTCCTGGGTGAGGGGCGGGCCGTTCCCGCCGTGGTCCCACGGTGCGGCGCGCGCCTTGTCTCCCACTTGAGCGCGGCTTGGCCGGGTCGGGTGATGGCCCGCGACCGCTGCGCGGGTTAGCCTTCGCCGCGTGGTGAGGGTGAGGGTCCTCGGGACCACCGGGGTGCTGGGGGACGACGGGCAGCCGGTGGACATCCCGGCGCGCAAGCGACGCGCGATCCTGGCTGCGCTCGTGCTGCGGCTCGAGGGCGGCGCCTCCGCCGACGGGCTGCTCGATCTCGTGTGGGGCGACTCCTCGCAGCGCGCCGGCCACGGGTCGCTGCACTCCTACGTCTCCGGCCTGCGCCGCGCGCTCGAGCCCGGGCTCGGCCCGCGCCAGCGCCCCACGACCCTGCTGACCACCGACCAGGGCTATCGCCTGGCGCTCCCGCACGACCACGTCGACGCCCTCGTCTTCGCCGACACCGTCCGCGCGCGGCACCGCGCGCTGGCCCCGCTCGCCGGCCAGCTCACCGGGGCGGGGCTCAACGGACGGCCCACGCGGGCGGAGGTCTCCGAGCACGTCGACGCCCTCGAGCAGGCCCTCGCCTCCTGGGCGGGCGAGCCCTACGCCGACCTGCCGGACCACCCCGACGTCCTCGCCGAGCGCGCTGCGCTGGAGGAGCTGCGGCTCACCGCCGAGGAGGACCGCGTCCTCGGGCTGCTCGCGCTGGGCGACCACGCGACCGTCGTCGCCGCGACCGAGCAGGCCACCTCGCGGCACCCGCTGCGCGAGCGGCTCTGGGCGCTGCACGCGCTCGCGCTGACCCGGGCCGGCCGCCAGGGCGACGCGCTCGCCGCGCTCCGCGAGGCGCGCACCCACCTGGCCGACGAGCTCGGGCTCGACCCCGGGCAGGAGCTGCGCGACCTCGAGCAGGCGATCCTCCAGCAGGACCCGGCGCTGCACCGCTGGCTGCCCGCCGACGACCCCACCCCCTCCGCGCCTCGTCCGGGTGCGGACGCGCCGGAGCGCGTCCGCGACCGGACGGCGCAGGTGCCGCGGGCACGGGTGCCGTGGGAGACGGTCGGGCGCGCCGACGAGGAGAAGGCGCTCACCGGGCTGCTCGAGCAGGCCGCGGCCGGACGGCTCGCGCTCGGGTCGCTGGTCGGTGAGCCCGGGATCGGCAAGTCGCGGCTGGTCGAGCAGCTCGTGGCCGAGGCGCGCGCGATGGGCTTCGCGGTCGGCGTGGGGCGGTGCTCGCAGGACGACGGCGCGCCCCCGCTGTGGCCCTGGCGCTCGGTCCTGCGTTCCGTGGCGGCCCAGTGCGGCGAGGAGGTGCCGCAGCTCAGCCTCGACGGTGGTGACGCCGACCCCGAGCGCGCCGCGTTCGAGGCGTGGGAGTCGCTCGCGGCCGCCGTACGCCGGTGGTCGGCGGAGCGCCCGGTGCTCGTCGTGCTGGAGGACGTGCACTGGGCCGACCGGGCGACGCTGCGCGCGCTGGCCCACCTCGTCGCGACCCAGGACGACGACGGGATCGCCCTGGCGGTCCTCATCACCCGCCGGCCCTTCCCCCACCCGCAGGGCACGGCCGGGGACGTCGAGGAGCTGCTGGCCCGCCGGCACGCGACCCGGCTCGACCTCGCGGGGCTCACCCCCGAGGAGAGCCGCGCCCTGGTCGAGCACGTCGCCGAGGACGGCGTCCCCGCGGCGCGGGCCGCCGACTGGCACGAGCGCTCGGGCGGCAACCCGTTCTTCCTGGTCGAGCTCGCCCGCTCCAGCGGGGAGGACCAGGTCCCGCCCACGCTGCGCGAGCTGCTGCTGCGGCGCCTGCACCCGCTGCCCGAGGAGACGGTCGACCTGCTGCGACAGGCCGCGGTGACGGGTCGCGAGTTCTCCCTCGACGTGGTGGCCGCGGCCGCCGGGGTCGATCCCGACGCGGCCGACCGGCAGCTCGACGAGGCCCGGGCGCTCGGGCTCGTGCGGGACCGCGAGGTCGGCCGGCTGGCCTTCGACCACGCGCTCACCCGGGACGCCCTCGTCGACTCGTTGACCCCGATCCGGCGGGCCCGGCTGCACGTTCGCATCGCGCACGCGCTCGAGACCGACGCCGACCTGGCGCTGGTCGTGCCCGAGCAGGAGCGCGTCTCCGAGCTGGCGAACCACTGGCTGGCCGGCGGCCCCACGCACGCTCCCCGTGCCTGGCGCGCGGCGGCCGCCGCTGCCGAGCTCGCCCGCCAGGCGTTCTCGCACGAGGAGGCGATGACCCTGATGGGCGCAGCCGTCGAGGCCCATCGTCGCGACCCGGCCGGCACCCG
>CAZKZQ010000162.1:0-8767 GCA_964557235.1 uncultured Nocardioidaceae bacterium
CGGCTCCGTGATCTCGCTGACCTCCAACGTCATCGCCGGCGGCGCGCTGATCGCCATCTTGTCCCCGCTGTCCTTCGGCGCGGGCATCCTGATCGTGGCCGGCGGCGTGCTGCTGTACACCCTGTGGTGCGGCTTCCGCGCCTCCGTGCTCACGGACTTCGCGCAGGTGATGGCCATGCTCGGCGCCACCGTGATCATCATCCCCGCCGTGTTCTTCGCCGCCGGCGGGTCCGGCCTGTTCGAGGCCGGCGTGCAGGCTGGGAACGTGACCGCCCAGCAGCAGGACTTCTTCTCCTCCGAGGCGTTCATGAACCAGGGCGCCCCGTACATCGCGGCCGTGCTGGCCTACGCGATCGGCAACCAGACCATCGCCCAGCGCCTCTTCGCGGTCCGCGAGGACCTCATCAAGCCCACCTTCATCACGGCCACGGTCGGCTACGGCGGCACCGTGATCGGCGTCGGCATGATCGGCGTGATGGCCCTGTACCTGGGCGTCCAGCCGCTGGACGGGGACGTGAACAACCTGCTGCCGCAGATGGTCTCCATGCACCTGCCGCTGCTCGTGGTGGCCCTGGCCTTCCTCATGATCATCGGCTCGCTGTCCTCCACCGCGGACTCGGACCTCTCCGCGCTGTCCTCGATCGTGATGACGGACGTCTACGGCCAGTCCGTGGGCCGTGAGAACGCGAACCCGAAGACCATGCTGCTGATCGGCCGCGTCACCATGATCGTGGCCACCGCCGCCGCCCTGTACTTCGCCACCGCGCGGTTCAACATCCTGGACCTGCTCGTGTTCGTGGGCGCCCTCTGGGGCTGCCTCGTGTTCCCCGTGATCGCGTCCTTCTACTGGCGCAAGGTCACCAACGCGGCCTTCACCGTGGGCGTGCTCGCGGCCCTGGCCGTGTTCCTGCCGGTGCGCTTCGAATGGATCCCCCTCACCGGGGCCTGGGCGCTCGTGGTGGAGGCCCTGGCGATCCTCGGCGTCGGCGTGGTCCTCGGGATCATGGCCTTCGGCTTCTTCGGGCTCCGTGCCGCCGTCGTCGTGGGTGCACTCGCGACCGCGGCGACGGCGTTCGTCGGCTTCGGCTTCCTGCGCGACTACGCGACGCTGTCCGGCTCGCTCGTGGCCTACGCCGTCTCGTTCCTGGTCTGCTGGGGCATGTCCGTCCGCTCCGGCCAGGACTTCGACTTCGACCGCATCGCCCGGGTGACCGGCGACTTCGACCCCGCGACCGACGACGCCGCCGACCGCCCCGTGGCCCAGCCCGCCGGCGCCCGCGCGTCCTGACCGACCGACCGATCCGACCGATCCGACCCCGAAGGAGACCCCGATGACCCTCGGACTCACCCTGTACGTCCTCATGTGGCCGGTGCTCGTGCTGGCCGTCCTCGCCAGCATCGCGGCCGCGTTCTTCAAGGACTGGCGCGAGGCGCGCCGTGAGGGCCGCTCGATCATCTGACGGCCGGGCGGACGTCCGCCCCCTGCCCGACGCCGGGCCGCACCAGCCCCAGGAAGGCGCGGCCCGGCGGCGGGGTCGGCGACCTCCCCCGCCGCGTCGGTCCCGGAGGGCTCAGCGGTCCAGGAGGATCACGTCCAGCCGCCGGGGCCCGTGCACGCCCTCGACCCGCTCGAGCTCGATGTCGCTGGTGGCCGAGGGGCCCGAGATCATGGTGATCGCGGCGGTCGGCTCCACCCGGGCGAGCGCCTCGGGGAACAGCTCCACCACGGTGTCCAGCGGGACGATGCACACGTGGTGGTCCGGCACCAGGGAGATGGCGCGCCGGCCCTCCTCGGGGCGGCCCGTGAGGAAGATGGTCCCCGTCTCGGAACAGGAGACGGTGGAGCCGGTCACCACCGCGTCCATCCCGTCCAGCTCGCGCACCCCCAGGGCCCCCGCGTCGGCGGTGGTGGGCTCGGTGACCCGCACCCGGCCCTGCCCGTCCCCGGGCAGCCAGGCCGGGTCCAGACCCGGCGGGACCACGTAGCGGGCGCCCTCTCCCAGCAGGTCCGCGACCCGGTCCGCCACGGTGCTCAGGTCCTCGCGGTGCACGCCGGCCTTGTAGTCGACCAGGCGGTCCACCAGCTGCTCCACGACGTCGCCCGGTGCTGCCTCGGAGGTGCGGCGGTAGGTCCGCTCCACCGGGTCCGGCGTCGGGCCGTCCTGCAGGGCCTGCCGGATCCGGTCGAGGATCGCGACCCGGGCCTCGCCTCCGGGCCCGCCCGGGCCCGGCGTCGGGGTGGCCGGGACGGTGGTGGGGGTGGCCTCGCTCATCGCTGCTCCTGTCCGTCCGTCGTCGTGGTCTCGTCCTCGGCGGCGACGTCGCGGCGCCCGCCGTCGCGCGCCACCCGCTCCTCGGTGTGCTCGGCGTTGCCGCGCCACCAGTTGCGGAAGGACTGGCGCGGGGGCGCGGGCACGTCCCGCTGGTCCGTCCAGCCGCCGGCGATCCCCGGCAGCCACCCGAGGGTGGCGTCCCGGCCCGCGGCCACCCGGCCCGCGGGCAGCCCGCGCTCGGCCATGCCCATGAGGGTGCCGGAGGACATCACGGTGCGGGCACCCGCCATGAGCAGGTCCATCTGCGAGGGCAGGGGCACCCGTGACTCCTCCTTCTTGCGCGCGTGGGTGGCGCGCACGTCCTGATCGCGCAGGTGCACCAGGATCGAGGGGATGTCGATGGCCACGGGGCAGACGTCGTAGCAGGCCCCGCACAGGGAGGACGCGTACGGGAGGCTGCCGTTGGCCCCCTCCTGCACGCCCGTGAGCTGCGGGGAGAGGATGGCGCCGATCGGTCCCGGATAGACGGAGCCGTACGCGTGGCCGCCGGTCTGCTCGTAGACGGGGCACACGTTCATGCACGCGGAGCAGCGGATGCAGTGCAGGGCGGAGCGGCCCTCGGGGTCGGAGAGCACCGCGGAGCGGCCGTTGTCCAGCAGCACCAGGTGGAACTCCTGCGGTCCGTCGCCGGGGGTGACCCCCGTCCACATGGACGTGTAGGGGTTCATGCGCTCGCCGGTGGAGGAGCGGGGCAGCAGCTGGAGGAAGACCTCGAGGTCCTGGAACGTGGGGACGATCTTCTCGATGCCCATCACGGTGATGAGGGTCTCCGGCAGGGTCAGGCACATGCGGCCGTTGCCCTCGGACTCCACCACGGTCAGCGTGCCCGTCTCCGCCACGCCGAAGTTGGCGCCGGAGATGGCCACCGAGGTGGTGAGGAACTTCTCCCTCAGGTGCACGCGGGCCACGTCCGCGAGCGCGGAGGGGTCCGAGGTCAGGGACTCGTCGGTCTCCGGCATCTCCCGCACGAAGATCTCCCGGATCTCCTCCCGGTTGCGGTGGATGGCCGGTACCAGGATGTGGGAGGGCTTGTCATGGCCCAGCTGCACGATCAGCTCGGCCAGGTCCGTCTCCACGGCGGCGATGCCCTCCGCCTGCAGTGCGTGCTCGAGGTCGATCTCCTGGGTGGCCATGGACTTGACCTTGATGACCTCGTCCACGCCCTTGGCCTTCACGAGCCCGGTGATGATCCGGTTGGCCTCCTCGGCGTCCCGGGCCCAGTGGACCACGCCGCCGCGCTCGGTGACCCGCTGCTCGAACTGCTCGAGCAGGGCGGGCAGGTCCGCCATCACCTGCTGCTTCAGGGCGGAGCCGGCCTGGCGCAGCTCGGCCCAGTCCGGCAGCTCCCCCACCACGCGTGCGCGCTTGCCGCGGATGGTGTGGGTGGCGTGGTGGATGTTGGCGCGCATCTGGGCGTTGCCCAGCTGGGTGCGGGCCGCGGAGGGGAAGGGCTCGTCCAGGACGATGTTGCCGTGGCCGTGCGCGGGGCGGACGGCGGGCATGCCCAGGGCCGTGCGGGTCATCGGGTGGCCTCCTTCTGACGACGGCGGCGGGCGGGTCCCTGCGCCGGGATGGACAGGTCCACGGGGCCGCTGACGTCCAGCGGGTTCTCGCGGGTGGCGGCGAGGATCTCCGCGAAGTGGAGGGTGGTGACGGGTGAGCCGTCCGGTGCGGTGGTCCCGCGCCGGGACATGACCCCGCCCAGGTGCAGCAGGCAGGACGCGTCCCCGCCGGTGCACAGCCGGGCCTGCGTGCGCTCGATGTTGCCGATCTTCTCCTCGGCCATGGCGCCGGAGACGTCCGGGTTCTTCAGGGAGAACGTCCCGCCGAAGCCGCAGCACTCCTCCGCGTCCGGCAGGGCGCGGTAGTCGATGTCCGCCACCGAGCGCAGCAGGCGTTCCTGCCGGTCCCCCAGCCGGAGCAGCCGCATGCCGTGGCAGGAGGGGTGGTAGGTCACGGTGTGCGGGAACCAGGAGCCGAGCTGCGCGGCCGCGTCCGTGACGCCCAGGACGTCCGTGAGCAGGGCGGCGAGCTCGTAGGTGTTGGCGGCGACCTCTTCGGCGTCGCGGGCCAGGGCCTCGTCCCCCGCGGCGCGGGCCACCATGGGCTGCTGGTGGCCGAGGGAGGCGACACAGGAACCGGAGGGTGCGACGGCGACGTCGTAGTCCGCGCCCTGGAAGGTGCGCACGTGGTTCTTCACCACGGGCAGGGCGTCGTCGAGGTAGCCGCTGTTGACGTGCATCTGCGCGCAGCAGCCCTGTCCCCGGGGAAAGACCACCTCGTGGCCGAGGCGCTCGAGGATGCGCACGGTCGCGAGCGCGACCTTCGGGTACATGGCGTCCACGATGCACGTGGCGAACAGGGCGACTCTCATGTCCGTCCTCCGGGGGTCGACGGGTGGTGGAGCGGGCGCGGACGGGCGTCGCCCCAAGGTGTGGTCAGACCATAGCAGAGTCCCTCCGCGCCTGTGACCCCCCTCACGCGGCCGTGCCGTGGTGACGCGGGGCATGCGCGCACCGGACGGAGGTTGCCGAGTGTGACGTGCACCATCTACTGTCCGTGGACAGACGACTGTGGTCTGACCACGCACCCCAGCACCAGGAGACCCCGTGGACCCCCTCATCCAAGCCAGCGCCCCCGTGGGCACGTTCACCGCGACCACCGACGCCGTCGCCGGCAGCCTCGGGCTCTCCGCGGCCCTCGGCACCATCCCGCTGCTGACCTTCTTCGTGATGCTCCTGCTGGTCAAGGCCAAGGCCTGGCAGGCGGGCCTCGTCTCCCTGACCGCCGCCGTGCTCGTGGCGATCCTCGCCTTCGGCATGCCCGCGGACCTCACCTTGCTCTCCGCCTCGCAGGGCGCCGTGTTCGGCTTCTTCCCGATCGTGTGGATCGTGGTCATGGCGCTGTGGTTCTACCAGGTGACCGTCCTCTCCGGCCGGTTCGAGGACATGCGCGCCATCTTCGACACCGTGGGCGGCGGGGACATCCGCATCCAGGCCGTGCTGATCGCCTTCTGCTTCGGCGGCATGCTCGAGGCCCTCGCCGGGTTCGGCGCCCCCGTGGCCATCACGGCCACCATGCTGCTGGCCCTGGGACTGCCGCCCCTGAAGACCGCCGTGGTGGTGCTGCTGGCCAACACCGCCCCCGTGGCCTTCGGCGCCGTGGGCATCCCCATCACCACCGCCGGCCAGCTCACCGACATCCCCGCCGCCGAGATCGGGGCGATCGTGGGGCACCAGGCCCCGTTCGTGGCCGTGCTCGTCCCGTTCTTCCTCGTGTGGATCATCGACGGCTTCCGCGGGATCCGCGAAACCTGGCCCGCGCTGCTGACCATCGGCGGCACCTTCGCGCTCGGCATCTGGTGGGCCTCCACGCACTTCTCGTACGAGCTGACCGACGTCGTCGCCTCCCTGCTGGCCATGGCCTCCGCCGTGGTGCTGCTGCGCTTCTGGCGGCCCAAGGGCGCCGCCGAGGCCGACGCCCGCCTCGGCATCACGCCCACCCGGCCCGCCGGCGACCTCACCCCCGGGCGGATCTGGATGGCCGTGCTCCCCTACCTGCTGGTCATCACCGTCTTCGGCATCGCCAAGCTCTGGACCCTCGGCTTCGACCTGGCCGGATGGCTCGCCTCCACCAACGTGCGCATCCCCTGGCCCGGCCTCGACGGCCGCCTGGTCACCGCGGCGGGCGAGCCGATCACCGGCACCGTCTACTCCTTCCAGTGGCTCTCCTCCCCCGGCACCCTGCTGCTGATCACCGGCCTGCTCGTGGCGTTGATCTACTCGGTCTTCACCGGCGGCGGACGGTTCCCGCTGCGCTTCGGCGACGCCCTCGCCGAGATCGGCCGGTGCTTCTGGAAGATGCGCTGGTCCGGGCTGACCATCGTGCTGGTGCTGTCCCTGGCGTACGTCATGAACTTCTCCGGCCAGACCCTGGCCATGGGCACCGCCATCGCCGGCGTGGGCGCGGCCTTCGCGTTCCTCTCCCCCGTGCTCGGCTGGCTCGGCACCGCCGTCACCGGTTCGGACACCTCCGCGAACGCCCTGTTCGCCACCCTGCAGCAGACGGCGGCCGAGGAGGCCGGCCTCGACCCCTCGCTCATGGTGGCCGCCAACACCTCCGGCGGCGTGGTGGGCAAGATGATCTCCCCGCAGTCCCTGGCCATCGCCGCCACCGCCGTGTCCATGGAGGGGCAGGAGTCCAAGATCCTGCGCACCGTGCTCCCCTGGTCCGTGGCGCTGCTCCTGATGGTGTGCACCATCGTGTTCCTGCAGTCCAACGTCCTGTCCTGGATGCTGCCGTGATCGGGTGATCGGGTCGGGCGTCCGACGCCGAGCCAGAGATTCCCGCCCCTCCAGGACGCTGAGCCAGAGATTTCCGCCGTGAGATCACGGTCTCCGCAGCGGATATCTCTGGCTCGGCGCGTGCGTCGGCGCATGCGTGGGCGCGCGCGTGGGTGGGGATGGTCCTCGTCCCGACCGCCCGGTCGCGAGGAGCGGCGCGGCCGCCGTCGGGCCTAGGCTCACCCACGGCCCCGTCCGTCCCGTCCCCGCTGGAGCAGCCCATGACCGCCCGCCCGCCCACCCCGCCCGCCGAACCCGAGCCGGGCCGCCGCCGTGCCCCCGGCCACGCGGTCATCCTGGACTGGCTGGAGGGGGAGCTGCGCTCCGGGCGGATCCAGGTGGGGGACAAGCTGCCGAGCGAGCGCACACTGGCCGAGCGGTTCGGGATGTCCCGGTCCTCCGTCCGGGAGGCCGGACGCGTCATGGACGCCATGGGTCTGGTGCGCTCGGCCACCGGCTCGGGGCCGCGGGCGGGGGCCATCGTGGTCTCCGAGCCCTCCGCGGCGCTCGCCTGGGCGCTGCGCATGCACGTGGCGACCCGGGCGCTGCCCGTCGCGGACCTCGTCACCACCCGCGTGCTGCTCGAGACCGAGGCCGCCCTCGAGGCCGCGGAGCACGACGTCCCCGGCCGCGGCGCGATCCTCGCGACGGCGCACGCGCACCTGGACCGCATGGACGTCCCGGACCTGCCCGCCCGCGAGTTCCACCGCCTGGACGCGGAGTTCCACGTGCTGCTGTCCACGCTCAGCGGCAACGTGGTGCTCGAGACCATCCTGCGGTCCCTGCGCGAGGCCACCATCGGCTACGTCGAGGAGGCGATGGCCGGCGTCGAGGACTGGGGCGCCGTGCGCGACGAGCTGCAGCGCCAGCACCGGGACATCCTGGCGGCCGCGGTCGAGCGGGACGGACCCCGCGCGGCGCAGGCCGTGCGCGAGCACATCCACTGGTTCTCCCGGTTCACCACCGCCGGCCCGGACGCAGCGGGCGGCTGAACCGGACGCGGGACGGGCCCGGCGTCGTCGTGCGGCCCGGGCTCAGAAGACGAAGTGCACCAGGATGCCCACGCCCACCGAGACGAGGGCGAGCATCGCGCAGCCGAGCTCCACGAGCATGCCCAGGCCCATGGCCTTCAGCGCGCCCCACGAGCTGGCCAGCGCCGCGCGCGCGTCCTTGGTGCGCGCCCACTGCGAGCCGAACAGGCCCACGGCGAAGCCGATGAACAGCCCGACGACGGGGATCACGAAGAAGCCGACGATCGCGCCGACCACGCCCGCCGCGATCGGCCCGCGGGTGACCCGCTCGCGCAGCAGCCGGCGGCCCGTGAGGACGGCCGAGGCGCTCATCCCGGCGACCGCGAGGCCCGCGGCGATCAGGCCGAAGGTCCACGAGGCTGCCGAGCCGAGGATCCAGGCCCACGCGATCGCGGTGACCAGGATGAGCACGGAGCCGGGCAGGATCGGGTAGATCGTGCCCACGACGCCGACGATCAGCAGGAGCACGGCCAGGACGGAGACGACGATCGCGAGGGTCACGGGGTCCAGTATGGCGCTCCCGCGCCCACCCGCCCCTCACCACGGCTGCTCGCCGGACTCATGCCGGAACACCAAGGAGGTGCGCGTGGCCGCCACGGCCGGATCCGCGGAGAGGTTCTTGAGCACGAACCGGGAGACCTCCTCCGAGTCCGGCACCGCCACATGCAGGAGGAAGTCGTCCTCGCCGCCGAGGAAGAACACCTGCTGCACGCCCGGCAGGGCACGCAGGCGGTCGAACAGCTCCTCCATCCGGTGCCGGGCCCCCGGGCGGATGCGCACCGAGATCAGCGCCACCAGACCGTGGCCCAGGGCCGCCGGGTCCACGTCAACCCGTGCACGGCGCCCGAGGCGCGCAGCGCCTTGAGCCGGGCCAGGCACGTGGACGGTGCGATCCCGAGCTCGTCCGCGAGGGACGCGTTCGTGCGGCGAGCGTCCTGGCGCAGCAGCTGCAGCAGGCGCCGGTCCGTCCCGTCGAGCCGTTGCAGATGCTTCATCGTCCCCACCTCGCCGCGCCGACCGTCCTGCAGGATCCGTCCAGTCTAGGCGGTTCTGCCGCAGA
>CAZKZQ010000163.1:0-8692 GCA_964557235.1 uncultured Nocardioidaceae bacterium
AGCTCGCGCTGGCCCATCGCGTCGGCGGCCCACTCGCCGATGGCGCCGATGATGCCGACCTCGACGAGCGCGCCGACCAGCACGAAGAGCGCCATGAAGAACGCGAGCGTGCCCCACTCGACCTCCTCGAGGAACTCCTCGGGCGTCGTGCGCGAGACGACGACGGTCGCGCCGGCGCCCATCATCGCGACGACCGACGGGTCGAGGTGGAGCACCGTGTGGAGGCTGAAGGCGACCATCACGAGCCCGAGCACCACGAGACAGCGCACGAGCATGCGGACGTTCGTGATCGCCTCAGCCGGCTTGAGGTCCGCCAGCGCTCCGAGCGACACCGGGGCCTGGAGGTCATGGCGGAAGAGGAACCGTGCGAGCACGAGGAAGAACCCCAGCAGGATCACCGTCAACGGCAGCGAGTGGACCAGGAAGTCGTCGAAGGTCAGGCCGGCGCGGCTGCCGATGATGATGTTGGGCGGGTCGCCGATGAGGGTCGCGGTGCCGCCGATGTTGGCGGCCAGGATCAGCGAGATGAGGTACGGCGCGGGGGAGATCCCCAGCTTCCGGCAGACCGACAACGTCACGGGGGCCACGAGCAGCACGCAGGTGACGTTGTCGAGGATCGGAGAAACAGTCGCCGTGACAAGAACGAGCAGCACCAACAGGCGATAGGGGCGTCCGCCGGACCTCTGCGCCGCCCACAGCGCGAGGAACTCGAACAGCCCGGTCTGCTTGAGCACGCCGACGATCACCATCATCCCGAACAGCAGGAAGATGACGTTCCAGTCGACGCCGGTGTGCGGGTCGAAGAACGCGGTCTCCGCATCGACCAGCCCGATCACCGTCATCGCCGCGACCCCACCGAGGGCGCCGGCGACGCGGTGCACCCGCTCGGTGGCGATGAAGGCGTAGGCGATGAGGAAGATCGAGACGGCCGCCGACGTCAGGATCACGCGGAGCGGCTCCCCGTGCCGATGAGCCCGTCCGACTCGTCGTACCACCGGGCCAGGCGCCCGGACCGGCTCACCGCCTTGAGCCGGTCCTCGACCTGCCCCACCTGGTCACGCGCGGCCACGGCCAGCACACGGTCGCCTCGGCGCAGCACGGTCCTGCCACTTGGCACGAACACGCGCCGGCCGCGCGTGACCAGGGAGACGGCGGAGCCGACGGGCAGACGCAGCTCGTCGACCTCCACCCCGGCGAGCCGGGAGGTCTCCTCGACCTGGAAGCGGAGGAGCACGGCGTCGAGCCGGTCGAGGTCGGCGAACCCGATCGACACCTGATGGGTCAGGCTTCCGCGCTCCTCCCAGCGTGGCTGGCGGCCGCACCCGATCGCCAGCCCCACCGTGAACCCGACCGCTGCGCACAGCATGCCGACGCTGATCGCCAGCTCGAGCTCTCCCACCATGCGACCAGTCTTCGCGGCCGCGACACCGCGGACCATGGCGTCTGGCACCCATCCTGGGTCCGCTCGGGCGACCGGGGGTCGGGGAACATTCCAGGAGAGCGACCTGTTGTGACAACTAGATGACACGTCAACTACAGTGTCCGAGACGAACGGAGACCCGATGAGCACCGTCCCGCTGACCCCCGCCGTCGACGTACGACGGGCGGGCGAGCGCTACTCCAGCCAGTACGGCTGGCTCGACTCCAAGCACTCGTTCTCCTTCGGCCCGCACCACGACCGGGCCAACACCCACCACGGACTCCTGCTGGTCAACAACGACGACGTGGTCGCGCCGGGCACGGGCTTCGACACCCATCCCCACCGCGACATGGAGATCGTCACCTGGGTGCTCGACGGGTCGCTGGTCCACCAGGACTCGACCGGCCACAACGGCCTCATCTATCCCGGGCTCGCTCAGCGGATGAGCGCCGGCCGCGGCATCCTGCACTCCGAGAAGAACGACTCCTGGCGCCTCCAGGGCGAGACCCACCAGGACCCGGTCCACTTCGTGCAGATGTGGGTCGTGCCCGACGAGTCCGGCATCACCCCGGGCTATGAGCAGCTCGAGATCGACGGCGAGCTGCTGTCGGGCAGCCTCGTCCCCGTGGCCTCCGGCATGGCCAAGCACGACGGCGAGTCGGCGATCCGCATCCGCAACAAGTACGCCGCGCTCTATGCCGCGCGCCTGCAGCCCGGCGGGTCGGTCGAGCTGCCGCAGGCGCCGTTCCTCCATCTCTTCGTCGCCAGAGGCGCGGTGACGCTCGAGGGCGCCGGCGAGCTCGGCACGGGCGACGCCGTCCGCTTCACCGCCACCGGCGGCCAGAAGGTCACCGCGACCGAGCCGGCCGAGGTCCTGGTGTGGGAGATGCACGCGACGGTGGCGGCATGACCACCGGGACCGCCGAGGTGCGCGACACCCCCGAGCAGCAGCGCTACGAGATCGTCCGCGACGGCGAGGTGCTCGGCTACGCCGCCTATCAGAAGACCGACCAGCTGGTCGTCTTCACCCACACCGAGATCGACCCGGCGCTCGAGGGTCAGGGCGTGGGCGGACAGCTCGTGCGCGCGGCCCTGGACGACGTACGCCGGCAGGGGCTGGCCGTGCTGCCCATCTGTCCCTTCGTGCACGGCTGGATGGCGCGCCACCCGGACTACGCCGACCTCGACTACCGCAGCGACACCCGTCGGCCGAGCTCGCAGGCAACCGACTGACCTGCGGGCGGTCGCGGACCTAGGCTCGCGGGCATGACCACCGAGACCAAGCTCCCCGGCCTTGTCACCATCGAGCACCGCTTGGCGGTGCCGCTGGACCCGGCCGCCGCGGACGGCGAGACGATCGAGGTCTTCGCCCGAGAGCTCGCGGCGCCGGACGGTCGGGACAAGCCGTTCCTGGTCTTCCTGCAGGGCGGTCCCGGCTTCGAGGCGCCGCGCCCGGCGGGCACGACGCTGCGTCCCGGATGGATCAACCGCGCGCTCAAGGACTTCCGGGTGCTGATGCTCGACCAGCGCGGCACCGGACTCTCCACGCCGTACGGCGGCGCGCGCGGCAGCGCGGACCCCGCGGCCGAGGCCGAGCGGCTCAGGCACTTCCGCGCGGACGCGATCGTGCAGGACGCCGAGCGCCTCCGCGAGCACCTCGGGGTGAAGCGCTGGAGCGTGCTCGGCCAGTCCTTCGGCGGCTTCTGCGCGCTGCACTACCTCAGCGTCGCGCCGGACAGCCTGCGCGAGGTCTTCTTCACCGGTGGGCTGCCGCCGGTCGGTCGGCCCGCCGACGAGATCTATGCCGGGACCTATGCCGCGATGCGGGTGCTCAACGAGCGCTACCACCGCCGCTACCCGCAGGACCGGGCGCGGCTGCAGCGCGTGCTCGACCTGTGCGACGAGGGGGAGGTGCGCGACCCGCAGGGCAACCCGATCTCGCGGCGCCTGATGCGCACGATCGGCCACCCGCTCGGCATGGACGGCGGAGCCGAGACCCTGCACCACCTGCTCGAGCACGACCCCACCTCGCCGGCGTTCGCGCACGACGCCGCGGCGCTGCTGGCCTTCGACGCCCGCAACCCGATCTATGCGGTGCTGCACGAGTCGTGCTGCTCCGACGGGGGAGCGACGCGGTGGTCGGCGGACCGGGTGCTGCCCGACGACTTCGCCGGCGACTCGCTGCTGCTGACGGGGGAGCACCTCTATCCCTGGACGTTCGAGGACGACGTGACCCTGCGGCCGTACGCCGAGGTCGCGAACCTCCTCGCCGAGCACCCCTGGCCGCGGTTGTACGACGCCGACGTGCTCGCGCAGGTGGACGTGCCGTGCGCGGCGGTCATCTATGCCGACGACCCCTATGTGCTGCGCGGCTTCTCCGAGGAGACCGCAGCGCTGGTGCCGTCGATGCGGCCGTGGCTGACCAACGAGTACCTCCACAACGGCCTGCGCACCGACGGCGAGCGCATCGTCGACCGGCTCATCTCCCTGGCGCGTGACCTCTGACCGACCCGGGTCTTGACCGGTCCCATTGGTAAGTCGTAACTTACCGAGTGTGACCGACCGACCTGGCTTCGCCGCCCTCGCAGACCCCACGCGGCGCGAGGTCTTCGAACGCGTCGCCCAGGGACCGACGTCCGTCGGCGAGCTGGCGGCGCAGCTGCCGGTGAGCAGGCCGGCGGTGTCCCAGCACCTCAAGGTGCTCAAGGACGCGGGACTGGTCACCGACAGCGCGAGCGGCACGCGCCGCATCTATCGCGTCGACCCCGAGGGCGTGGCGATGCTGCGCGACTACCTCGACCTGTTCTGGCGGCGCTCGCTCGCCAGCTTCAAAGCCCGAGCGGAGGAGACGTTCCATGAGCCCGACGACCACTGAGACCACCACCGACAGCGTCAGCGCCTACATCGACGTCGACGCGCCCGTCGCCCACGTCTTCGAGACCTTCACCTCGCGCATGGACACCTGGTGGGACCCGACCCACCACCTGCTCGAGAACACCGTCGAGATGCGGGTCGACCCGCGTCCCGGTGGCGGTATCACCGACGTCGCCGCCGACGGCACGACCTGCACCTGGGCGCGCGTCCTCGCCTATGAGCCGCCCACCCGCTTCGTCTTCTCCTGGGACATCAACCTGCAGTGGGAGGTCGAGACCGACCACGACCGGTGCTCGGAGGTCGAGGTGACCTTCACCGCGCTGTCCGAGGACCGCACGCACGTCCAGCTGGTCCACCGGCACCTCCAGCGTCACGGTGAGGGCTGGGAGAGCATGGGCCGCGCAGTGGGCGCTGCCGATGGCTGGTCGAGCAACCTCGTGCGCATGGCAAGCGCGCTCACGCGCTGACGCGGGAGCACCGGCCCGTCGGCTCAGTCGTAGTGCGGGCCGACGCCGGCACGCGCAGCCGGACGCTCCGGTTCGCGAGGGGCCGGGACCGCCCGGTCGCGACGCTCGGCCGCAGCGCCCTCGCGGGCCAGGAACGTGCCCAGCTCCTCGATGGTGCTCATCAGCGGCGAGGGGAAGACCACGGTCGTGTTCTTGTCCACGCCCAGCTCGAGCAGGGTCTGCAGGTTGCGCAGCTGCAGCGCCAGCGGGTGCTGCATCATGATGTCCGACGCCTCGCCGAGCTTGGCGGCCGCGAGGTGCTCGCCCTCGGCGTTGATGATCTTGGCGCGCTTCTCGCGCTCGGCCTCGGCCTGCCGCGCCATCGCGCGCTTCATCGTCTCGGGCAGCTGGATGTCCTTGAGCTCGACCAGCGTGACGTCCACGCCCCACTCGGTCGTGGTGCGGTCGAGGATGAGCCGGATGTCCTCGTTGATCCGGTCGGTCTCGGCCAGGCACTCGTCGAGGGTGTGCTGGCCGACCACGTTGCGCAGCGTGGTCTGCGCGATCTGGTTGATCGCCGCCTGCACGTTCTCGATCGCCACGACCGAGCGGACGGCGTCGGTCACGCGGAAGTAGGCGACGGCCGCGATGTCGACGCTCACGTTGTCCTTGGTGATGATGCCCTGCGACTGGATCGGCATGGTCACGATGCGCAACGACACCTTGGTGAGCACGTCGATGACCGGGATGATCACGTTGAGCCCTGGCTCACGGGTGCCGTGCAGCCGGCCGAGCCGGAACAGCACCCCCTTCTCGTACTGCTTCACGATCTTGAGCGCCGCCATCAGCGTGACGAGGGCGAGCGCGCCCACGAGGGTGAGGATCACGGCCCAGGTCGACATGGCATGGCCTCCTCCGACGGCACGTCCGTCCGTCTCCTCCGATCGAACTCCCGTCCCGTGGACGGGGTCAGTGCCAGGCGACCTCGGCCGGGGGCCGGATGCCGGACCTTCACTGCCGGTCGGCCCTGACCCCGCCGCGCGGGCCGAGTTCTCCTGGGCTCGGAGGTGTGGTCATGGTGCGCACGCTGGGGCTCGCTGCAGGTCTGGTCGCCGGGTCGGCGGTCCTCGCGGTGGCGGGCGCTCCGCCCGCAGCACCGGTCGCCGCGCCGGCCGCAGCGCGCACCCAGACGGCGTACGTCTTCACCGACCTGGGCGTGCTCGGCGGGCTCGACAGCCGCGGGCGCGCGATCAGCGACTCGGGGTACGTCGTCGGGCTCGGCGACACCTCGCCGGGCAGCTGGATCTTCGGCTACCACGCGTTCCGCTGGACGCCCCGGCACCGCCACGGCACCGTCGGGTCGATCGCCGACCTCGGCGCGCTCGCCCCGGGGGAGCGCAGCGCCGCCAACGGCGTCGCCGCCTCCGGCACCGTGGTCGGCGAGTCGTTCGACGACGAGGGTTGGAGCAGGGGCTTCTGGTACGACGGGCGGCTGCGCGCGCTGCCCGGGCTCGGGGGAGGACCCGTCAGCGCCGAGGACGTGAACGACCACCACCGGGCCGTGGGGGTGGCCCGGCGCCTGGACGGTCACGACCACGCCGTGCTGTGGGCCCTGCCGCGACGCCCGGGCACGCGGGTGGTGGTCGTCGACCTCGGCAGGCCCGCGGGTCGGGTCGGGAGCGCGGCGAGCGCGGTCAACGAGCGGGGCCAGGTCGCCGGGTCGGCCGAGGACGCGGACTTCTATGGCGTCGCGACGCTCTGGACGCCCCGCCGGCCGCACGGCACCCGCGGCACGTGGCGCGAGCTCGGCACCCTGGCCGGAGCCAGCGGGTCCGTCGCCGAGGACCTCGACGACCACGGCGTCGTCGTCGGCCACGCGGACCCGCCGGAGGGCGACCGCGGATGGCGCTGGGACGGGCGGATGCACGTGCTGCCGCCGTTGCCCGGCGGGACCGCGAGCTATGCCTATGCGATCAACGACCACGGGCTCGTCGTGGGCTCGTCCAACGTCGCCGACGGCTCGTCGCGGGCCGTCGCGTTCCGCTCCGACCGGGTGCGCGACCTCAACGACCTGATGCCGCGCTGGGCGGTCGAGGCCGGGTTCGTCCTGCGCGAGGCCCTCGACGTCAACGACCGCGGCCAGGTCGTGGGCGTCGCGAGCATCGGCGACCACGCGCACGCCTTCCTGCTCACGCCGTCGCACCGACGCTGACCGCGGCCGTCCGGCTCACGGATGGTCGCTGAACTCCTCGCAGCCGTGGAACCGGTCCAGGGGGTCGCGGTGCCCGCCGTGCCAGACACGGTCGTAGCCACCGCCGCAGAAGATCACGTCGACCCGGTCGTCGTCGCCGATGTAGAGCCCGTCGCTCGCGGCGCCGAGGTAGAAGCGGTCGCGACCCGGCCCGGCATAGACGCCGCTGCCGTCGTCGCTGCCCAGCACCACGTCGTCCCCGGTGCCGTCACCGAGGAAGCCGTCGCCGGACCCGGCGTCCACCACGTCGTCGCCGGCGCCTCCCCAGAGGGTGTCGAACCCCGGCCCACCCATCACCACGTCGTCCCCGGGACCGCCGTAGCCCGCATCCCCGGTCGGCCCCTCGAGCAGCGGGTTGGCGCCGAGCAGCAGCAGGTCGTCACCCTCGCCGCCGTACGCCGTGTCCGCGCCGCGGCCGGTGCGCAGCACGTCGGCTCCGGGGCCGCCGCGCACGACGTCGGCACCGTCGCCGGAGATGACCCGGTCGTCGCCGGCGAGCGCAGTGACGTCGTCCCCCGCGCCGGTCCCGAAGATCAGGTCCGCGCCGGGCGTGCCCGTCAGGTCGGCAGCCCGGACGGGGCCGGCGGTCGCGAGGGCGGCGACGGCTGCGGTGGCTGCGGTTGCGAGAGCGAGGTGCTTCCTCATCGTGGACTCCTTCCGACGCGGGCGAGAGCGTCCGCGATGACCCCTGCGGTGAACCCCGGCGCCTCGCCGGGGATGAGGAAGACCTGACCCGGGATGGTCACGACGTCGACCTCGGGCGCGGCCTCGAGGGTCGCGCGCTCGGCGTCGGTGAGGCCGCCGTCGCCGTCCTTCTCGGAGTGGACCACCCAGGCGGGGACCCCGGCTGCGGCGAGCTCGGCGGCGTAGTCGCGGTCGGCGTCGATGTAGTCGAGGTACGTCGAGCAGACCGTCACGCAGTCGCCGGCGCGGTTCTGCCCGAGGTCCTCGAGGAGCTCGCCCTTGTGGTGGGCGGGGATCGCGGCCGACCGGATCATCAACGGCATGGCCCTGAGCAGCACGGCGAAGGGCCAGGGTCCCACTCGCTGCGAGGCGCGCACGATGCCGCGGAACAGCCTCGACTCGTCCGCGGTCGTCGGACTGATGCCGAGCAGCACGACCGGTCCGGAGAAGTGGCCGGCGAGCACCATCTCCAGCGCCACCGTCGCGCCGTGGGAGAAGCCGGCGACGACGTCGCACCGCTGCTCCGCGGCGAGCTCCCCGGCCCGCCGCGCCATCGCCTCGACGGTGACCTCGTCGGTCAACGGCGCCCCGGCCATGCCGGGCACCGTCGTGGCGACCAGGCGGGTGCCGGCCAGCACCGGCTCGGCCATGACCAGGTCCCACGAGTGGGCCGCCATGGTCCCGCCCGGCAGGAGCAGCACGGCGTGCTCCGCGTCCTCCGGTCCGCTGGTGACCAGCTCCCATGCCTCACGCATCGCACACCTCCGACAGCTGCCCCCGCTCCTCGAACGTAGGAGCGCCCCGGCACCCGGGACAGGGCCGAACGCCCTCAGCCGAGGGCCGATGAGCGCACGACGCGCCGACACAACATCTGGTCCCACTTTTGGGTCGCGCCCCCACATATGGTCATCGACGCAGCTGGTTCGAGCCGCTCCTCCGGGCGGGTCGAGGCAAGAGGGAACCCGGTGGGAATCCGGGACTGCCCCGCAGCGGTGAGTGGGAACGACCGCCGTCACA
>CAZKZQ010000164.1:0-4182 GCA_964557235.1 uncultured Nocardioidaceae bacterium
CCGCAGCTGCTGGTCGACGGCAAGCTGACCGGTGCGAGCGACGGGGCGACGTACCCGATCCTCAACCCTGCAACGGGACTGGAGATCGGTCAGGCGCCGGACGCCACCGCCGACGACGTGGACGCGGCGATCGCGGCCGCGCGTCGGGCGTTCGACGAGACCGACTGGTCGACGAACCTCGAGCTGCGGCTGCGCTGCCTGCGCCAGCTCCACCGGGCGCTGGTCGACAACGGCGAGGCGATGCGCGCGCTGACCACGGCCGAGGCCGGAGCCCCCGCGTTCCTCACCAGCGGCCCGCAGTACGACGTCCCCGTCGAGGGCCTGGCGTGGACGACCGAGCTGGCCGCGTCCTACGAGTGGGAGACCGACCTCGGGGTCGCCTCGCCGATGGGCATCGCGACCCGGCGCACGATCAGGCGCGAGCCGGTCGGCGTGGTCGCGGCGATCACGCCGTGGAACTTCCCCAACCAGATCAACCTGGCCAAGATCGGGCCCGCGCTCGCGGCCGGCTGCACGGTGGTGCTCAAGCCCGCACCGGACACCCCATGGGTCGCGTGCGAGCTGGGCCGCCTCGCCGCGGAGCACACCGACCTGCCGCCCGGCGTCCTCAACGTCGTGACGCCGCGCGACAACGACGTCGCGGCCGTGCTCACCACCGACCCGCGGGTCGACCTGGTGTCGTTCACCGGCTCGACCGCGACGGGCAGGGCGATCATGGCCGCGGCCGCACCCACGCTGAAGAAGGTCTTCCTCGAGCTCGGCGGCAAGTCCGCGGCGATCGTGCTCGACGACGCCGACCTCGCTGCGGCCGTCGGCACCGCGGCGTTCTCGGTGTGCGTGCACGCCGGGCAGGGCTGCGCGCTGACCACGCGGCTGCTCGTCCCGCGCGAGAGGTACGACGAGGCGGTGCAGGTCGCCGCCGCGACGATGGACTCGATCGGGGCCAACGACCCCACCGACCCGGGCACGATCTGCGGGCCGGTGATCTCGGAGGTGCAGCGCGACCGCGTCGCGGCGTACCTCGACCTGGCCCGCCAGGAGGGTGGCACGTTCGCCGCCGGCGGCTCGGTCGACGAGACCAAGGACGGCGGCTGGTGGATCCGGCCGACCGTCATCGCCGGTCTGACCAACGAGTCGCGCGTGGCGCGCGAGGAGATCTTCGGGCCCGTCCTCGTGGTGCTCCCGCACGACGGCGACGACGACGCCGTGCGCATCGCCAACGACTCCGACTTCGGGCTGTCGGGGGCGGTGGACTCCGGCGACCCGGCGAGGGCGCGGGCGGTCGCCGCGCGCATCCGCACCGGCACGATCGCGGTCAACGGCGGGGTGTGGTTCGCTCCGGACGCACCGTTCGGTGGCTACAAGCAGTCCGGCATCGGCCGGGAGATGGGCGTGGCGGGCTTCGAGGAGTACCTCGAGACCAAGCTGCTCGCGGAAGGAGTCTGATGCGGTTCCAGGGCAAGGTCGCGGTCGTCACCGGCGCCGCACAGGGCATCGGCGAGGCCTACGCGCGGGCGCTCGGCGCGGAGGGTGCGGCCGTCGTGGTCGCGGACCTCAACGCCGAGCTCGGCGAGCAGGTCGCCAAGCAGATCGAGGCCGACGGGGGCCGCGCGATCTTCGTGGCGGTCGACGTCTCCGACCCGGCCTCCGCGCAGGCGATGGCCGACCGCGCGGCCGCGGAGCTGGGTGGCGTGGACCTGCTGGTCAACAACGCCGCGATCTATGGCGACATGGCGTTCGACCTGCTGGTCACCGTCGACTGGGACTACTACAAGAAGTTCATGGCGGTGAACCTCGACGGCGCGCTGGTGGTGACGCGCGCGGTCTATCCGCTGATGCAGGCGCGTGGCGGCGGGGCGATCGTCAACCAGAGCTCGACGGCGGCCTGGCTCTACTCCGGCTTCTACGGCCTGGCCAAGGGTGGGATCAACAGCCTCACCCAGCAGCTCGCCCACGAGCTCGGTGGCATGGGGATCCGCGTCAACGCGATCGCACCCGGGCCGGTCGACACCGCCGCCACCCGCAAGCAGGCCGGCGACGCGGCGCACGACATCGTCAAGCGGCAGCTCGCGATCAAGCGCATGGGCCAGCCCGACGACATGGTCGGCGCCTGCCTGTTCCTGCTCTCCGACGAGGCGTCGTGGGTGACCGCCCAGGTGCTCAACGTCGACGGTGGGCAGGTGTTCCGGTGACCTCGGAGAGCCCGCAGGAGCGCCGGGCTCGCGCCCTCGCGCGCATGGAGGAGGTCTACTCCATGCCGTTCGGCGACGGCGAGGGCGAGTTCTGGCGCTACACCGCCGACCACCTGTTCGCCGACGTGTGGTCGCGCGAGGGGCTCTCCGACCGCGACCGGCGGCTGATGCTGATCGCGATGCTGACCGCGACCGCCGGCCAGGACGTGCTCACCATCCAGGTGCCGGCCGCGCTCGCGTCCGGTGACCTGTCGGCCGAGGACCTGCGGGAGATGGTGGTCTTCCTCGCGCACTACGCCGGGTGGCCGGCGGCCGCGCGGCTCAACTCGATCGTGGAGACCGAGATCGCCAAGGCCGCTCGGAGAGCCGATGGCTGAGCTCCGCGCCGGCGTCGTCGGCCTCGGCATGATCGGCGGCGGCGTCGCGGTCAGCCTCGCGCGCAGCGGCCACCCCGCCGTCGCGACGTACGACGTCCGGGCCGACGCCGCGGACGCGCTCGACGGCGTGCCCGCGTGCGCCGCGTCGCCGGCCGACGTCGCGGCCGTGGCCGACGTGGTGCTCGTCGCGGTCGTCGACGCCGACCAGGCGCGCTCGGTGCTGGACGGCGAGCAGGGGCTGCTGAGCACTGCCCGCCCGGGCACGACTGCCGTCCTGCTCTCGACGGTCAGCCTCGCCGCTGTCCGCGAGCTCGCCGCCTTGTGCGCGTCGCACGGCGTGACCCTGCTCGACGCGGGCGTCACCAACGGGCCCGAGGCGGCGAGGAACGGCCTGGTCACGATGGTCGGCGGGCCCGACGACGCGGTCGCCGCGGCGCTGCCCGTGCTCGAGGCGTTCTCCAAGGCGGTCGTGCACTGCGGCCCGCTCGGCGCCGGCATGGTGACCAAGCTGGCCCGCAACGCGATCACCTACGCGTCGTGGGCCGCCGTACGCGAGGCCACGTCGCTGGCGGCCGCCGGCGGCGTGGCCCCGGCGACGCTGCTGCAGGTGCTGGAGAAGGCCGACGACGCGGTGTCGCCGCTGCTGCACCTGCAGCTCAAGGCGGTGGACTACACGATCGCCGAGGAGCAGCAGGCCTGGGCGGCCGGCCTGGCCGACAAGGACCTCGCCGCCGCGCAGGAGCTGGCCGGCGAGCTGGGGCTGTCGCTGGGGATCGTGGACCAGGTGCGCCCGCGCATGCGGGACGTCTACGCCGGCCGGCTGGACGCACCACAGGACTGACTGCCCGACGGGCACCGACGGAAGGAACCAGATGGGACGGGTCGACGGCAAGGTCGCACTGATCAGCGGGGGAGCGCGCGGCATCGGGGCTGCCGACGCCCGCCTGCTCGTGGCCGAGGGCGCCAAGGTCGTCATCGGCGACAAGCGTGACGACGAGGGCAAGGCGCTGGAGGCCGAGCTCGGCGACGCGGTGCGCTACGTCCACCTCGACGTGACCAAGCCCGAGGACTGGCAGGCCGCGGTCGCGGCGACGGTCGAGGAGTTCGGCAAGCTGGACGTGCTGGTCAACAACGCCGGCATCGCCAACGGCAGCACGATCCAGCAGTTCGACCTCGCGCAGTGGCACCGGATCATCGAGATCAACCTGACCGGCACGTGGCTCGGCATCCAGGCGTCCACGGACGCGATGATCGCGGCCGGTGGCGGCTCGATCATCAACGTGTCCTCGATCGAGGGCATCCGCGGCACCCCGTGGGCGCACGGCTACGTCGCGTCGAAGTGGGCAGTCCGCGGCCTCACCAAGTCGGTCGCGATGGAGCTCGCCCCGCACGGGATCCGCTGCAACTCGATCCACCCGGGGCTGATCAAGACCCCGCTGACCGAGGGCATCCCCGAGGACATGATCACGATCCCGCTCGGCCGGGCCGGTCGTCCCGAGGAGGTCGCGAGCTTCGTGCTGTTCCTCGCCAGCGACGAGTCGTCCTATGCCACGGGGGCGGAGTTCGTCATGGACGGCGGCACCGTGCAGGGGGTCCCGCACAAGGCCTGACCC
>CAZKZQ010000164.1:4282-5807 GCA_964557235.1 uncultured Nocardioidaceae bacterium
TCGGGCCATGTATCCCGGGATCCACGCCCAGACCACTCCCGACAAGCCCGCGGTGATCATGGCCGGGAGCGGCCGGACGATCACCTATCGCGAGCTCGACGACGGGTCCCGGCAGCTCGCGGTCGCCCTGCACGACCTCGGGCTGCGGCCGGGCGACGTGGTGGCGATGCTCAGCGACAACCAGGCGGACTGCCTGGTCATCTACTGGGCGGCGCTGCGGTCCGGGCTGTTCCTCACCGCGATCAACCACCACCTGACCGTCGACGAGGCGGCCTACATCGCAGGTGACTGCGACGCGACCGTGCTCATCGCCTCGGCGTCGCTGGCGGACCTCGCCGTCGCGGTGCTCGAGCGGACCCCGTCGGTCGAGCACGCCTATGCGTTCGGCGGCGACGTGCCCGGCTTCGCGTCGTACGACGAGCTGCTCGCGTCGGCGGGCGACCGCGTGCTCGAGGACCAGCCCCGTGGCGGAGACATGCTCTACTCCTCCGGCACGACCGGCCGGCCCAAGGGCGTGAAGGGGCAGCTGCTCGGCATCCAGGTCGACGAGCCGGGCGAGCCGCTGGCCGGGCTCGCCGGGGCGGCGTTCGGGTTCAGCGACGCCGACGTCTACCTCTCCCCGGCGCCGATCTATCACGCAGCGCCGCTGCGGTGGTGCGGCGTCGTCCACGTCTACGGCGGCACGGTCGTCATGCTGGAGCGCTTCGACGCCGAGACCTCGCTGGCGATGATCGAGAAGCACCGGATCACCGTGACCCAGATGGTGCCGACGATGTTCGTCCGGCTGCTCCAGCTCGACGAGTCCGTGCGGTCGTCGTACGACGTCAGCAGCCTGCGGCTCGCGATCCACGCCGCGGCGCCGTGCCCGCCCGACGTGAAGCAGGCGATGATCGACTGGTGGGGGCCGATCCTCGTGGAGTACTACGCCTCGACCGAGGGCAGCGGGCTCACGATGATCAGCTCGCAGGACTGGCTGACCAAGCGTGGGTCGGTCGGCCGCTCGATGCTCGGCCCGGTGCACATCTGCGACGACGACGGCCGCGAGCTGCCGCCCGGTGAGGTCGGGCTCATCTTCTTCGAGCGGGACAAGCAGGTCTTCAGCTATCACAAGGACCCGGAGAAGACGGCGGCGTCGACGCACCCCGAGCACGAGTTCTGGACGTTCTTCGGCGACATGGGCTACGTCGACGAGGACGGCTTCCTGTTCCTCACCGACCGCAAGTCGTTCATGATCATCAGCGGTGGCGTGAACATCTATCCCGCCGAGGTCGAGGCGGCGCTGACCCTGCACCCGGCGGTGTACGACGTCGCGGTGATCGGCGTCCCCGACGCCGAGATGGGCGAGCAGGTCAAGGCCGTCGTCCAGCCCAAGGACGGGGTCTCGCCCTCGCCCGAGCTGGCCGAGGAGCTGATCGAGCACGTCCGCTCGCGGATCGCGCACTACAAGGCGCCGCGGTCGGTCGACTTCGTCGACTCCCTGCCCCGCTCGGCCACCGGCAAGCTGGTCAAGCGCAAGCTCCTCGAC
>CAZKZQ010000164.1:5907-8683 GCA_964557235.1 uncultured Nocardioidaceae bacterium
CGGAAGGTCCTCCGGTACGCCGACGGGCTGACTCCCGCGGTCGCGCGGAGGTGGGCGCGCAGGGACCCGGCGGAGCCGAGGCCGGACCGGTGGGCGACGTCGTCGACGGGGAGGTCGGTGGTCTCGAGCAGGCGTTGGGCGTGACGCACGCGCTGCTGGATCAGCCAGGCGCCGGGCGAGAGGCCGGTCTCGGCGCGGAAGCGGCGGGTGAAGGTGCGCAGCGGCATGCCGGCCTCTTCGGCGAGGTCGGCCACGTCGAGTGGGTGGTCGAGGCGTGAGGAGGCCCAGGCGCGCGCGCCCGCGGTCGACTGCTCCGGAGCCGGCGACACGAGGGTGTCGATGAACTGCGCCTGCCCGCCGTCGCGCCACGGCGGCACGACCGTGTGACGGGCGACCCGGTTGGCGACCTCGGCGCCGTGGTCGGTGCGGATCAGGTGCAGGCACAGGTCGACGCCGGCGCTGAGACCGGCCGAGGTGACCACGTCGCCCTCGTCGACGAACAGCACGGCCTCGTCGAGCAGCACGTCGGGATAGAGCGCGCGGAACGAGTCGGCGTACTCCCAGTGCGTGGTGGCCCGTCGCCCGTCGAGCAGGCCGGCACCGGCGAGCACGAACGCACCCGTGCAGATGGAGACCAGCCGGGTGCCGGGCCGGATCCGGTCGAGCGCGGCCTGCACCTCGGGGGAGACCCGGCCCTCGTAGCGTGCCGACGGCAGCCGCGTGCCCGGCACGATCACGGTGTCGGCCCAGGCCAGCAGCGAGGCGTCGCCGTGGGGACCGATCGAGTAGCCCGACAGCGTCTCGACCGGCTCGCCGTCGATGCTGGCCATGCGGACGTCGTAGAGCTCGGTGCCGTCGTCATCCTTCGCCGACCCGAGGACCTGGGGCGGGATCGTCGCGTCGTAGCCGATGACCGGGGCCAGCAGGAGCACGGCGACGCGATGGGGACGAGGCATGGCCGAATCCTGACACATGATGGCCTTCCGGCCACTCGTCCGAACGTCCCGGGATCCGCAGAATGGTGCCCGTGACGGACCTGCGCCCCGACGTGACCCCGCGCGGTCCGTCCGCCGACAGCCGATTCCACGTCGCCTGGGTGGTCGCCGCGGTCACCTTCGTGACCCTGATCGGCGCCGCGGCGTTCCGCTCGGTGCCCGGCGTGCTGATGACCCCGCTGCACGACGAGTTCGGCTGGTCGCACGGCACGATCGGCTCGGCGGTCGCGGTCAACCTGATGCTCTTCGGCCTGTTCTCGCCGTTCGCGGCCGCGCTGATGGACCACTTCGGCGTGCGCCGGGTCGTCGTCTGCGCCCTGCTGCTCGTCGCGGCCGGCAGCGGGCTGACCGTCTTCATGACCGCGCCCTGGCAGCTCATGCTGCTGTGGGGCGTGCTCGTCGGTGTCGGCACCGGCTCGATGTCGATGGCCTTCGTGGCGACCATCTCCACCCGCTGGTTCGTCGCCCGCCGCGGCCTGGTCAGCGGCATCCTCACCGCCGGCAACGCGACCGGGCAGCTGATCTTCCTGCCGCTCATCGCGTGGCTCGCCACCCACCACGGCTGGCGCTCGGCCGCGGTCACGGCCGCCGTGGCCGCGCTGGCCGTCGTACCTCTCGTGCTCCTGCTGCTGCGCGACCACCCGGCCGACCTGGGCCTGAGGGCGTACGGCGCCACCGACGCCGACCCGGGCCCGCCGCCCCACGTGCGCGCGGGATCCAGCGCCGGCCGCGCCCTGCGAGTGCTGCGCGACGCCGCGAGCACGAGGACCTTCTGGCTGCTGGCCGGCGGGTTCGCGATCTGCGGGATGACCACCAACGGCCTGATCGCGACGCACTTCGTGCCGGCCGCGCACGACCACGGCATGCCCGCGACCACGGCGGCGTCGCTGCTCGCGGTGGTCGGCGTCTTCGACGTCGTCGGCACGATCGCCTCGGGCTGGCTCACCGACCGGTGGGACCCGCGGCTGCTGCTGGGTGCGTACTACGCGCTCCGCGGCGTCGGCCTCGCGACGCTGCCGGCTCTCATGGCGCCGGACACGCACCCGAGCATGTGGGTGTTCATCATCGTCTACGGCCTCGACTGGGTCGCGACCGTGCCGCCGACCGTCGCGCTCTGTCGCGAGGCCTTCGGGTCCGACGTGGGCCCGATCGTCTTCGGCTGGGTCTTCGCCTCGCACCAGGTCGGGGCCGCGATCGCCGCGGTCGGGGCCGGGTGGGCTCGCGACGTCACCGGGACGTACGACGGCGCGTTCCTCGCGGCGGCTGCTCTCTGTGCGGTGGCGGCGGGGCTGTCGCTCGCGATCCGGCCGAGGCCCGCCGAGCGCGCGTGGGACGATGCCGACCGTGACGCCCCCGAGCCCGTGGCCCCTGCGGATCGGTGACCTGCTCTTCCGCGAGGCCACCGAGGCCGACGTCGACGCGCTGCTGTCCTTCCGCAACGACCCCGACGTCAACCGGTTCATGGTGCGCACCCACGTCGACCCCGACGACCTGCGCCGCGAGGTGCTGGCGGTCCCGGACAGCCCGACGGACCACTCCTGCGTCGTCGAGCGACACGGTGAGGTCGTCGCCATCGGGTTCCTCGACATCGTCGACGGCTCCGGCCAGCCGGGCCACCCGACGGGCACCGAGGGGCTCATCGGCTACATCGTGCGTCCGGACGCCGCGGGGCAGGGGGTCGGAGGAGCCACCGGCCGCGCCCTGCTGCAGGCGGCCTTCGAGGGGCTCGGCCTGCGCCGCGTGACCGCGCGCGCGAACCTCGACAACGTCGCCTCTGTGCG
>CAZKZQ010000165.1:0-8663 GCA_964557235.1 uncultured Nocardioidaceae bacterium
CTCGAGGACGAGGACGGCACGGTCTTCCTCACCGGCCGTCTGGGCTGAGACCCACGTCACCTCGCTCGATCAGCGCGACTTAGGCTAGCCTTACTTAGGCAAGCCTTACCTATCCCAAGGACGCCATGTCGACGCTCTCCCACCGCCGCGCCGCGGCCGCCGCCGCCCTCCTCGCCGCCGCCACCGCCCTCACCGGCTGCTCCACCGGCAGCACCGAGCCCGCCTCCGCCGACACCGCGAGCGGCTCGACGAAGGCCGACGCCGGCGCCTTCCCCACCACGATCCGGCACGCCTACGGCAGCACGACGGTCGAGGCCGAGCCGACGCGCGTGGTCACCCTCGGCTGGTCCGACCAGGACGTGGCGCTCGCGCTCGGCGTCGTGCCGGTCGGCGCCGTCGCGATCACCTGGGGCGGCAACGACCAGCAGTCGACGCCCTGGTTCGACGACGCGCTCGAGGAGCTCGGCGGCGACCAGCCGACCCGCTACAGCGACGCCGACGGCGCGCCCGTCGCGGAGATCGCGAAGCTCCGGCCCGACCTGATCCTCGCGACCAGCTCCGGGGTGACCGAGGCGGAGTACGCCAAGCTCTCCAAGCTCGCGCCCGTCGTCGCGTTCCCGGACGACCCCTGGACGACCTCGTGGGAGGACTCGCTCGAGCTGGTCGGCCAGGCTCTGGGGCGCAGCACCGCCGCCGAGCGGCTGGAGGACTCCGTCGAGGACCAGCTCGACGCGACCGAGGCGAAGTACCCGGCACTCGAGGACAAGACGTTCGTCTTCGCGGCGCTGAGCACGGCCGACACCTCGAAGATCGACTACTACACCCCGGCCGACAACCGTCCGCGCCTGCTCGACGACCTCGGGATGGAGAACGCCCCCGTCATCGAGCGGATCAGCAAGCCGGGCGCGTTCTACGGCACGATCTCGGCCGAGCGGGCCGCCACGCTGCAGTCCGACGTGCTGGTCACCTACGGCCAGAAGACCTCCGACCTCGAGACCTTCCGCAAGGACCCGCTGCTCGGCCGGATCCCCGCGCTCGCGGCCGGTCACGTCTACCTCTCGACCGACCAGACCGACGCGCTGGGCATGTCCGCGCCGTCGCCGCTGTCCATCCCCTACGCCCTGGAGCACTTCGTGCCCAAGGTCGCCGAGGCCGTCGAGGGCGGCCCGGTCACCGACGGGTGAGCGCCGTCCTCGCGCCCCCGGCGCGGGGGCTGGCGGCGCTGGCGGCCGTCGCGGTGGTCGCCTCGCTCACCATCGGCTCGACGAGCATCGCCCCGTTGGCGCTCCTCGGCGACGGGCCCGACCACGCGGTCGCGGCGGCGCGGCTCACCCGGACCGTGCTGGCCGTGCTGGTCGGGGCCGCGCTCGGCGTCGGCGGCGCCTGTCTGCAGGGCCTCACCCGCAACCCGCTCGGCGACCCCGGTCTGCTCGGCCTCACCACCGGCGCCTCGTTCGCGATGGTGGTGGCGATCGGCTTCCTCGGGCTGTCCGACCTGTCGTCCTACGTCTGGGCGGCGTTCGCCGGCACCGCGGTCACCGGCCTGGTCGTGCACGCCGTCGCGGCCCGCGGCCCGTCGGGGGCCACCCCGACCCGGCTCGTGGTCACGGGAGCGGCCCTCGCCGCGCTCCTCTCGTCCTGGGTCTCGGCGGTGCTCCTGGTCGACCGGGCCACGATGGACACCTTCCGCTTCTGGGCCGTCGGCACGGTCGGCGGCCGGACCTGGGAGACGGTCACCACCGTCGCGCCCTTCCTCGCCCTCGGCCTGGTCCTCGCCCTGTCCTCCGCGCGGGTGCTCGACCGGCTCGCCCTCGGCGACGACCTCGCCCGCGGGCTCGGCGGCCACCCGGTCCGGGACCGCGCCGTCGTCGGGCTGGCCGTCGTGCTGCTCGCCGGTGCCGCCACCGCCGCCGCCGGCCCGATCGCGTTCGTCGGGCTCCTCTCCGCCCACGCGGCCCGGATCCTCGTCGGCCCCGCCCACACGAGACTGCTGCCGGTCAGCGCGGTCACCGGCGCGACCCTCGTGCTGCTCGCCGACACCGCCGGCCGGGTCGTCCTCCCGCCGGCCGAGGTCCAGGTCGGCATCATGACGGCCGTCGTCGGCGTGCCCGGCTTCCTCGTCGTGCTGCGCAGCAAGGGCCTGCGATGACCGCCGTCCTGGCGCCCACGGTCGCTCGCGCACGCCGCGGCACGGCTCGCCGCCACCGGCTCGTGATCGGCGGGCTCGCAGCCGCGCTCGTCGCCGCGCTCGCAGCCCGCGTGCTCGGTGGCGACTACACGGTCACGCTGCCCGACCTGGTGCGGATCATCGGAGGCGACCCGCTCACCCGGGTCCCCGGGGCGGCGTACCTCGTGATGGAGGTGAAGCTCCCCCGCGCCGTCCTCGCGCTCCTGGCCGGGCTGGCCTTCGGAGCCGGAGGGGCCTTGTTCCAGGCCGTCCTGCGCAACCCGCTGGCCAGTCCCGACGTGGTCGGGGTGAGCTTCGGCGCGAGTGCGGCGGGCGTCCTCGCGGTCGTCACGCTCGGACTCAGTGGCGTCGCGCTCTCGGTCTTCGCGGTCGTCGGCGCACTGCTGACCGCGCTCGTGATCCGGCTGGTCGCCGGCTCGCAGCCCGCCCGCATCGTCGTGGTCGGCGTCGCCACGGCCGCCGGGCTGCAGGCGGTCATCCAGTACCTCTTCACCCGCGCCGACACCTACGACGCCCAACTCGTCCTGCGCTGGCTCGCGGGCAGCGTGAGCGGCGCCGACTGGCCCGCGATCCGGCTACTCACGGTCGCCCTCCTCGCGCTGCTGCCGCTGGTGGTCGTCGCCGCCCGGTCGCTGCCGGTGCTCGAGCTGGGCCCCGACCTGGCGACCGCCCTCGGGATGCCGCGCCACCGTGGTGACGTCGCGCTCGTCGTCGCCGTGCTCCTGGTCGCCGTCGCGGTGGCCGCGGCCGGACCGCTCGCGTTCGTCGCCTTCCTCTCCGGGCCGGTCGCCCGCGCGCTCGACGGCGGCCGTACGACGGTCCTCGGCAGCGCGCTCGTCGGCGCGACCGTCGTGGTCGCCGCCGACTACGCCGCGGACTACCTCGTCCCCGGCGGCAACTATCCCGTCGGCGTCGTCACCGGCGCCATCGGGGCGCCCTTCCTGCTCTGGCTCCTGACCCGGAGGTCCGCATGACCCGACTCAGCACCGACCGACTCTCCCTGGGCTACGCCGACCGCACGGTCGTGCGCGAGGTGGACGTGGCCTTCCCCGACGCGCAGGTGACCGCGATCGTCGGGGCCAACGCGTGCGGCAAGTCCACGCTGCTGCGCGGACTCGCCCGGCTGCTGCCGCCGACGAGCGGGTTCGCCCTGCTCGACGGCAACGCGATCCACACGCTGCCGACCCGTGACGTCGCCCGCCGGCTCGGGCTGCTCCCGCAGGCGCCGCTCGTGCCCGAGGGCGTCACCGTCGCGGACCTGGTCGCGCGCGGTCGCCACCCCCACCAGGGCCTGTGGCGGCGCTGGTCCGCCTCCGACGAGGCGGCCGTCGCCGAGGCGCTCGCGCTCACCGGCACCGGCGACCTCGCGGACCGGGCGGTCGACGAGCTGTCCGGTGGCCAGCGCCAACGGGTCTGGCTCGCCGTCGCCCTCGCGCAGGAGACCGAGCTGCTCCTGCTCGACGAGCCGACGACCTACCTCGACCTCGCCCACCAGGTCGCCGTCCTCGACCTGCTGCGCGACCTCAACCGCACCCGCGGGACCACGCTCGTGATGGTCCTGCACGACCTCGGCCTGGCCGCCCGTTATGCCGACCACGTCATCGCGCTGCGCGACGGACGGGTCCACTCCGCCGGCCCGCCGCACGAGGTGGTCACCGAGGACATGGTGCGCGAGGTCCTCGGGCTCGAGTGCCGGGTCGTGCCCGACCCGGTCGCCGGCACCCCGCTCATCGTCCCCGTGGGACGCCACGTCCCCGTCCCTGCCCGGAGGTCCGCATGACCGTCATCCCCCAGACCGCCCCCGTCGTCGCCGAGGTCGAGGTCGTCCACGTGCAGCGGCTGTGCCCGTCGTTCGTCCGCGTCACCTTCGGCGGCGTCGCGCTCGCCGACGTCGGCGTCCGCGGCCCGCTGCTCGACCAGCGGATCAAGCTCGTCCTCCCGGAGCCGGGCTGCCTGCCGCCCTCGGTCGACCTCGCGCACCCCGACGGCTGGTACGCCGCGTGGCTGGCCCTGCCCGAGGCCGAGCGCGGGTCGATGCGCACCTACACCGTCCGCGCCCTCCACGGCAGCGGCGCCGGCGCCCGGCTGGTCGTCGACATCGTGGTGCACGCCCACGGCGAGCCCGGCCCGGGCTGCCGGTGGGCCCTCACGGCCTCGCGGGGCGACCGGGTGCTGCTGATCGGGCCCCGCCTCGGGACGGAGTTCGGCGGCATCGAGTTCGACCCGGGCCGGGCCGGACGCCTGCTGCTCGTCGGCGACGAGACGGCCGCCCCCGCGATCGCCTCGATCCTCGAGTCGCTGCCCGCCGGCACCTCCGGCCGTGCGTACGTCGAGGTGCCCACCTCGGCCGACATCCTCGACGTCCGCCCGCCGCGCGGGATGCGGCTGGTGTGGCTGCCGCGCAACGGCGTCGGCCACGGGGAGCCGACGCTGGGCAGCGTGTCCTCGCTGTTCGGGCTCGCCGCCTCGACCGGCGACGTGGGCGAGGTCGGCACCGACCTCTGGGAGACACCGGCGTACTCCTCCTCCGGCGAGGACGTCGTGGGCGGCTCACCCGAGGAGGGGCTCTACGCCTGGGTGGCGGGCGAGTCGCGGCTGGTCGCGCGGGTCCGACGGCTCCTGGTGAACGACGTCGGCCTCCCGCGGCGCCAGGTGGCGTTCATGGGCTACTGGCGCGAGGGCGTCGCGATGCGCGGCTGATCAGGCGACGCCGTCGCGGTGCGCCTCGCAGCGCTGGTGACCCTCGTGCCGCACCACGACCGGCCGGGCACCGCACTCGTCGCAGCGCACGCCGGGCCTCGGCCTGGTGCGCCGGGCTCCGGGGTCGAGCCGGTGCAGCAGGTCGACGGCGTACTTCATCGCCAGGCCCTTGCGCTCGCCGTAGTCGAAGTCCACCCAGACCGTCGGCAGGTGGCGGTGCTCACCGACCAGCGCGACGGTGCCGGTCCCGTGGGACGGGTGCACGACATCGGCGCCCTCGACCAGCCAGGCCGGCACCCGAAGCGGCTCACCCATGACGACAGTGTGCGCCCCTCAGGCCCCACGATCGTGCAGCCTTTCCGGCGTCAGGAGCCGGGAACGCTGCACGATCACCTCGCAGACCGTCCCCCAGCGCGCGATGGGACTCAGTAGCGCAGCGCCGCGGCCGGGTCCTCGAGCAGGCCGGCCACGTCCGCGAGGAAGCGCGAGCCGAGCGCCCCGTCGATGAACCGGTGGTCGAACGACAGCGCCAGGGTGGTGATGTCGCGCGGCTTGATCTTGCCCTTGTGCACCCACGGCTGCTTGCGGACGGCGCCGAAGCAGAGGATCGCGGACTCGCCGGGGTTGATGATCGGCGTGCCCGCATCGACGCCGAAGACGCCGACGTTGGTGATGGTGAAGGTGCCCTCGGCCATCTCGGCCGGCTGGGTGCGGCCCTCACGGGCGGTCGCGGTGAGCGCGTTGATGCTGCGGCCCAGCTCGACGAGGCCCATCGACTCCGCGCCCTTGACGTTGGGCACGACGAGGCCCCGCGGTGTGGCCGCCGCGATGCCGAGGTTGACCCGGCTCTTGTAGACGACCTCCTGCGCGGCGTCGTCCCAGTGCGCGTTGACCTCGGGAGTACGCCGCATCGCCAGGCACACGGCCCGCGACAGGACGAGCAGCGGGGACACCTTGACGTCGGCGAACTCGCGGTCCTCGCGGAGCCGGTCGACCAGCCGCATGGTGCGGGTGACGTCGACGGTGATCCACTCGGTGACGTGGGGGATGGAGAAGGCCGAGCCCACCATGGCCTGGCCCATCATCTTGCGCACGCCCTTGATGGGTTCGCGGCGGTCCTCGAGGCCGGACGCGACGACTGGTTTCGAGGCTCGGCTATCGCCTCGCACCTCAACCGACGTCGACGGCGCACCGTGGAGGCCGGCGGCGGCCTCGACCTCGGACACGCTGACGATGCCGCGCGGGTCAGCCGGGGTGATCGAGGCGAGGTCGACGCCCAGGTCGCGAGCGAGCTTGCGGACGGCGGGCTTGGCGAGCACACCGCCGACCGACCAGGCGGAGCCGCGCTCCCGGGCGCGCGCCGACGTCGCCGGCACCGGGGTCTCGTCGGCCGGGACGACCTCGGAGGTGTCCGCCCCGCCGGCGGCGAAGGTGCCCTGCACCTGCATCTGGGCCGCCGAGCCGGCGTCGGTCTTGGCGGTCGCGGGACCGCGACGGGCGCGACGCAGCGCACGGCCCGACCGGGGGCCGTAGCCGACCAGCGTCTGGTTCTCCCCGCCACCGGTGGCGGCCGGGTTGGACAGGTCGATCTCGGCCGACGAGGACGTGGGGGCGGCCGGCGCCTCGGCGGTCTCGACGCCGTCGTCGACCGCGATGATCGGCGTGCCGACGGGGACGGTGACGCCCTCCTCGACGAGCAGCGCGGTCACGGTGCCGGCGTAGGGCGACGGCAGCTCGACCAGCGACTTGGCGGTCTCGATCTCGACGACGACGTCGTTGACCTTGATCACGTCGCCGACCTTGACCTGCCAGGTGACGATCTCGGCCTCGGTCAGACCCTCACCGGGGTCGGGGAGCTTGTACTCACGGACTGTCATGAAAATGTCACTCCAACAAGATTCAGTAGGCCAGCGAACGGTCGACGGCGTCCAGCACACGGTCCAGGTCGGGCAGCCACTCCTCCTCGACCCGCGCGGGCGGGTAGGGGGTGTCGAAGCCGCCGACCCGCAGGACCGGCGCCTCCAGGCTGTAGAAGCACTCCTCGGTGATGCGGGCGGCGATCTCCGCGCCCATGCCGAGGTTGCTGTGCGCCTCGTGGGCGACGACCGCGCGACCGGTGCGACGGACGGACTCGAAGACCGGGTCCAGGTCGAGCGGCGACAGCGTGCGCAGGTCGATCACCTCGATGCTGGTGCCGTCACCGGCAGCGGCCTCGGCGGACGTCAGGCAGGTCTTCACCATCGGGCCGTAGGACAGCAGTGTGACGTCCTCGCCCGCACGCACGACGCGCGAGGAGAACAGCGGCTCCGGGGTCGACGACGGGTCCACCTCGGCCTTGTCGGCGTGGTACTGCCGCTTGGGCTCGAGGAACACGACCGGGTCGTCACTGGCGATGGCCTGCTGGATCATCCAGTAGCCGTCCACCGGGTTGGAGCAGGCGACCACCTTGAGGCCCGGCGTGTGCGCGAACTGCGCCTCGGGCGACTCGCTGTGGTGCTCGACCGCGCCGATGCCGCCACCGAAGGGGATGCGGATGACCATCGGCATCGGCACCTTGCCCTGGCTGCGGAAGTGCAGCTTGGCCACCTGGCTGACGATCTGGTCGTAGGCGGGATAGACGAAGCCGTCGAACTGGATCTCGCAGACGGGGCGGTAGCCGCGCATCGCCAGGCCCACGGCGGTGCCGATGATGCCGGACTCGGCCAGCGGCGAGTCGATCACGCGGTCCTCGCCGAAGTCCTTCTGCAGGCCGTCGGTGATCCGGAAGACGCCGCCGAGCTTGCCGACGTCCTCGCCCATGACGAGGACCTTGGGGTCGTCCTCCATCGCCCGCCGAAGGCCCGCGTTGAGAGCCTTGGCGAGGGTCATCTTCTGCACCTGACCGGATGCCGGGGTCTCGCTCATGCGTGGGCCTCCTCGAAGGTCTCGAGGTACGCCGCGTAGCCGGCCTTCTGCCGGGCGAGCTCCTCGGTCTGCTCGGCATAGACGTGGTCGAACACGTCGAGGATGTGCGGGTCGGGCATCGCCCGGCACCCGTCGCGCAGGCGCTCACCGAGCGCCTCCGCCTCGGCGTCGACCTCGTCGAAGAACGCCTGGTCGACCAGGCCCTGGCGGGAGAGGTAGACCTTCACCCGCTCGATCGGGTCGCGCAGCTTCCACGCCTCGACGTCGGAGGAGAGGCGGTAGCGCGTCGGGTCGTCGGTCGTGGTGTGCGCACCCATGCGATAGGTGTAGGCCTCCACGAACGTCGGGCCCTGGCCCTCCCGCGCGCGCTGGAGCGCGGCCTTGGTCACGGCGTACGTCGCGAGGACGTCGTTGCCGTCGACCCGGACGCCGGGGAACCCGAACCCGAGGGCCCGCTGGTAGAGCGGGATCCGCGACTGGCGCTCGATCGGCTCGGAGATCGCCCACTGGTTGTTCTGGCAGAAGAACACGACCGGGGCGTTGTAGGACGCGGCGAAGATGAACGCCTCGTTGACGTCGCCCTGGCTGCTCGCGCCGTCGCCGAAGTAGGCCACGACGGCGGCGTCGCGCTCGGGGTCGCCGGTGCCGACCGCGCCGTCGCGCTGGATGCCCATGGCGTAGCCGGTCGCGTGGAGCGTCTGGGCGCCGATGACGATCGTGTAGAGGCCGAAGTTGCTCTCGTGCGGGTCCCACGAGCCCTGGTCGACGCCGCGGAAGAGGCCGAGCAGCTTGAGCGGATCGAGCCCGCGGCACCACGCGACGCCGTGCTCGCGGTAGGTCGGGAAGACGTAGTCCTGCGGGGACAGCGCGC
>CAZKZQ010000166.1:0-8659 GCA_964557235.1 uncultured Nocardioidaceae bacterium
TCTCGATGTCGAAGACGATGAAGAGCATCGCGGTGATGTAGTACTTCACCGGGAACTTGCCGCCGCCCATCGGCTGGGGGGTCGGCTCGATGCCGCACTCGTAGGAGTCGGCCTTGGCGCGGTTGTAGCGCTTGGGGCCCGTCAGCCCGCTGACGACGACGGAGAAGATCGCGAAACCTGCGGCGAGCGCCATCAGGGCGATCACCGGGGTGTAGAGCTCCATTGCTCAGTGCCTCCTGTCGTCGACTGCTGCGTTCACGCGTCGGGAGCCATCTTGCTCAACGCGTTGATGATGCGGTCGGAGGCGTCGCCGCCCCGCGGGTCGGTGAGGTTGGCCATCAGCTTGAGCAGGAACCGCATCAGTGCCGTCCGTGGGAGACCGTACTTGGTCGCCTGCTTCATGAAGGTGGGGTTGCCGATCATCTTGGCGAACACCCGGCCGAGCGTGAAGTAGCCGCCGTACGCCGCGTCGAGCGCCGCCGGGTAGGCCTGGAGGACGCGCTCGCGCTGCGGCCCCTCCGGAAGGGCGAGTGCCTGGAGGATGATGTCGGCCGCCATGTGGCCGGACTCCAGGGCGTAGTCGATGCCCTCGCCGTTGAACGGGTTGACCATGCCGCCCGAGTCGCCGACGAGCAGCATGCCCCGGGTGTAGTGCGGCTTGCGGTTGAAGCCCATCGGCAGCGCCGCCGAGGCGATGCGGCCCTCCTGGTTGGACTCGTCGCGGAAGCCCCACTCCTCGGGGGTGTGGGAGAGCCAGGTGGCCAGGACGGCCTTGAGGTCGACGTTCTGGAAGGCCGCGGAGGTGTTGAGCAGGCCGAGGCCGACGTTGGCGGTGCCGTCGCCGACGCCGAAGATCCAGCCGTAGCCGGGCAGCAGGTTGGACTCCTGCGGCTTGCCGTCCCACAGCTCCAGCCACGACTCCATCCAGGGGTCGTCGTGGCGCGGGGTGCGGTAGTAGGTGCGGGCCGCGACCGCCATCGGGCGGTTCTCGCGGCGGGTGATGCCCATCGAGGTGGCGAGCCGGCTGGAGACGCCGTCGCAGGCGACGACCAGCGGCGCGCGGTAGGTCAGCTCCTCGCCGGACTTGCGGCCACGCTCGTCGACCGCGCGAGCCGTGACGCCGACGACCCGGCCGGTGCGGTCGTCGAACACGGGGCCGGTGACGGCGGTGCGCTCGAGGAGCAGCGCGCCGGCCTTCTGGGCGTGACGCGCCAGCGTCTCGTCGAGGTCCTGGCGGGTGCGGACCGCGCCGAAGGGCGGGAACGTGGTGAGCTCGGGCCAGGGCAGCTCGAGGCGGTGCCCGGCGCCGACGATGCGCAGGCCCTTGTTCTTCTGCCAGCCCGGCTCGTCGAGGTCGAAGCCCATGCCGATGAGCTGCTTGACCGCGCGGGGGGTGAGCCCGTCCCCGCAGATCTTGTCGCGGGGGAAGGATGCCTTCTCCAGCAGCACGACGTCGGCTCCCGCCTGCGCGAGGTGGAACGCGGTGGCCGCCCCGGCGGGTCCGGCGCCGACGACGACGACGTCCGCTGCGAGCGGCGCCTCGGTCATGCCAGTCTCCTGTCCGTCACACCCCGACCTCGTGAGTTTGTGAATCCTTTCACGAACTCATCGCGGCACAGTCTAGGAGTTCATCTCCCCCAGGGACCACCCGGGCGGCACGGCCACCTCGGTCACCCGGCCAGCGCCTGGCCGATCCGCCGCTCCTCCTCGACCGGGAACAGGTCGGCCGGGACGAGCACCGTGCCGCGCGGGCGGAGGCGCACCTCCACCACGTCGCCGCGGCGGCGTACGTAGCGCAGCGCCGCATGGCGGTACTCCACGGCGCCGAGGGGCCCACGAGCGAGGAACCCCGCGTCGTCGAAGGCGGTGGCGTGCTCGGTGCCGTCACCCCACGACCGCTCCAGGGCACGGTCCATGCCGCGGCCGAAGCGCAGCCGGGCGAGGCCGAGGAAGGCCGCGGGCACCAGCACGGCGACCAGCAGCGCACCGGGCCACGAGGCGTCGTACAGCAGGGAGCCGAGGAGCAGCACGACGAGCGAGGCGGCGAAGCGACCCCACGTGCCGGGCCGTTGCCACCAGCCGCTCACCGCGGCTCGACGGATCGCGGTGCGGTGCTGCGCGGTGGCACGGAGCTCGAGGTGCCGCGCGTCGGGACCCGACCCGACCGGCTCGATCACGAGCCGGGCTCGCCGGGCTTCGTCGCGTGGTGGAGGGCGACGATGCCGCCGGAGAGGTTGCGCCACCGGCAGCTGGTCCAGCCAGCCCGGGCGATGCGGTCGGCGAGGCCCTGCTGGTCCGGCCAGGCGCGGATCGACTCGGCGAGGTAGACGTAGGCCTCCGGGTTGGAGGAGACCGCACGGGCGATCGGCGGGAGCGCCTTCATGAGGTACTCGAGGTAGACCGTGCGGAACGGCGCCCAGGTCGGCGAGCTGAACTCGCAGACGACGACCCGGCCACCGGGACGCGTCACCCGCAGCAGCTCGCGCAGCCCCGCGTCGGGGTCGACGATGTTGCGCAGGCCGAACGAGATCGTCACCGCGTCGAACGAGTCGTCGGCGAACGGCAGGCGCGTGCCGTCGCCCGCCACGAACGGCAGCGCGGGGCGTGCCTTCTTGCCGACCTGGAGCATGCCGAGGCTGAAGTCGCACGGGACGACGTAGGCCCCCGCGTCGCGGAACGGCTGGCTCGAGGTGCCCGTGCCAGCGGCGAGGTCGAGGACCCGCTCCCCCGGCCGCGGGTCGACGGCGTCGAGGACCGCGGAGCGCCAGCGGCGGTCCTGCCCCAGCGACAGCACGTCGTTGGTCAGGTCGTAGCGCTTGGCCACGCCGTCGAACATCGCCTGCACCTCGGCGGGCTTCTTCTGCAGATCGGCACGGCTCACGCGCCCACTCTAGGAGGGCTGGTCCGGGCCCCATTGGCCTGGTCGTAGGCTGACGGATCGTGACCACCAGCCCGGCCCCTGGCGCCCTCGACGCCCCGGCGCTCGTCGTGCGCACGACGCGGGTGCCGGTCCCCCACGACCTGGTCTCGCTGCTCCCCACCGACGACGAGCAGATCGCCTGGGTGCACCGGCGCGAGGGTTTCGCCGGCTGGGGGGTCGCCGCCCGGATCCGCCCCACGGGGGCCACCCGCTTCGCCGACGCGCAGGAGTGGTGGCGCAGCATCACCCGGGCCGCCGTCGTCCGCGACGAGGTCGGCCTCCCGGGCACCGGTCTGGTCTGCTTCGGCTCCTTCGCCTTCGCCGACGACCCGGGCGAGAGCGTCCTCACCGTCCCCCAGGTGCTGGTCGGGCGCCGCGGTCGCGAGGCCTGGGTGACCACGATCCACACGCTCACGCCGGGCGCGGAGCAGGTCGCCACCATCGGCGTCGACCACCACCTGCTGCCCTCCGACGCCCCCGCCCGCCCCGGTGAGGTCAGCTTCTCCGACGGCGCGCTCACGGGCACGGAGTGGCAGGGCGCGGTCGCCGAGGCGATCAACCGCATCGTCGACGGCGAGCTCGAGAAGGTCGTCCTCGCCCGTGACCTCGTCGCCGAGTGCGCCGAGCCGCTCGACGTCCGCTGGCCGCTCGCGCGGCTGGCCGAGGACTACCCCTCGTGCTGGACCTTCCACGTCGACGGCCTGTTCGGCGCGACCCCCGAGATGCTCGTCCGCCGCGAGCGCGGCCTGGTCACCTCCCGCGTGCTCGCCGGCACGATCCGGCGCACGGGCGACGAGGACCACGACCTGCGGCTCGCGGCCTCGCTGGCGCGCTCCTCGAAGGACCTCGAGGAGCACGAGTACGCCGTCCGCTCGGTCGCCGAGGCGCTCGAGCCCTACTGCTCCTCGATGTCGTTCCCCGAGGCGCCCTTCGTGCTCCACCTCCCCAACGTGATGCACCTGGCGACCGACGTCGCCGCGGTGATGGACGACGACACCCCGTCGCTCGCGATCGCCGCCGCGCTCCACCCCTCGGCCGCGGTCGGCGGGACGCCCACGTCCGACGCGGTCGACCTGATCGCCGAGATCGAGGGCATGGACCGCGGGCGCTACGCCGGACCGGTGGGCTGGATGGACGCCGCAGGCGACGGCGAGTGGGCGATCGCGCTGCGCTCGGCCCAGCTCACCGAGGACCGGCGCACCGTGCGGCTGTTCGCCGGCTGCGGCATCGTCGCCGACTCCGACCCGGAGGCCGAGCTGGCCGAGTCACAGGCCAAGCTCGTGCCGGTCCGCAACGCGCTGGGCTGAGCCCCTGTCGGCGCCGCGGCCCGTGCGGGTCGCGATCGCGACCCCGACGACCGCCACGACCAGGCCGACGAGCTCGCGCAGGTCGAGCGTGTCGCCGAACCAGACGTAGGCCATCACGGCCGTCACGGGCGGCGAGAGGAACAGCACGCTCGACGAGACACCGGCCCCGCCCTCGTGCACGAGCGCCTGGATCAGCAGCAGCCCCGCCACGCTGTTGACCAGCGCGAGCCAGAGCACCGACCACAGGAACGTCGAGCCGTCCTGCAGGGGCCAGAGCCCCTCGGTCGCGACGCCCAGCACGAGCATCACCGGCACGGAGGCCGCGAGCTGCACGGTGGCCGCCCACGCCGGCGGCAGGTCGGCGCTGATGCCCCGCTGGCCGAGCCACCCGAGCGAGAGGCACAGGGCGCCCAGTGCTCCCAGGGTCAGGCCCACGGGACCGCCGGCGGCGTCGACCTCGGGACCGAGCACGACCACGACCCCGACCACGCCGAGCACGAAGCCGACAACCTGGACCCGGCGGACCCGCTCGCGCAGGAGGAACCCGGCGAGCAGCACGGTGACCACCGGCGACAGCGAGTGCAGCAGCGCCCCCAGGGTCGGCTCGAGACCCTCGCCGAACGCGAGGTACATCAACCCGAACTGGAGGCCGTTGATGGTCAGCCCGATCACCCCGAGCCGGCCGACCCCGCGCCAGGAGGTCGGCCACCCGTGCCGGGCCCACGCCCAGGCACCGGCCATCAGCGCGGCGAGCGCGAAGCGGTAGGTCAGCACCGACAGCGGCGCGAACGCCTCGACCGCGACCGGTCCGGCGATGTAGCCCGTGCACCAGACGACGACGAAGGCCGCCGCGAGGAGAGGAGGGACGCGCTGGTGCCGGGTCACCCGCTAGAGGTCGGTGCCGTCGGCCGGCCTGGCGTAGTCGCCGCCGACCTTCGCGAGGAAGGCCGTGAACCGCTCGTCGGCCATGCCCAGCCCCACGTCGCTGTAGATCCGGTCGTGGATGCCCAGCGTCCGCGGCGCCGCCACCTCGCGGGCCACGTCGATCAGCTCCGACATCTTGGCCCAGGGGGCGCTGACCGGAGCACAGTGCACGTCGACGGACCGGCCCGGCAGCTCGAAGGAGTCGCCCGGGTGGAACAGGCTCGTGCCGCCCGCCTCGAGGACGTAGCCGGAGTTGTCGAAGTGCGGCAGCTCGGGATGGATGACCGCATGCTTGCGGCCCACCACCTCGACGTCGAAGCCCGCCACGGAGAAGCGCCCACCGGGCTCGACCACCGTCACCCGCTCGCCCACCTCGGGGTCGGCGTCACGGATCTGCTGCGCCACCACGGCGATGGTGCGGATCGGGGCGTCGGTCGCCCGCAGGTGGTCGATCGTCCAGTGGTCGGGGTGCTCGTGGGTGATGAGCACGGCGGCCACGCCGTCCAGCGCCTCGCGCTGCGACCAGACCCCCGGGTCGATCACCACGTCCTGGCCGTCGTGGGACAGCCGCACGCAGGAGTGCCCGAACTTCGTGATCCGCATCAGCCCACCACCTCGTCGACGAAGCACCAGCGCCAGGCCTCTCCCGGCTCGGCGGAGGCCATCACCGGATGGCCGCTCTCACGGTAGTGCGCGCTCGCGTGGCGTCGCGGGGAGGAGTCGCAGCAGCGGACTCCCCCGCACTCCAGGCAGCGCCGCAGGTGCACCCAGCGGGTGCCCTCGCGGACGCAGTCCTCGCACTCCTGGCCCGGCTCCTCGGGTGCGGCCGGGGCCTCGGCGAGGTGCTCGCAGGGGGCGTCGCGGCGTGAGGCGGTCAGGCGCTCGGCGGCTTCGCGTCGGTCGTGGCTGCGTCGGTCGATGATCGACTCCTCGACGTCGAGGGCGGCCAGGACGTCCTTGACCACCTCGTGGGGGACCCGGCCCTCGCTGCGAACCTGGAGGACGCGGGCTCGTTCGGCCTCGAGCATAGACAGGCGGATCCGGGAGTAGGTCTCGCTCGGCGTCTCGCCGTTCTCCGCCGCGTCGGGCCCGAGCTGCTCCCACGCGGCCAGGTCGCGCTGCTCGAGCCGGCCCTTGAGGAGCATGACGACGCTGTGGTCCTGCTCGTCGTCGAGGTCGAGGTCGACCTTGAGCTCCTTGAGCCGGTCCATGCCCGCCCGGGAGGCCTGGGTGATCAGCTCGGCACGGGCCAGCGCGTCCTCGCGAGGGTCCGGCCCAGGTACGTCGAGCCGCCGGGCGAGCCAGGGCAGCGTGAGCCCGTTGAGCGCGAGCGTCCCGGCGGTGACGACCAGGGCGACGAGCACGAGCACCTCGCGGTGCGGCGCCTCGTCCTGGATCGCGAACGCGGCCGCCAGCGTCACCACGCCGCGCATGCCCGCCCAGCCCACGATCGCGACGTACCGCGGCGGCGTGCTGCGCCGCTCGAGGCGGTCCAGGGCCGCGCGGGCCGGGAAGACCCAGACGAAGCGCAGCACGACCACGGCGACCAGCACCGCGGCGCACACCACCGTGATGCGTGCTCCGGACAGCTCGCTGGAGGCGACGTCGTCGAAGATCCAGCGCGCCTGCAGGCCGATGAGGAGGAAGACGGCGTTCTCGAGCAGGAAGCCGACCGTGCGCCACGTGAGCTGCTCGGCGATCCGCGAGGAGGCGGTCTGCAGGATCGGCGCCTTGTGCCCGAGCAGGAGGCCGGCGACGACCACGGCCAGGACGCCCGAGGCGTGCACCTCCTCGGCCAGCACGTAGGCCGCGAACGGCGTGACCATCGAGATCGAGGTGTCGATCACCGGGTCGGTGACGAGCCGCCGGGCCTTGCCCACCACGACGAACACGACGAAGCCGGCGAGAGCCCCACCGAGGGCAGCGACCAGGAAGTCCAGGCCCACCCCGACCACCGTGGCGGTGCCGGACGCGGCCAGGATCGCGGTACGCAGGGCGACCAGGGCCGTGGCGTCGTTGAGCAGCGATTCTCCCTCGAGCAGCGTGACGATCGGCCGTGGGAGCCCGATGCGCTTGGCGACGGCCGTCGCCGCGACCGCGTCGGGGGGCGCGACGACCGCACCGATCGCGAAGGCCGCGGGCCAGTCGAGGCCGGGCATCAGGGCGTGGGTGAGGACCGCGACGCCCACGGTGGTGAAGACGACCAGGCCGATCGACAGCGAGAGGATCGCCCACCGCTGGGCGGTGAACTGCACCAGCGACGTGCCGAGGGCGGCGTTGTAGAGCAGCGGTGGCAGCAGGCCGACCAGCACGATCTCCTCGCTCAGCCGGATCTCCGGCACGAACGGGAGGTAGGAGCCGATGATGCCGACAGCCACCAGCACGATGGGCGCGGAGAGGTCGAGCCGGCGGCACAGCCCCGACACGACCACGACGACCGCGACGAGGGAGACCAGGGTCAGAGCGACGTCCACCGGGCCATTCTGACGGGTCGCCCCGCGGGGGCTCAGGGAGTGAGCACGACCTTGCCGGTGGAGCGGCGGGCCTCGATGTGGGCATGGGCCTCGCCCGCCCGGGCGAAGGGGTACGACGAGTCGACGTGCGGCCGTACCCAGCCGGCCTCCACGCCGTCGACGATCTCGCCCATCCAGCCGCGGATCTTGTCGACCTCGTGCCACATGTGGCCCAGGTTCACCCCGAAGACGCCGAGGTTGTCGTTCATCAGCGGGACCGGGTGGAAGAACGGCATGAGCGCGGCCGTCTTGGCGAGCTGCAGCTTGCCCCGGATCCCCTGGTTGCTCGAGGCGGCCGAGACGCCGTACATCCCGAGGCGGCCGGTGGATCGCAGCACCTTGCGCGACTGGCGGAAGCTCTCGCCGCCGAGCGGGTCGATGACCAGCTCGACGCCGCGACCGTCGGTGAGGTCGCGCACCTCCGTGGTCCAGTCGCCGGTGCGGTAGTCGACCGCGTGGTCGAGCCCGCGTGCGCGCAGGAAGTCGTGCTTGCCCGCGCTGGCGGTGCCGATCGTGCGGGCGCCGAGGTGCCGGGCGACGTCGAGGGCGGCGAGCCCGACGCCCGACCCGGCGTTCTGGATGAGGACGGTGTCACCCGCGCGCAGCCCGCCCTGGACGACCAGGAGCTGCCAGGCCGTGACGTAGGCGACCGGGATCGACGCGGCCTCGGCGTGGTCGAGCGCGGCCGGCTTGGCGAACACCTGCGCGGCCGGGACGTTGAGGGCGCTGGAGTAGCCGCCGAACCGGGTCAGGCCCAGGACCTCCTGGCCCAGCAGGTCGTCGTCCCCGGCGACGACCGTGCCGGAGAACTCGTAGCCGACGACGCACGGCAGCGGAGGGGCGTCGGGATAGAGCCCCTGCCGGGCGAGGATGTCGGCGAAGTTGATGCCGGCCGCGGCGACCTCGACCTGCACCTCGCCGGGTCCAGGGGCGGCGAGCTGCGTCGAGCGCACCTGCAGCTTCTCGGGTCCGCCGGCGGCGGTGATGACGACCTG
>CAZKZQ010000167.1:0-8649 GCA_964557235.1 uncultured Nocardioidaceae bacterium
GACTCGGCCATGAAGTGCACGCCGCAGAAGACGATGTAGTCCGCCTCGGGCCGGCCGGCCGCGTCGCGGGCGAGCTTGAACGAGTCCCCGGTGACGTCGGCGAACTGGATGACCTCGTCGCGCTGGTAGTGGTGCCCGAGCACGAACACCCGGTCGCCCAGCGCCGCCTTGGCGGCCCGGGCGCGCTCGACGAGGTCGGGGTCGGAGGCGGCGGGCAGGTCGCCGGGGCAGTCGACGCCCCGCTCGGACTGCGGGTCGCGGCCGCGTCCCAGGGTGAGCAGCGGCAGGTCCACCGAACTGGTCGTCATGCGGCTCATGCTATTCAGGGCATCGTGCCCTCCGGTCCCCGTCCCGCCGTCGTCCTCGTGGCCCTGCCCGTCGGTCCGGGCTCCGGCCTGCCGGTCGACCTGTCCTCCGACCTGCCCGCGGTCGACGTACGCCTCGTCGCGCCGGCCGACCTGCTCGACCACCCCGACGCCGAGCACGCCGTCGGGCTGGTGTGCGGCCCGCTCCAGCGGCTCGACGCCGACGCGCTCGAGCGGCTGCCGGCCCTGCGCGTCGTCTCCGTCGCGGGAGCGGGGTACGACGGCCTCGACGTCGGTGCCCTCGAGCGGCGGGGCGTCGCGCTCCGGACCGCCCCGCAGCCGACGGCCGTCGCGACCGGCGAGCTGGCGCTGGCCCTGATGCTCATGGCGGCTCGGCAGGTCGACGCTGCCCAGGCGCGGCTGCGCGCGGGGGAGTGGACCGGCCTGCGCTTCGACGCCGTCGCGGGCCGCGACCTCCACGGCGCCCGCCTCGGACTGGTCGGCTTCGGCAACACCGCCGGGCGGGTGGCGACCGCCGCGCAGGCCCTCGGCATGGACGTGCGCCACCACCACCGCACCGCCTGTGACGTGCCGGGGCACGTCGACGACCTCGACGACCTGCTGCGCGGCAGCGACGTGCTCAGCCTCCACGTCCCGCTCACCGAGGCCACCCGCGGGCTGATCGGTCCCCGCGAGCTGGACCTGCTGCCGCCGGGGGCGGTCGTGGTCAACACCGCCCGCGGCCCGGTCCTGGACGCGGACGCCCTGTGCGACCGCCTCGACGACGGGCGCATCGCCGCCGCCGGCCTCGACGTGTACGACGACGAGCCGCACGTGCCTGCCCGGCTGCTCGCCACCCCGCGACTGACGCTGCTGCCGCACATGGGCAGCGGCACCCCCCAGACCCGCACCGCGATGGTGCGCACGGCCGCCCGCAACCTCGCGGAGGCGCTGGCATGAGGGTCCTCGTCGCCCCGGACAAGTTCGCCGGCACCCTCACCGCGGTCGAGGCGGCCCAGGCCATCGCCGAGGGCTGGTCCCGGCACGCGCCGGGGGACGTGCTCGACCTCGTGCCCATGGCCGACGGCGGCCCCGGGTTCGTCGACGTGCTCCACCACGCGCTCGGCGGGTCCCTGGAGGCCGTCACGGTCCCCGGTGCCTTCGGCGGCGAGGTGCCCGCGGCCGTGCTGCGCGTGGGGGACACCGCCTACGTCGAGGCCGCCCAGGCCTGCGGGCTGCACCTCGCCCCGGCCGCGGACCGCGACCCCGAGACCGGCCACACGCGCGGCGTGGGCGCCCTGCTGGCCGCCGCGGTGGACGGGGGAGCCCGACGGGTGGTGGTCGGGCTGGGCGGCACGGGCACCAACGACGGCGGCGCCGGGCTGCTGGCCGCCCTCGGGGCGACCTCGACGCCCGACGGTGCCCTCGACCGGGGACCGGCCGGCCTGGAGCACCTGGAGGGCGTCGACCTGGCCCCGGCCCGCGCCCGCGTCGAGGGCGTCGAGCTGGTCGCGGCCAGCGACGTCGACAACCCGCTGCTCGGGCTGCGCGGCGCGACCAACACCTACGGCCCGCAGAAGGGCGTGGGGGAGGACCGCCTGATGTGGGTCGAGGGCACGCTCGAGCGCCTCGTGGCGGCCACCGACCGCCGGACCTCCCTGACCCCCGGTGCAGGCGCGGCCGGAGGGCTCGGCTTCGCGCTGCTGCTGCTCGGCGCGACCCGTCGACCCGGCGTGGAGCTGGTCGCCGAGGCGGTCGGCCTGCCCGAGCGAGCCGCCGCCGCGGACCTGGTCGTCACCGGCGAGGGCGCCTTCGACTTCTCCTCACGCTCCGGCAAGGTGCCCTACGGCGTGGCCGGCGTCGCCCAGCGGGCGCTGCAGCCGTGCATCGCGCTCGCGGGCAAGGTGATGGTCGGCTCCCGCGAGATGCGCGCCCTGGGCGTCGAGTCGGCGTACGCCGTCGTGGACCTGGTCGGCGAGGAGCGTTCGTTCGCCGACCCGGCGGGCGCGCTGGCCGACCTCGCCGAGCGCGTCGCCCGCACCTGGTCGCGCTGAGGCCCACGCGACGCCCACGGACCGCCCACGGACCGCGCACGAGGCCCGGGAATAACCGTTCGTGTGCGACCATTGAGGCTGACGAGGGACCGCACCGAGTCCCCTCAACCCAGATGTCTAGCCCCAGGGAGTCGCCTCCATGACCGAGCAGGTCGAGACCCGCCAGGACCAGATCAACCTGTCCACGGCCGCCGCCGACAAGGTCCGCAGCCTCCTCTCCCAGGAGGGCCGTGACGACCTCAAGCTGCGCATCGCCGTCCAGCCCGGTGGCTGCTCGGGACTGCGCTACCAGCTGTTCTTCGACGAGCGCGACCTCGACGGTGACGTGATCACCGACTTCGACGGGGTCGAGGTCGTCGTCGACCGGATGAGCAAGCCCTACCTCAACGGCGCCACGATCGACTTCATGGACTCCATCGACAAGCAGGGGTTCACCATCGACAACCCCAACGCGACCGGTTCGTGCGCCTGCGGCGACTCGTTCCACTGATCGTCCCGCTCGAACGCCCCGGGTGACCGGGGCGTTCGGCGTTTTTCACCCCTCCGGCCGCACCCGGACGCGGCGGTCCGTGTAGGACCCGTCGAGCACCGACCGGTCGCCCACCGGGCCGTCGAGGTCCACGTCCACCTCGTCGGTGGTCGTGAAGGGACACCGGCCGGCCCCCTCCGGCGGCTCGTGCAGCAGCGTGATCGTCACCGCCACCTCGCTCTCGTCGACGCGGGGAGTGGCCAGCGACCCGAAGCAGGAGTCGTCGCCCCGGCGGTAGGTCAGGTGGAGGGTGGTGCCGTCCTGGGACCAGGACACCAGGTTCAGACCGAGCGGCACGGTGCGCAGGACGGTGGCGGACGAGGTGGGGGAGAGCGGGGCGGTGCCCGGCGACTCCATCCGGGAGGCCGATCCGGGCGGGCCGCCGGGTCCGTTGCCGCTGAACAGCCACCACCCGACGAGCATCGCGATCAGCACGGCGAAGCCGGCCGCTCCCGACCCCACACCACGCCTCTCGCTCACGCCGCAAAACTACCGAGCGCACGTGCAGACCCGGCCGCCCACAGGGGACGACCGGGCCGCGGTCCGGGGGACCGGAGGTCAGTCGAAGTGGAGCTCCAGCTCGCTCGCGAGGCGGGCCAGGCTGTCCGGCACCGCGACGGAGGAGGCGAACGGGGCTCGTGAGGTGATCTCGTCGGCGAACAGGTCGGCGCTCTCCACGGTGCGCTGCCCCGGCAGGTGCAGGGACTCGCGGGCCTCGAGGCAGTCGGTGCTCATGGCGGTGAGGGTCTCGGCGTCGGCGTAGGGAAGCCTCTCGTAGCTCATGTGTTCGACGCTATTGGTTACTCACCGGTCCACCTACGCGTACTCGGCAGTAGCCTCCGCGGGTACATTCCAGGGGTGTCCCTCATCGTCACCGGCTCCATCGCGACCGACCACCTGATGTCCTTCCCGGGCCGGTTCACCGACTCGCTCGTGGTGGACCAGCTCGACAAGATCGCGCTGTCCTTCCTCGTCGAGGACCTCGAGATCCGGCGGGGCGGGTGCGCGGCCAACATCGCGTTCGGCCTCGGCAGCCTGGGACTGCGGCCGGTGCTCGCCGGCGCGGTCGGCACCGACTTCGTCGACTACCGCTCCTGGCTGGAGCGGCACAACGTCGACTGCGACTCGGTGCACGTCTCCGCCGAGAAGCACACCGCCCGCTTCGTGTGCACCAACGACTCGACGATGGCGCAGATCGCCTCGTTCTACGCCGGCGCGATGTCCGAGGCGCGCGAGATCGAGCTGCGCCCGATCGTCGACCGGATCGGAGCCGTCGACTACGTCCACGTCGGCCCCAACGACCCCGAGGCGATGCTGCGCCACACCCAGGAGTGCCGTGACCGGGGCTACCGCTTCGTGGCCGACCCGTCCCAGCAGCTCGCCTTCGGCGACGGCGAGATGATCCGCGACCTGGTCGAGGGCGCCGACCTGCTCTTCACCAACGAGTACGAAGCCGCCCTGCTGTGCCAGAAGACCGGCTGGACCGCGGCCGACGTGCTGGACCGCGTGGGCACCTGGGTGGTCACGCTCGGCGCCGAGGGCGTCCGGCTGGACCGCAAGGGCGAGGAGTCGATCTCGGTCAAGGCGGTCCCCGAGATCGCCAAGGTCGAGCCCACCGGCGTGGGCGACGCCTTCCGGGCCGGGTTCCTCGCGGCCCTGAGCTGGAGCCTGTCGCCCGAGCGCGCCGCCCAGCTCGGCTGCCTCCTCGCGGTGTACGTCGTGGAGCGCGTCGGCACGCAGGAGTACACCCTGCACCGCGAGGCGTTCCTCGACCGCTTCGCGGCGGCCTACGGCGAGCAGGCGCGCGAGGACATCGCGCCGCACGTGGTCACCGCTCGCCCCTGAGCCGCACCACCAGCACGGGCACGCCGTCCTCGGCGTCCCTCCTGCCCGCGTAGTCGTGACCGCGCATGCGGCACCACGCCGGCACGTCGCTCAGCGCGGCCGGGTCGTCGCAGGCGACCTCCACCGTCGTGCCCGGGGCGAGGGTCGCGGCCAGCCGCGCCAGCCGCACCACCGGCACCGGGCAGCGCAGCCCCCGGCAGTCCAGCTCCACCGGGTCGGTCACAGGCTCGCCCTGAGCCCGGCCACCACGTCGGCGAGGTCCGCGGCGAGGCGGTCGACGTCGTCGGCGGTCGTGTCCGCGGCGAACGACACCCGCACGTTGCCGTGGGTGAGCGCCCCCATGGCGACCAGCACGTGCGAGGGCTCCATGGTCGAGGCGGTGCAGGCCGATCCGCTGGCCACCTGCCAGCCGCGTGCGTCGAGGGCGTGCACCAGGGCCTCCCCGTCGACGTACAGGAAGGAGAACGAGACCAGGTGGGGCAGCCGCAGCCCGGGGGAGTCGGGACCGTGCACGTCGACGTCCTCCAGCGCGGCCAGGTGGGCCCGCAGCCGCGCGGCGAGGTCCGCGTGCGCGAGGTCGAGGGCCTCGCGCTCGGCCACCCGCTCCTGGAGCGCGGCGGCGGCCGCCAGCGCCGCCGGGACGTTCTCGAACCCGGCCACCCGGTGGTCGACCCGGTCGTCGGTGGGCCACGGCGCCCGCCAGCGCGAGCCGCGGCGGACGAGCAGGATCCCCACGCCCGCCGGACCGCCCCACTTGTGGGCGGAGAGCGCGACGGCGTCCCAGGCGTGGGGGAGCGGGAGCCGGGCTCCGGTGGCGCACGCGTCGACCAGGAGGGGCACGTCCGCCGACCGGGTCAGCGACGCGACCTCGTCGAGCGGCTGGACCGTCCCGACCTCGGGGTTGGCCTGCTGCACGGCGGCCAGGGCGGCCGGCTCATCGAGCGCCGAGGCGAGGTCGGCGAGGTCGACACGCCCGGACGCGTCGACCAGCACGGACCTGGTCGGCGCCCCCGCCCAGCGGGCGGCCGCGAAGACCGCCGAGTGCTCGACCGCCGAGTGGACCACCCGGTCGGAGACCCGGCGGCGCCCGGTGAGCAGGCCCAGCAGACCGAGGTGGACCGCGTGCGTGCCCGACGGGGTGAAGGTGACCTCCTCCTCGCGCACGCCGAGCGCCTCCGCGCTCGCTGCGCGGGCGTTGTCGAGCAGCAGGCGCGCCTGACGGGCGGGTCGGTGCAGCCGCAGCGGGTCCGCGAAGCCCGCGTCGTACGCCGCGAGGAGCGTCTCGCGGGCCCTCGGGGAGAGGGGCTCGGAGGACGCCGAGTCGAGGTAGCCGGCCACGCCGCCATTGTGTCCTGCCCGGTCCGCGGAGGTTCCGCGTGCGTCGGAAGGATCACATCGGGCCGTCCAGGGCTCACCTGCCGCCACAGCGAGGTCCCGCAGTAGTAGGGTTTCGCCTGTCCGTCGTGAGTGAAGAGAGAGGCCTGTCTGGTGGGTCTGCAGCTCCCCAAGCGCGCACGCCGTCTAACCGGGGTCGCCCTCGTCCCCCTCCTTCTCCTGTTGTCCTCGTGCACCGAGGCGCAGAAGGGGGAGTGGAAGCGCGGCGCCATGCCCGAGGCGGCCTCCGACCGGTCGAGCGCGATGATCGAGTTCTGGCAGTGGACGTGGGTCGCGGCCCTCGCCGTCGGCGTCCTGGTGTGGGGTCTGATCCTCTACGCCGTGATCGCCTTCCGGCGTCGCAGCGACGACGAGGTCCCCGTGCAGACGCGCTACAACCTGCCGATGGAGATCCTCTACACCGTCGCGCCGGTGATCATGGTCCTCGTCCTGTTCGACTACGTCGTCAAGGTGCAGAACGAGGTGCTCGAGGAGCCCGAGCCCGACCACGTGATCACGGTCGTGGGCCAGAAGTGGTCGTGGAGCTTCAACTACGTCGAGGAGGACGCCGCGGGCGGCCAGACGGTCAACGTCGTCGGCACGCCGGCCGACCCGCCGACGCTGGTGCTCCCGGTCGACGAGGTGGTCAAGTTCAACCTCGAGTCGCCCGACGTCATCCACTCCTTCTGGGTGGCCGGCTTCCACTACAAGGAAGACGTCATCCCGGGCAAGGTCAACACGTTCACCCTCACCCCCACGCGTGAGGGCACCTACGCCGGCAAGTGCGCCGAGCTCTGCGGCGTCTACCACTCGCGGATGCTCTTCAACGTCGAGATCGTCTCCGCCGACGAGTACGACGCCTACGTCAAGAAGCTGAGCGAGAACCCCGGCAACGTCGGGGAGTTCAAGGGCGGGCAGTACTCCCGCACGCAGGCCGGGCTCAACGAGGAGGGTGGCGAGTGACCACGACCAGCGACCCGCACACGTCGACAGCCGGCCACGGCGGTCACGGACACGGCGGAGCACCGACCCCGACCATCGGTCAGCAGGTCGTGCGCATCATGACCACGACCGACCACAAGCTGATCGGCAAGCTGTACTTCGCGACCGCGTTCGCGTGGTTCATCCTCGGCGGCATCATGGCGCTGCTGATCCGCTCCGAGCTCGCCTACCCGGGCCAGCAGGTCGTCAGCGACCAGCGCTACAACGAGCTGTTCACGATGCACGGCACGATCATGCTGCTGCTCTTCGCGACGCCGCTGTTCTTCGGCTTCGCCAACGTCGTGATGCCGCTGCAGATCGGCTCGCCCGACGTCGCGTTCCCGCGGCTCAACATGTTCAGCTACTGGCTCTACCTCTTCGGCGGCCTCATCGTGGCGGTGGGCTTCCTGACCCCCGGTGGCGCGGCCGCCTTCGGCTGGTTCGCCTACGTCCCGCTCTCCGACGGCATCAACAGCCCCGGGGTCGGCGGCGACCTGTGGATCATGGGCCTGTGGATGAGCGGCCTGGGCACCATCCTCGGCGCGGTCAACTTCACGACCACGATCATCTGCATGCGGGCGCCCGGCCTGACGATGTTCCGGATGCCGATCTTCACCTGGAACACGCTGATCACCAGCCTCCTGGTGCTCATGGTCTTCCCGATCTTCGCCGCGGCCCTGCTGACGCTGGAGGCGGACCGAGCGTTCGGCGCCCACGTCTTCGACCCCCAGCACGGCGGCCCGATCCTGTGGCAGCACCTGTTCTGGTTCTTCGGCCATCCAGAGGTCTACATCATCGCGTTGCCGTTCTTCGGCATCATCACCGAGATCCTGCCGGTGTTCAGCCGCAAGCCGATCTTCGGCTACGTCGGCCTGGTCGGCGCCACGCTCTCGATCGCGATCCTCTCGGCGGCGGTGTGGGCGCACCACATGTTCGTCACCGGCTCGGTCGACCTGGCGTTCTTCTCCGGCATGACGATGCTGATCGCCGTGCCGACGGGGGTGAAGTTCTTCAACTGGATCGGCACGATGTGGAACGGCTCGTTGACGTTCGAGACACCGATGCTGTGGTCGCTGGGCTTCCTCACGACCTTCCTCTTCGGCGGTCTGACCGGTGTCATCCTGGCCGCCCCGCCGCTGGACTTCCATGTCTCCGACAGCTACTTCGTGGTCGCGCACTTCCACTACGTCGTCTTCGGCACCGTGGTGTTCGCGATGTTCGCCGGCTTCTTCTTCTGGTGGCCCAAGATGTTCGGCAAGATGCTCGACGAGCGCCTGGGCAAGGTCCAGTTCTGGATGCTCTTCATCGGCTTCCACACGACGTTCCTCGTGCAGCACTGGCTGGGCGTGGAGGGCATGCCGCGGCGCTACGCCGACTACCTCCCCGACGAGGGCTTCACGCTGCTCAACCAGATCTCCACGGTCGGCTCCTTCGTGCTGGCCGCGTCGATCCTGCCGTTCCTCTGGAACGTCTACAAGACGTCCAAGTCGGCGCCCGACGTGCTGGTCGACGACCCGTGGGGCTGGGGCCGGTCGCTGGAGTGGGCCACGAGCTGCCCGCC
>CAZKZQ010000168.1:0-8633 GCA_964557235.1 uncultured Nocardioidaceae bacterium
ACGGCGAGCCGATGACGATCAACATCATCGACACCCCGGGCCACGCCGACTTCGGCGGCGAGGTCGAGCGCGGCCTGTCGATGGTCGACGGCATCGTGCTGCTGGTCGACGCCTCCGAGGGCCCGCTCCCCCAGACCCGCTTCGTGCTGCGCAAGGCGCTCAACGCCGACATGCCGGTCGTGCTCGTGGTCAACAAGGTCGACCGCTCCGACGCGCGGATCAGCGCGGTGGTCGACGAGACCTACGAGCTGTTCATGGACCTGCTCGACGACTCCCACAGCTCCGACGCCCTCGACTTCCCGGTCGTCTACGCCTCGGCCAAGGCCGGGCGCGCCTCGCTCGAGCAGCCGGCCGACGGCGGGCTGCCGGAGGAGACCGACCTCGAGCCGCTGTTCCGCACGATCATCGAGACCATCCCCGCGCCGCAGTACGCCGAGGGCGCGCCCCTGCAGGCCCACGTCACCAACCTCGACGCCAGCCCGTTCCTCGGCCGGCTCGCGCTGCTGCGCGTCCACCAGGGCACGATCCGCAAGGGTCAGCAGGCGGCGTGGATGAAGCGCGACGGGTCTGTGTCCAACGTCAAGATCACCGAGCTCCTGATGACCCAGGCGCTCGAGCGCGTGCCGGCCGAGTCGGCCGGACCTGGCGACATCGTCGCGATCGCGGGCATCCCCGACATCATGATCGGCGAGACCCTGGCCGACGCGGAGAACCCGGTCGCCCTGCCCCTGATCACCGTCGACGAGCCGGCGATCTCGATGACGATCGGCATCAACGACAGCCCGCTGGCCGGCAAGGTCAAGGGCTCCAAGGTCACCGCGCGCATGCTCAAGGACCGTCTCGACCGCGAGCTCATCGGCAACGTGTCGATCAACGTCGTGCCGACCGAGCGCCCCGACACCTGGGAGGTGCAGGGCCGTGGCGAGCTGGCGCTGGCGATCCTGGTCGAGCAGATGCGCCGCGAGGGCTACGAGCTGACCGTCGGCAAGCCGCAGGTGGTCACGCGCGAGATCAACGGCAAGGTGCACGAGCCGATGGAGCGCCTGACCATCGACGCCCCCGAGGAGTACCTCGGCGCGATGACCCAGCTCCTCGCCGTGCGCCGCGGCCGCATGGAGCAGATGACCAACCACGGCACGGGCTGGGTGCGGATGGAGTTCCTCGTCCCCGCCCGCGGCCTGATCGGGTTCCGCACCGAGTTCCTCACCACGACGCGCGGCACTGGCATCGCCCACCACGTGTTCGAGGGCTACGAGCCGTGGACCGGCGAGATCCGCGCCCGCTCGACCGGCTCGCTGGTGGCCGACCGGGCCGGCGCCGCGACGGCGTACGCGATGACCAACCTGCAGGAGCGCGGGGTCATGTTCGTCGAGCCCACGACCGAGGTCTACGAGGGCATGATCGTCGGCGAGAACTCCCGCGCCGACGACATGGACGTCAACATCACCAAGGAGAAGCAGCAGACCAACATCCGGTCCGCCACCTCCGACAACTTCGAGAAGCTGATCCCCCCGCGCCGGCTGAGCCTCGAGCAGTGCCTGGAGTTCTGCCGCGAGGACGAGTGCGTCGAGGTCACCCCGCAGGCGGTCCGCATCCGCAAGGTCGTGCTCGACCAGACCGTCCGCGGCCGCATGGCCTCCCGGGCCCGCCGCGCCTGACGTACGCCGGCGCCACGACCTCGGCGCCGATGTCCGGGGCGATCCACCTCTGCGCTGCGCTGTGTCACCGAGGCGACAGACCCTGCGCCGCGGGAGTGCCAGGGTGACGGTGTCAGCAGGACGGCCGCAGGGGCCACGGACACCAGGAGCAGCCATGAACGAGAACCCGGACCAGGTCGAGGACGTCGAGGGCCACATGCCCTATCGCAAGATCACCGAGGACGCGGACACCGAGGGCCACATGCCCCTCCGCAAGATCGCCTCCGACGACGAGCCCGAGGTCGAGGGCCACATGCCCTACAAGCGGGCCGTCGAGGACGACGAGGCCACCGAGGGCCACATGCCGCTCAAGCGCGGGGTGATCTCGGAGGACGAGGGCACCGAGGGCCACATGCCGCTCCGCAAGGCCGTCGAGGACGACGACACCGAGGGCCACGCCCGCCGCTGGTGAGCGGCCCCGAAAACACGGCGCGTCCGGCGAGCATGCTCGCCGGACGCGTCATGTCGGAAGGTCTCAGGCCAGACCGTCCATCGTCGGCGCGCAGGCGCGGGGGGATACGCCGCGCACCGAGGGTTGCCGAGCCCTCCGCCCTCCCACGTCAGCGGAGCTCCCGTCCATAAATGATCGTTTCCTGAGAGTTCTTGGTCAATCGACCCAGTCAACCGAACATGCGCCTCATGTGAACAGTGATCCAGTCAGATCGCAAACTGCGTCAAACTCGATCAAGCAGGCCCATTGCGGTTCGGTTATCGGGCTAGACCATCGGCCGGATGGAGGGGTACGTCTGCCCACCCGGGGGGTGCGGATCGCGGCCCCCTACGCTGTTCTGCGGCAATCCGACGCACCCCCAGGAGTCCCCGTGCAGCTCACCGACACCGCCGCTCTCGTCACCGGAGGGGCCTCGGGCCTCGGCGCCGCGACGGCGTCTGCCCTGGCCGAGGCGGGCGCCTCGGTCTTCGCCCTCGACCTCGCCGGCAGCATCGAGAAGGCGGGCGAGGCCCCCGCCGGTGTCACGTACGTCGAGGCCGACGTCACCGACCCGGCGAGCGTCGGCGCCGCGGTCGCCACGGCGGTCGCCTCAGGCAAGCCGCTGCGCACGGTCGTCAACTGCGCCGGCATCGGCACCGCCGGCCGCATCCTCTCCAAGGGCGGCCACCACGACCTCGACCTCTACGCCAGGATCATCCAGATCAACCTGATCGGCTCCTTCAACGTGCTGGCCCTGGCCGCCGAGGAGATCGCCAAGACCGAGGCCGACGAGCACGGCCAGCGCGGCATCGTGGTCAACACCGCCAGCGTCGCGGCCTTCGAGGGCCAGGTCGGCCAGGTCGCCTACGCCTCGTCCAAGGGCGGCATCGTCGGGATGAACCTCCCCGCGGCCCGTGACCTTGCGCAGTACGGCATCCGGGTCAACACGATCGCCCCCGGCATCATCGAGACGCCGATGCTCGCCGGCGTCGAGGAGAAGTTCCGCGAGGCCCTCGCCGAGGGCGTGCCGTTCCCCAAGCGGCTCGGCCGGCCCGACGAGTTCGCCCGCCTCGTGCTGATGCTGGTCGAGCACGACTACATCAACGGCGAGGTCGTCCGGCTAGACGGCGCGCTGCGGATGGCACCCCGCTGAGGGCCTGACCGGCCACCACTTGTCAGCCGCGACGTGGTCCGTTCGGATGGTGCGCTCCCGATGTGGTTCGACCCGGGTCGCGCGCGGGTGACAATGGGCTCATGACCTCGGGCACGCGCCTGGTCGGCGTCGAGCTGTTCTCCGACCGCGCCGGCGACAGCGCCACCTTCTACTCCTGGCTCCTCGGGCCTGGGAGCGGTTCGTCGTCGACGGACTGGAACCCGGTGTCGCTGCTCTTCGACCACGGCGTCTGCGGTGTCCGCGTGCGCGGCGAGGACGGGCCGCGCAACTCCTGGGTCCCGGTGTTCAGCACCCCCGACGTCAACGCGACCATCCGTCGCGCCGAGGCGGAGGGCTACAGCCACGTCGTCCGTGACCGGCGCACCTATCTCACGCACGAGCCGGACTGGCTCGGCATCGTGCCGTGCGACCCGTTGCCCAGCGAGATCGACCCCGCGGCCCTGGGCAACACCACCGTCGAGTGGCAGTCGAGCGACGCCGAGGGCGCCAGCCGCCGCCTGGGCCGCACGCTGGGGCTACAGCCGTTCGAGGTGCTCGACGACCCGGGCGACTACCTCCTGCTCATCGACGACGGCGTGCTCAACCTCGGCGTCGTCGACTTCACCCCGCTCGCGCCCGAGATGGAGGCGAGCTGGCTGGTGTACTTCGACGTCCCCGACCTCGAGCTCACCCTGACCCGCACCCGCAACGCCGGCATCGAGATCGTGGTGCCCCCCACCGACGAGGGGTACGCCGTGTGGTCCGTGCTGCGCGACCCCTTCGGCGTGCTCTTCGCGCTCGCGACCTACACCGACCTCGGCGACTCCGACCGCATGGTGCGCGACGCCGACGGCCGGGTGTTCCCGATCGGCGAGCAGATCCACCGGCGCTGAGCGTCGAACAGCTGAACCTCGGCCGACCCGAGCGTCAGCCGGCGCCGAGCCGGTCCACCTCCGCGCGCAGCAGCTCGGCCGTCGCCTCGTCGAACGCGCAGAGCACGCTGCGGGTGACCCGCGTCGGCGTCTCGGCCAGGGTGTGCACCTGGGCCGCGACGGCGTCCTGCTTGGGCCAGGAGTAGACCCCCGCCGACACCAGCGGGAAGGCGATCGTGAACTCGGCGAGACCGTGCTCCTCCATCAGCTCGTCGCCGACGGCGAGCGCGCGGGAGTAGCAGGAGACGAGCTCGTGGCGGTTGCCGCCGCGGCCGTCGTACACCGGGCCCACGACGTGGATCACCCACCGCGCGGGGAGGGCGTGCCCGGTCGTCCAGCCGGCGTCGCCGGTGGCGAGCCCGCGCGGGAACCGCTCCTCGCACTCGCGCAGCAGGCCCCGCCCGGCGGCCCGGTGGATCGCGCCGTCGACGCCGCCACCCCCGCGCATGCGGTTGTTGGCGGCGTTGACGATCGCGTCGACGTCGAGGGTCGTGATGTCGGCGGTGACGACCTCGAAGTCCACGAGGGGTCAGTCCTTGGACTTCGCGCGGAAGGTCCGCAGCGCCAGCGGGGCCATGGTCAGCGTGATGAGGACCGACCACACCAGAGTCGCGACGACCGGGTGGTGCAGGGGGAACGCGGCACTGTCGGGCGCGGCGGGACCGTTGCCCCACAGCTCGCGCATCGCCTGGGTGAGCGAGGAGATCGGGTTCCACTCGGCGATGAAGCGCAGCACCGGCGACATGCGCTCGGTCGGTGCGAAGGTGTTGGCCAGGAAGGTGAACGGGAACATCACGGTGAACATGAAGCCCTGCACCGCCTCGGGGGAGCCGAAGGCCGACCCGACCCAGATGCCGATCCAGATCATCGCGAAGCCGATCGCGAGCAGCAGCAGGAACGCCAGGGCCGCCTCGAGGACGCCGTTGCGGATGCGCCACCCGATGGTGAGACCGGTCAGCGCCATGACGGTGATGCCGATGCTGGAGTGGATCAGGCTGGAGATGCTGCGGCCGACCAGGATCGAGGACCGCGGGATCGGCAGCGCCTTGAGCCGGTCGACGAAGCCCTTCTGCAGGTCGGAGACCAGCCCGATCGCCACGATGAAGGAGGAGAAGACGATGGTCTGGGCCATGATCCCGGGCACCAGGAACTCGCGGTAGTTGCTGTCCCGCACGTCGATCGCGGCGCCGAAGACGAAGGCGAACAGCAGCACGAACATCACCGGCTGCACGGTCACGTCGAGGAGCAGCTCAGGATTGCGCCGGATGTGGATGAGGTTGCGCTGGACGATGAGCAGACAGGTCCTGGGGAAGCTCGGTGGCTTGAGTCCCTCGCGATGGGCGGAGTAGCGGTGGGGGGCGTCGGGCGTGGCGGTCATCGGGACGCCACCTCCTCCTCGAGCTCGGCTTCGGACTCTCCGGGCACCTCGGCCCGGTGACCGGTCAGGTGAAGGAACACGTCGTCGAGGGTCGGCCGGGACAGGCCGATGTCGTCGATCGCGATGCCGGTGGTCTCCAGCGCGGACCCGATCGCGAGCATGTCGGCGAGGCCGCCGGCCTTGGCGGTGACGCGTCGCAGGTGGGGGTCGACGTGCACCTCGTCGCTGCCGCGGCGCACGACCTCCTCGACAGCCGCGAGGTCGGAGGTGTTGGTCACGTGGACGACGACGCTGGCGCGGCCGGCCTGGTCCTTGAGCTGGGTGGCCGTGCCCTGGGCGATGATGCGGCCCTTGTCGATGACGATGATGTCGTCGGCCAGCTGGTCGGCCTCCTCGAGGTACTGCGTGGTCAGCACCAGCGTCGTGCCGTCGGAGACCAGCCCCCGCAGGACCTCCCACAGCTCGGTGCGGCTGCGCGGGTCGAGCCCGGTCGTCGGCTCGTCGAGGAACAGCACCGGCGGGGTCGCGACGAGGCTCACGGCCAGGTCGAGCCGTCGCCGCATGCCGCCGGAGTAGGTCTTCACGGTGCGGTCGGCCGCGTCGGTCAACGAGAACCGCTCGAGCAGCTCGTCACCGATGCGCCTCACGTCGGACCGCCCGAGGCCGGCGAAGCTGCCGATCAGCCGGATGTTCTCCCGGCCGGTGAGGAACTCGTCGACCGTGGCGTTCTGCCCGGTCAGGCCCATGCTGCGCCGCACGGCGTCGGGCTCGGTCAGGATGTCGTGGCCCGCGACGCGGCCGGTGCCGCTCGTGGGCCGGGACATGGTCGTGAGCATGCGGACGGTCGTGGTCTTGCCGGCGCCGTTGGGTCCGAGGAGGCCGAGCACGGAGCCGGTGGGCACCGAGAAGCTGACGCCGTCGACCGCGAGGGTCTCGTCGAAGCGCTTGACCAGCTCGACGGCCTCGACAGCCGCCCCGGACCAGCCGCCCGCATCGGTGGTGGAGGAGGTCATGGCCCCATGAGACCAGACGGGACCGACAAGTCCCGAACGGTTATCCGCCCGCTCAGCGAACGTTCAGCGTCGGCCGGTGATCGCGAGCAGCGAGGGCCGCACGTCCACGACGTACACGAGGGCCGCGACGATGCCGATCAGGTTGAGCAGCGACAGCGGGTTCCAGATCATCATGTGCGCCACGACGCCGAGGCCCAGGCCGATCAGCCAGCCCGTCTTGGTGCCGCGGTCGACGGCCGGGAAGGCGTCGGGGCGGTGACGGGTCGCGTCGACGAACGCGAAGGCCTGCACGCCGAACATGACGAGGCTCAGCACGGCCATCACGAGGTTCGGCACGACGAAGATGCTCACCCCCGCATCGTAGAGCCGAGCCGTAGTCTGACCGTGACACATGGGAGCAGAGGGAGGCTCGTGGCGTGAGCACATCGAGGCGGCGCCTGGTCGGCATGGAGCTGCATGCCGAGAGACCGGGCGACAGCGCCGCGTTCTACGCCTGGCTCCTCGGGCCCGGCAGCGGTCATCCCACCCAGGACTGGGAGCCGGTGAGCCTGCTGTTCTCGCACGGCGTCTGCGGCGTCTGGCGTACGACGGACGACGGCCCGCCCTCGGGCTGGGTGCCGGTGCTGAGCCTCGACGACGTCGAGGAGTCCCAGCGGCGCATGGTCGCCGCCGGGGGCCGCGTCGCGACGCAGGCGGGCCGCACCTACCTCGTCAGCGAGTCCGGCACCTGGACCCGGATCGTCCAGCAGGGCGACCTCCCGCTCGACGTCGACCCCGACGCGGTCGGCGAGACCAACGTCGACTTCTACGCCGTCGACGCCCCGGCCAGCGCCCGCACGTGGGCCGACATCCTGCTGATGGAGCCGGTCGAGCTGATCGGCGACGTCGACGCCCAGTGCTTCGTGGTGGGCGACCGGCGGCCGGCCTTCGGCACCGTGTCCTACGTCGACGAGCTGCTCGTCCCGGTGCCGTGCCCCACCTGGGTCGTGTACTTCGCCGTACCCGACATCCCGCTCGCGGTGCAGCGCGCGGCGACCGCCGGCACCGGCGTCGCGATCCCCCCGTCGCACGAGGTCTACAACGACTGGTGCGTGCTGGTGGACCCGTTCGGGGTGCCGTTCGGGCTCAGCGTCTATCTCCACGAGATGCTCAGCGACCTGCGGGTGATCACCCCGCGCGGCGAGGAGCCGTTCTCCGCCGCGGTCGACCTGCCCTCGGACTGACTACGCTGCGGCCGTGCACTACGTCCTCACCCTCTCCTGCCCCGACCACCCGGGCATCGTCCGCGCGATCGCGCAGGGGGCGGGGGCCGCGGACGGCAACATCACCGAGAGCGCGCAGTTCTCCGACCCGGTGACGGGGCTGTTCAGCATGCGCGTGGAGTTCGAGTCGCCGTGGACCTCCCTCGAGGACGTGACCTCGGCGGTGACCTCGGCGGTCGACGAGCTCGGCATGCACCTGGCGATCCGCCCGCGCGACGAGCGCCGCCGGATGCTGGTGCTGGTGTCCAAGATCGACCACTGCCTGGTGGACCTGCTCTATCGCTGGGAGCGCGGCGAGCTGCCGGTCGAGATCCCGGTCGTGGTGTCGAACCACGAGGACCTGCGGGGGCTGGTCGAGCGGCACGGGATCGAGTTCGTGCACGTGCCGGTGACCCCCTCGACGAAGCCTTCGGCTGAGGCGCAGCTGCTGTCGCTGGTGGAGGAGCACCGGATCGACTTCGTGGTGCTCGCGCGCTACATGCAGGTGCTGTCCGACGACCTCTGCTCGGCGCTCGCCGGCCGGGCGATCAACATCCATCACTCGTTCCTGCCCGGGTTCAAGGGGGCTCGGCCCTATCACCAGGCCCACGAGCGGGGCGTGAAGCTGATCGGCGCGACGGCGCACTACGTCACCGCCGAGCTCGACGAGGGCCCGATCATCGAGCAGGAGGCCGTGCGCGTGAACCACACCCGCACCCCCGAGCAGATGGTCGCGCTCGGCCGCGACGTCGAGCGGCTCGTCCTCGCCCGGGCGGTCACCGCCCATGC
>CAZKZQ010000169.1:0-2964 GCA_964557235.1 uncultured Nocardioidaceae bacterium
AGCACCCCCTTGAGGAGCTGGGTCGTATCCATGCGTGGCACAGTACTGCGGATCGCGCAGTAGTGCGAGACGCGACACACCGACGAGGATGGGCCGGTGGAGATCGTCGACGCGGTGCTGACCGGGCTCGCCGAGCGCGCCGACCCGGAGCGTGCTGAGTGGCAGCAGGCCTACATGAAGTCGGCGATGCCCTTCCACGGCGTCAGCCTCCCGGCGACCCGCGCGCTCGTCCGCGAGGTGCTCCGCGACCATCCCCTCCCCTCGCGCGAGGTCTGGGAGGCGACCGTCCTCGCGCTCTGGGACGAGGCCGCCTTCCGCGAGGAGTGGTACGCCGCCCTGGTCGTCGCGCGCGCCGGCCGCCGCTGGTTCGACCCGGCCGCGCTCCCGTTGTTCCGCCACCTGGTCGTGAGCGGAGCGTGGTGGGACGTGGTCGACGAGACCGCCCAGCACCTGGTCGGCGAGGTGCTGCGGCGGCACCGCGAGGCGGTCACGCCCGTGATCCGCGACTGGGCGACCGACGAGGACCTGTGGCTGCGGCGGACGGCCGTGATCTGCCAGCTGCGGCACCGCGACGAGACCGACCTCGACCTGCTCGCCTACGCCATCGAGGCCAACGTCGACGACCCGTCGTTCTGGCTGCGCAAGGCGATCGGCTGGGCGCTGCGCCAGCACGCCCGCACCGACCCCGGCTGGGTGCTCGCCGAGGTCGCGGAGCTCGGGGACCGGCTGAGCGGCCTCTCCCGCCGCGAGGCGCTGAAGCACCTGGGCCACCTCCACCCCGACGTGTGAGGATGCCGCCATGGCCGCGACCACCCCCACCACCGAGACCCGCGTCGGCGTCTGCAACCTCTGCGAGGCGATCTGCGGGGTCCTCCTCACGATCGAGAAGGGTCCCGAGGGCGACCGCGTCACCGGGATCCGCGGCAACCCGGACGACCCGCTGTCGCGCGGCCACATCTGCCCCAAGGGCACGGCCCTGGCCGACGTGCACACCGACCCGGACCGGCTCCGGAAGCCGCTGCGACGCATCGGCGGGTCTCGACCGGGCTCGACCACCGAGGAGCCGCGCTTCGAGGAGATCGGCTGGGACGAGGCGATCGAGCTGGCCGTCGCCGGCCTCGCCGACGTGCAGGACGCGCACGGCGACGACGCCGCCGCGGTCTATCTCGGCAACCCCAACGTGCACTCGCTCGGCGGCATGACCCACGGCGGCCAGGTGGCCAAGGCCCTGGGGTCCAGGAACACCTTCTCCGCCACGTCGGTCGACCAGCTCCCCCAGCAGCTCGCCGCGCACCTGCTCTATGGCCACCAGCTCCTGCTGCCCGTGCCCGACATCGACCGCTCCGAGCTCGTGCTGGTCTTCGGCGGCAACCCGATGGCGTCCAACGGCAGCCTCTGGACCGTGCCCGACTTCCCCCAGCGCCTGCGCGCCCTGCAGAAGCGCGGCGGTCGCCTCGTCGTCATCGACCCGCGTCGCACCGAGACCGCCAAGGTCGCCGACGAGCACCACTTCGTCCGCCCGGGCACCGATGCGGCCGTGCTGCTCGCGATGGTCAACACGCTCTTCGCCGAGGGACTCACCAAGCCGGCGGCGTACGTCGACGGGGTGGACCAGGTCCGCGCCGCGGTCGAGCCCTTCACGGCTGAGTGGGCCGCGTCGGTCAGCGGCATCGACGAGGCCACGATCGTCAAGCTGGCCAGGGACCTGGCGAGCGCGAAGGCCGGGGCGGCGTACGGCCGGATGGGCCTGACCACCCAGCCCTTCGGCCTCGTCTGCTCGTGGGCGATCCACGCGCTCAACATCCTCACCGGCCACCTCGACGCCCCCGGCGGGCCGATGTTCACCTCGCCGGCGATCGACATCGTCGGCCAGGGCCTGGTCGGCCGCGGCTCCCACGGGCGCTGGCGCAGCCGCGTCCGCGACCTGCCCGAGAGCGGCGGCGAGCTGCCGGTCGCCACGATGGCCGACGAGATGCTCACCCCCGGCGACGGCCAGGTGCGCGCGCTGCTCACGATGTCGGGCAACCCGGTGCTGTCCACCCCCGACGGCAAGCGGCTCGACGAGGCGCTCGCCGGGCTCGACTTCATGGTGTCGCTCGACATCTATCTCAACGAGACGACCCGTCACGCCGACGTGATCCTGCCGCCGACCTCGGCGCTGGAGCGCGACCACTACGACCTGATCTTCCACGCGCTCGCCGTGCGCAACACCGCGCGCTTCACCCCCGCGATGATCGAGCCGCCCAAGGGCTCGCGCCACGACTGGCAGATCATGCGCGACCTCGCGCTCGGGCTCGTCGCGCGCCGCGAGGCCAGGACCGGCAAGAAGGCCGGCCTCCAGGCCCGCGCCAAGCGCGAGCTGCGGCTGCGCACCTCCCCCACCGTGCTCGTCGACCTGCTGCTGCGCCGCGGCCCGGCCAAGCTGTCGGTGCGCGCGCTCAAGAAGCAGCCCAACGGCGTCGACCTCGGCCCGCTCGAGCCCCAGCTGCCCGGACGCCTGAGGACCAAGAGCAAGCGGATCGACCTCGCCCAGCCGATGGTGCTCGACGACCTCGCCCGCGTGCGGTCCGAGCTGGCCGCCCCGACCGGCGACGAGCTGCTGCTCATCGGCCGCCGCCACAAGCGCGACTGCAACTCGTGGATGCACAACACCGAGCGGCTGACCAAGGGCAAGGCGCGCCACCAGCTGCTCATGCACCCGGCCGACCTCGCCAGCCGCGGCCTCGAGGACGGCGCCGTCGTCCAGGTCGCCTCGCGGGTCGGCAAGGTCGCCGTCGAGGTGCAGGCGACCGACGACGTGATGCAGGGCGTCGTGTCGCTCCCCCACGGCTTCGGTCACGGCGCCGTGGGCACCCGGCTCGGCAACTCCAACGGCGTCGCCGGCGTGAGCATCAACGACCTCACCGACCCCGAGGCCCTCGACGTCACCGGCAACGCCGCGCTCAACGGCCTGCCGGTGACGGT
>CAZKZQ010000169.1:3064-8603 GCA_964557235.1 uncultured Nocardioidaceae bacterium
GACCCGGTCGTCGCGACGGTGGTCAGCACCGCGACGCTCGAGGACGTGCGCCACCGCGCCGCCGGGGTCCCGCTCCCCGACCGCCCGCGCTGGTGGGCGGTCGCCCGCTCCGAGGACGGCGCGGTCGTCGGCTGTGCGCTGCGCACGCCGACCCCCTTCCCGCCGTACCTCCTGCCGATGCCGGACGCGGACGCCGCCGAGCTGGCCAGGCTCCTGCACGAGCGCGGCGAGGACGTCCGCGGCGCGGCCGGCACCATGCAGTCCGCCCACGCGTTCGCAGCGGCCTGGACCGGTCTCGCAGGTGGCGAGACCCGTGTGCTCGTCGCCTCGCGGCTCTTCGCGCTGACCGACCTCACCCCACCGACCGGCGTCCCCGGCGAGCTGCGGGTCGCCGGCGACGACGACCTCGACCGGGTGGTCGAGATGCTCACCGGGTTCCAGGACGACGCCGAGGCGCAGGCCGGGCGCGACGGCTCCGAGCGGTCGTACGACGACCTCGACCGCGACGCGATCCTGCGGCGCATCCGGGACGGCGACTACTGGCTGTGGGTGGCCGACGACCGGCCGGTCTCCCTTGTGGGCAGCCACGAACCGGCCTTCGGGGCCGCGCGCGTCGGGCCGGTCTTCACCCCGCCGGCCCACCGCGGCCACGGGTACGCCGCCGCCGCGACCGCCGAGGTCTCGGCCCGCCTGCTCGCCGACGGCGTCCGCCCCTGCCTGTTCACCGACCTGGCCAACCCGACGTCCAACGGGGTCTACACCCGCCTCGGCTATCGCCCGGTCGTCGACACCTGCGAGCTCACCTTCGGGACGCGGACCGACTGGGCGCACGGGCTCGCCTAGCACCATCACCCGGGGCCGCCAAGGCCGTCCGGTCCGTGACCCCCCTTGTTGAGGGCCAAAGTTGAGTGGCAGGGTGCAGATAAGGAACACCTGGGCCGACCGCTGCGTTGGCCCGGGAAGACGAACGTTGCAAGCAACCCCAGAGAGGACGACGAGGTCATCATGAGCCTGCAGCTGGGCGACACCGCCCCCGATTTCACCGCCACCACCAGCGAGGGTGAGGTTTCCTTCCACGACTGGGCCGGCGACAGCTGGGTGGTGTTCTTCTCCCACCCCGCCGACTTCACCCCGGTGTGCACCACGGAGCTCGGTCGCGTGGGTCAGCTGAAGGACGAGTGGGCCGCGCGTGGCGTCAAGGTCATCGCGCTCTCGGTCGACTCCGCGGACCGCCACGAGGGCTGGAAGCCCGACATCGAGAAGTACTCCAACACCACGGTCGAGTACCCGATCATCGCGGACGAGGACAAGTCGATCGCCCTGTCCTACGACATGATCCACCCGGGCGAGGGCGACTCCTCCTCGGTGCGTTCGGTCTTCATCATCGACCCCAAGAAGAAGATCCGCCTGTCGATGACCTACCCCAAGTCCGTGGGCCGCAACTTCGACGAGATCCTCCGGGCCGTCGACGCGCTGCAGACCACCGACGCCGCCGCGGTCTCGACCCCGGTCGACTGGCGCAAGGGCGACAAGCTCATCGTGCCCCCGACCGTGTCCACCGAGGACGCGCGCGAGAAGTACAACGACGTGGAGGAGCACTTCGCCTACCTCCGCACCACCTCGGGCCCCAAGGCCTGACCCAGCACCACCAGCAGGGCCGCGACCACCCGGTCGCGGCCCTGCTGCGTCTCCTGATCGTGGTGGGTTCCCGGCTCACGGAGCCGGAAAGGCTGCACGGTCCCCGGGACCCCTCGGCTGTCCCCCGTCGCACCGTCAGCTTCCCCCGCACGGGCCGACCGGCCCGAGGCTCGGCGGATGCTCCCACCAGCCGCACGTGCTCTCATCGCCAAGCAGGACGGTGTGGTCTCCCGTCGTCAGCTCGTCGCGCTCGGCCTCGACGACAACGCGATCGAGGTCGGCGTACGCCGTCGCGAGCTCACGCGCGTCGGCCGCGGGGTGTACGTCGACCACACCGGCGACCCGACCTGGGAGCAGACCGTGTGGGCGGCCTGCCTGCGCTACGCCCCCGCAGTCGCCGACCCGGCCACCACGCTGGCCCTCAACGGCATCGGCGACCGGCCGGCCCGGATCGGTGTCGCGGTCGACTGGACGCGCTCGGTGGGCGGCGAGAAGCGCATCGGCGTGCTGCGCACGAGAGCCTTCGCCAAGCAGGCCGAGCTCGACAAGCACCCCCCGCGACTCCGGCTGGAGCACGCCGCGGTCGAACGCGCCACGAGGCTCGAGGACGAGCAGGCGGTCGTGGGTCTCCTCGCGGACGTGGTCGGCTCCCGTCGAGCGACAGCGGCCCGGCTGCGCGGACAGGTCGGCACCACCTCACGGGTGTCAGGTCGAGCCCTGGTCGAGGCGGTCCTCGCCGACCTCGATGATGGCGCGAGCTCGAACCTCGAGCGGATCTACCTGCACCGCGTCGAGCGCGCCCACGGCCTGCCGGCCGGCGCCCGCCAGGTGCGCACCCGGGTGGGCGACACCTGGACCTACCGCGACGTCGAGTACCTCGGCGGCCTGCTCGTGGTCGAGCTCGACGGCAGGGTCGGGCACGACTCGAGCGTCGAGCGATGGGCGGACGCCGAGCGCGATCTCGTGACCACCCGGCAGGGCGGGCGCACCCTGAGACTGGTCTGGCAGCAGGCGTTGGACTCGTGCCGTGCCGCCTCGGTCGTCGCGGAGCTGCTCGGCGCAGTGGGGTGGGACGGACAGCCACGGAGGTGCGGACCGACCTGCACCGCCACCTGATCGTGCAGGGTTCCCGGCTCCTGGCGCCGGGAAGGCCACACGATCACGGCCGCCGAGACCCGCCGGGTCACTCCAGCGGGAGCTGGCGCGTCGGCTGGTCGTCGGCGTCGGCCAGCGCCTCGGCCACGCGCCGCTCAGCGGCCTCCGACGCTGCCTCGGCCTCCCGGCGGCGGGCCACCTCGGCGTCCACCTCGGGATCGATCTCGCGGCCGCGCTCGCGGCACGCAGCGACGTACGCCGCCCGGACCGCGATCGCCTGCTCGAGCTCGGCGACGACGCTGCTGAAGAACTCGGTGCGATAGGTCTCGTCGGTCAGCGAGAAGACCGTGAAGTAGAGCCCGGCGAAGGCGGCGAGGAAGGTCGAGACCTGCACCAGCTCGACCGACAGGTTGGGCAGCCAGTCCAGGTTGTGCACGCCGGCGTCGACCACCCACGCCTCGACGATCTCCTGCTGCATCGTCATCATGCCGAACAGCAGGAAGAACACGAACACCGACAGCGACAGCACGAGCACCTGGACGAGCTGACGGATCGCGAGCACCAGCGTGAGGTTGGCGCGCTCGTAGCGGACGACGTGGGACTCCTGCGCGAGCAGCCCCTTCTGCTTGGCCAGCCTGGTCGCCTCAGGCTCCATCGGGGTGCCACGGCAGACCAGCACGACCCGCTCGTCGTCGAGGTCGTCGTCGGCGCGCTCGATCTCCTCGGGCAGCCGGGCGAGGAAGAACGCCAGTCCCAGCATCGTGAAGAGCAGGACGACCAGCCACAACGACGCCCCGTCGAGGTAGGCGCTCATCATCCACACCTCGGCGTTGATGAACAGGAACGTCATGAACACCAGCAGCAGCGGCAACGCCCGCATGGCGAGCGGCAGCAGCCGGCTCAGGCTCGCGCCGGTCTGCGACAGCGCATAGGTGAGGATCGGCCGTGCGCGCAGGGCGGTGAGCCCATAGACCACGAACCCGGCCAGCCCCAGGGTGACCAGCGTCGCCGGCGCGGCCGCGACCGAGTCGGCGGCCCACGCGATCGCGAGCCCGGCGCCGAGCGAGACGAGCACCGCCGCCAGGGCGAAGGGCACGAAGCGCCGCGGTGCCAGGGCGGCCCGCACCTGGGCGCGCTCGGACGGCACGAAGTACGGCATGCCGTGGCGCAGGAACCACGTCTCGGTCTCGACCAGCGGGTCCTCGGACGTGCGACGTCTCAGCGGCACGTCAGGTGGTCAGCGCCAGGGCGCGTCGTGCGTCGGCGACGTCCTGCTCGATCGCCGCGCTCAGCTGCTCGGCGTCGTCGAAGCGGCGCTGCTCGCGCAGGTGGGCGATGAACTCGACCTCGACCTCCTGGTCGTAGAGGTCCAGGTCCTCCGGGCCGTCGATCACGAACGTCTCGACCCGGCGCTCGCGCTGCCCGGGGAAGGTCGGGTTCTTGCCGACGCTGATCGCCGCCGGGTGGCGCTCGCCGTTGGGCAGGATGCGCAGCCAGCCGGCGTACACCCCGTCGGTCGGCACGGCGGTGAGGTCCGCGGCGGCGAGGTTGGCGGTCGGCCAGCCCAGCCCGCGGCCGCGACCGTCGCCGCGGCCGACGACGCCGCGCACGGAGTACGGCCGGCCGAGCGCCTCGGCGGCGCCCTCGACGTCGCCCGTGGCGAGGCACGTGCGCACGAACGTCGACGACCAGACCTGCGGGCCGCCGCCGAGGGCGATGCCCTCGACCATGAACTCGTGCTCCACGCCGAGCTGGTGCAGCAGCGCCACGTCGCCGGCGGCCTTGTGGCCGAAGCGGAAGTTGGTGCCGACCACGACCGCGGCGGCGTGGAGGGTCTCGACGAGGATCTCCTCGACGAAGCGCTCCGGCGCCCAGTCCGAGATCTCGTCGGTGAACGGCACGACGAGCAGGTCGTCGGCACCGGCGTCGGCCAGCAGCTCCGCGCGGCGCTCGATGGTGCTGAGCTGCGGCGGTGCGCTCACCGGCCGGAGCACCGCGATCGGGTGGGGGTCGAAGGTGACCGCGACGACGTGACCGAGGTTGAGCCGGTCAGCCACCTGCCGCGCACGTGCGAGCACCTCGACGTGGCCCTGGTGGACACCGTCGAAGTTGCCGATCGTGACCACCGTGTGGCCGAGGTCCGCGGGGACCTCCTCGAGACTGCGCCAGATCCGCACCCTCGCCTCCTCCACTCGTCCCTGTCCTGCACCCAGCCTCCCACAGGGTCAGAGGAACACGGCGACCGGTTTGCTGTCGCCGTCCTCTCGGGCGGGCGCCGGCTCGTAGAGCCCGAGCAGGTCGCCGTCCGGACCCAGCACCGCCGTCGGGACCGGACCGGCGGCCAGGCCCAGCGTCAGCCGCTTGCCGTGGCCCACGCGCACGACCTCGTCCTCCCCCACCTCGACGACGGGGAAGAAGCGCCGCGCGGCCTCTCCGAGGCCCAGCACGGGCAGCGGGTCGGCCAGGTCGTCGAGCGGGGTGGCGTCGGCGAGGGTGACCGAGCGGTCGCCGGACCCGATGGAGGTACGCCGCAGCGCGGTCAGGTGCCCACCGCAGCCGAGCGTCTCCCCCAGGTCACGGGCGATCGCGCGGATGTAGGTCCCGCTGCTGCACGTCACGCTGACGTCCACGTCGAGCCAGTCGCCGACGGGCCGCACGTCGTGCACCGCGATCTCGTCGATGCGCACGCGCCGCGTCGGGAGCACGACGTCCTCGCCTGCCCGGACCCGGTCGTAGGCACGGCGTCCGTCGACCTTCACCGCCGACACCGCCGACGGCCGCTGGTCGATCTCGCCGACCATCGCCT
>CAZKZQ010000170.1:0-8594 GCA_964557235.1 uncultured Nocardioidaceae bacterium
CGCAGCACGCGGGCGTGCTCGTCGGTGACGAGGCCGCCCTTGGTGCCGAGGTCGCCGGGCACGATCTTGACGGCGTAGAACGGCGCCTGGTCGATCACGTGCAGCGACGGGTTCGGCTTGACCGTCGGGTCGGAGTAGTACTTGTCGTAGGCGCTCTCGCCGCGGTGGAAGTCCTCGTCCACGCCGGCGGTCGCGAAGCCGTTGAACCGCTCGACCGTGTCTGTCAGCGCGTCGGCCGGCACCCCGATCTTGTCGGCCAGCCCCTCGAGCGTGGAGGCCTTGACCACCACGCCCTCCTTGAACCAGCGGCCCGGGAACGGCTGACGCGGACCGAGCCCGGCGAAGAGGTAGCGGTTGCGGTAGCGCTGGTCGATCACGAGCCACGACGGCACGTGCGAGACCCCGGTGGCCTGGCCCTTGTACATCTCGTGGGTGGCCTCGACGTAGGGCAGCGCCTCGTTCATGTAGCGACGGCCCGCGCCGTTGACGATGATCGAGCCGGGCAGGTTGCGCTCCGCCAGCGCGAACCACGAGCGGCCCGGCAGCGGGATCGTCGGGCCCCACCACGCGTCGTCCATCAGGTCGGTGTCCGCGCCGACGGCGATGCCCGCGAGATGTCCGGCACCGGTGTTCGACGAAGACCCGGTCGTCCAGCCGGCGTCCGTGGGGGAGGGGAGGTACTTCTCCCGCAGCTCGAGGTTGGCCTCGAACCCGCCGCTGCCGAGGATCACCCCGCGACGGGCGCGGATCGTGCGCCGCTGGCCCTGGTGGTCCACCACGACGCCGGTGACGCGGCCGTCCTCGACGAGCAGCTCCTCGAGCGACGTGTCGTACTCGACCGGCACGCCCGCGTCGACGAGTCCCTGGCGGAGGCCGATCGCGATCGCGTTGCCCATGGCATACATCCGCCTGCCGCGCAGGATCGACAGGATGCGTCGCAGCAGGACCATCACCATCGTGACGGGGCCCTTCCACGTGCGCATGCCCAGGCTGATCTTGCGGAAGTCGGCCTGCGTGACGATCAGGTTGGCCGGCGCCTTGGTGTACGGCGGGTGCAGGCGGTCGAGCTCCTCGCCGAGGAACCGGCAGTCCATGGGGACCGGCTCGACGCTGCGACCGCGCGGGCGGCCGCCGGGCTGCTCGGGGAGGTAGTCGGAGTACTCCGGCACCCAGGCGAAGCGGACCGGCGTCTTCTCGCGCAGGAAGTCGAGCACCTCGGGACCGCGGTCGAGGTAGGTGTCGCGGCGGACCTTGGGGACCACGTCGCCGACGATGCTGTCGAGGTACTCCTTGGACCGCTCGAGGTCGCCGTCGTCGACCTGGCCGGCCTCGCGCAGGGCGTAGTTGCCGGGGATCCAGACGCCACCGCCCGACCGCGCGGTCGAGCCGCCGAAGTAGGCGCTCTTCTCGACCAGCAGCGTGTCGAGGCCGTGCCGCGCCGCGCTCGCGAGGGCCGCGGACATGCCCGCTCCTCCGGCGCCGACCACGACGACGTCGTACTCGTCCTTCATGCGGAAAACTGTAACAGGTTCTAGTCCGGTTCCCCTGTGCTCCCGAGCACGCCCGCCCCATACTGAGGATCCTCGGGACAGGGGTGCAGATGGGGCGCACGACACGACTCGCCGCGGGGTTGATCGCCGTCACGACGGTGCTGACGGGGTGCGGCACGGCGATGGAGCGCAAGCCCGGCGCGGCGCCGCTCAGCGACTCCGACGCCACGACCTACCGGATCAACGCCGCCCAGACAGGCAGTACGGCGGACGAGGTCACCCCGCCGGTCTCACGACGGTGGCGCCTTGCTCGACCCGACCTGGAGACCCCGCCCCTGGTCGTGGACCGACGGGTCCTCCTCGCCTCGTGGGACGAGAGCTCCACGTCGCGGCTGGAGGCGCGCGCCCTGGGCACGGGCTCCCTGCTCTGGGGTCGCGCGCTGCGGGGCGCTCCGCACGAGATCGCCGCGGGGCCCTCCGCGGTCTTCCGCCTGGACCAGGACGGGAGGCTCAGCGCCTTCCGGCTCTCCGACGGCGCGCGCCTGTGGAGCCGGTCGATCGCCACGCAGACCGCCTACGACTTCTCCGAGGCGCCGACCTTCGCCGCGGGATCCCTCTACGTCGTCGGCGGCGGTCAGCAGGCCACGATGATGCGCCTCGACGCGCGGACCGGACGGCGCGTCTGGTCGACCCCGCTCAACGGGTCCGCCGCGACCCCCACCGTCCGCGACGGCGTGGTGTTCGTCGCCCTCGCCGGACCTCAGACCTATGCGGTGCGGTCGACCGACGGCGCGGTGCTGTGGCAACGCGGAGGCTTCCCGCACGGCGGCGGCCACGCCCTCGCCACCGCGACCGACGACCGTCTGCTCGTGCCCGGCACCGTCCTCGGCCCGCGGGGCGGGCTGGTCGACGCCTTCACCACCGACGGACCGGTCAGCGTGACCGAGGGCCGGCTGGTCACCCTCGAGCGAGGCGGTGTCCACGCCGCCCGCCTCGCCGACCTGCGCAACCGGTGGCTCAGACGACCACCCGTCGCGGCGACCATCGAGCACGTCGTCGTCACCGGCGACGTGGTGTGGACCACGGACTCCGCTGACCACCTGCGCGCGCTGGACCTCGCCTCGGGCGCCTGGTTGCAGGACGAGGTCCTCGACGACCGCGCCTTCGCCCTGACCGCGGCCGGCAACCGGCTCGTCGTCGCGGATGGTGAGGGGGTGAGCGTCTATGGCGAGTAGGTCCCTGTCCGTCGCCCTCGTGGCGATCGCGGCCACGATGCTCGGTCCGGCCGGCGCGGACGGCACCACAGCCGCCCCGCCCGTTGCGCCGGTGCGCACCTATCAGGCGGACTTCGGGCACTCCGGCGCCGCGAGCACCACCTCGCCGACGCTGCCCCTCACCCCCCTGTGGACCGCAAGGACCTACGACATGTCGTCGGCGCCGGTCGTGGCCGGCGGGACGGTGTACGTCGGTTCCTACGACGCGGTCACCGCGTTCGACCTCGCCACGGGGACCAAGCGGTGGACGAGGACCCTCGGCCAGGTCGCCGGGGTCGATGTCGCCGCGGGGCTGGTGCACGTCGTCACCGACGACTGCCTGGTGCTGGCCCTGGACCCCGCCACGGGCGACACGCGATGGATCCGGGCGATCCCTGGGGGCTACGAGGGTCAGTGCGTCGCCCCGCCGGTGACCCGCGCGGGGGCGACGTACGTCGTGGCGAGCTTCTCGCCTCAGCGCCTGGTCGCGCTCGACGCGGAGTCGGGCGCCTTCCGCTGGCGGCGCGGGATCCAGTACGCCGGCTACTCGGCGCCCCTGGTGCTGTCGGACCGGGTGGTCGTGAGCGGGCTGCTGAGCTCGCGGGCCTTCGGGCTCGACGGCACTGCGCTGTGGGTCGACCGGTGCTGCTCGGCCGAGGAGGGCGCGGGTCGGCCCGCCGTCGCCGCCGGCGGGATCGTCTATGCCGGTGCCGGTGGACCCGTGCTGGACGCGACCGACGGGCGCCACCTCGGCGCCCACCTGCCTCCGGGACGCTTCCTCGCCGTGGCGCAGGGCAAGGTGGTCGTCCTCGCCGACGACGGGATCACCGTGATCGACGCCGTGACCCGTCAGGTGGAGTGGACCTCACCCTTGTCTGCGGCGATGGTCCCGCCGCTCGTCGTCGGGGGCAGCGTCTTCGTGCAGGAGTCGGACGGCACGCTCCACGCCCTGGCGTTGACGGACGGTGCCGAGCAGTGGTCGACGCAGCTCGAGAGCGTGAGCGCCTGGTCGCACCGCGGCTTCGCTCTCGCGGGCCACACGCTGCTGGTGCCGGGACGCGGGCGTCTGCACGCGTTCGACACGGGCACGACCGGCTAGGCGGACCCGAGCTCGCGCACCTCGACCGCCACGTCGAGCTGGCCCAGGTGTCGCGCGTACTCCGTCACCACGTGGAAGCAGATCCACTCCAGGTCGGGCAGCACGCCGTCGTCGAAGCGCCCGCCGGCAGGCGCGGTGTCGCGGAGCGATCGCGTGGCGAGGACCTCGCGCGTGCGGGCGCCGACCTCGTCCAGCCGCGCCGCGAGCGACTCGGCGGTCTCGCCGGACGGGACGGCCCAGCGCGCTCCGGGCCGCACCTCGTCGCTGTCGTCGCTCGTCCACGGCTCGGGCGTCGACCAGTCGCCCCACGGCTCGGCGACCTCCTCGCCCAGGAACCCCCAGACGAACCAGCGCTGCTCCATGTGCAGCCCGTGGTTGAGCAGCTCCAACGGCGACCACCCGCTCGGCACGGAGCTGCGCCGCTGCTCCTCCGGCGACAGGGCCAGGACGGCGTGCGCCAGGTCGGCGCGCAGCCAGTCGAGGTACGCCGACCAGCGGGCGCTCCCGGCAGGTCCGGTCTTGTCGGGCTCACGGGGTGCGGTCACCCCGCGAGCCTAGGACGGCGGGAGGACGGCGCGCGTCGGGGCAGAGGTCTTGACGGTCCGCACGAAGTCCGGCGCCGTGAGGGCGACCCGCACCGAGATGCGGGTGCCGCGGTCCACCCGGCGCAGCGTGTAGGTCGCGCCCGTGGCGCCGCTGATCGGGCGCCCGTCACGCAGCCACTGGTAGCGCTTGGTGGCGGTGGCCGGATAGACGGAGCCGAAGGTGGCAGCCAGGACGCGGCCGACCCGCGGGATGCCGGTCGCCGTCACCGAGGCGACCCAGATGCTCGGCGCGGGATAGGTGTCGTCGTCGGAGAGGAAGAACCGGGTGCCGATCGGGGTGTTGTCGACGCGGTCGGACTCCTGGGTCAGCCAGGCGGACACGTCGTAGGTCTCCGACGGCATGCCCTGCGGGAGCAGACGCTCGTAGGGGAACGGCCTCACCGTGCCGTCGGAGCGGTAGAAGTCGCTCAGAGGACCGCACCAGGTCCCGCGAGGCCCCGACGGGTTGGCGGTGCCGATGCGCACGCACATGCGGCCGGCGTACCTCGGGTCGCTCACCTTGCCGCCGAAGATCGCCGGGCTCAGCCGGGGCCGGTCGGCGACCGCGAAGTCGTCCGGGTCCAGGTCGGTCTGGAGCCCTCCACGGAAGCGGTCCCCGGTGGTCGGCACGACGTGGACCACCACGACGGCCAGCTGGCGCGTGGTGTTGGTCTGCACGAGCACGACGGGGACCTCGTAGACGCCGAAGTCGGTCAGGTCGGGGGCTCCACGCACCTGCAGCACCCAGCCGGCGTCGTCCTCGACGAGCTGGACGTAGATGCCCTCGACCCCGGGCACCGGGATCAGCCCGGTCGTGTTGCCCGTGGCCGGGTCGAGCAGGCCGAAGTCCTGGCCGCCGCCCGGGGACGGCACCAGGCGGGCCACCGTGTACTCCTGCTGGCCGGCCGTGTCGTCGAGCGGCATGAGCACCTGCGTGGAGGTCTCGCCGACCTCGACGGCCCCCGGCTCGCCGGTGTTGGAGCCGTCCGGGGGTGCCGCCAGCGAAGGCCGGCCCTGGTCGAGGTGGAACTCGGTGGTGAAGACCCCGCCGGTGGAGTTGGTGACCTGGAGCAGGACGGGCCGTCGCAGGTCGGTCGAGGGCGTCACCGTGTGCACCAGCGTGTTGGCGAGGCCTGTGCGTGGAGTCGTGCAGTCGAGCGGCCCGGTCTGGATGCAGGGCGTGACCAGCTCCTGGACGACGTCGTCCTGGCCGACCTCGCCCGGCCAGGTCACCTGGACCGTCATCTCGTCGGTGGCCACGTCCTCGCCGAGCTGCAGGTCGAGCTCGAGGCGGTCGTAGCCGTTGTCCTGGAGGCTGAGCACCCGGGGGAGGATCGGCGGCGACCCGATCGTGAACCGCACGGAGCCGAAGCGCTGGTCGGTCGCGTCGTCGAGGCTGGTCATGGTGACGCGGGCGTCGTACTCGCCGGTCTGGGACGGGGTGAACGACGTGCCGAACCCGTCGGTCACGGGGAGCACGCCCCACTGGCCGGTCGCCGGGTCGAGGCGCTCGACGGTCCAGTCGAACTCGTAGTCGCCCTGCACCGTCGCCGGGTCGAGGGACTGGCCGGTGGTGCCGACGGGATTGGGTCGCAGCAGCACGGGACGTCCGGCGACGAGCGGTCCGACGGCGGTCGGCCGCGGCCCCTGGAGGTACGTCGGCGCGGGTCGCTGGAGGCGGGCGCGGACGACCTCGTTGTCCTTGTTGCGCCACGTCAACGTCGACTGGGGCCCGTTGTGGCCGTCCCAGCCGAAGTCCGAGGCGGAGTAGACGTTGAACCCGCCGACCTTGCTGGGGGCGCGGTTGACGAGCTCGGGGTGGCCGTCCCGGTTGATGTAGCCGAACGAGAGCTTCGGCTTCGGAGCGCCGCCCTCCTCGGGGGTGAGGACCATCCACCCCCGGCTGAAGCCCACCCGGGTCCAGGTCGCCCCGGCCTGGCGGATGACGACCTCGTTGCGCACCACCGGGTCGCCGTCGCCGACGCGGACCACCCACTTCGGGTCGCTCGCGACCCGCACGGGGTTGGCCCAGATGCCGGTGGGGTCACCGGTCACGGTCCCGGTCCTGCTCGTCGTCGTCCAGAGCGTGACGAGGGCGGCCAGCTTCTCCTGGGCCTTCTCCGAGCGGTAGGCCGGTGGCTTGGTGACGTCGAGCTCGCTGTTGAGCGGCTTGCCGTTGTGCTTCGCGCGCTCGGGTGCGAGGAGGAAGGGGTCCTCGTTGTCGAGCGCCTCGTCGAGGTTGGCCTTCAGGCTCGTGCTCACCGACTCGTGCTCGAACACCTGCCAGGAGGCGACCCCGACGACCACGGCGAAGACGATCACGACGATCGCCACGAAGATCGCCGACGCGATCGATGACAGCAGCGAGGCCTGCCTGGCGGCCGACTGCGCGGCGAGCTGGGCCGCCTCGCTGGCGAACTTGTAGGCGAGCCGGGACGCGTGCGGGAAGACCGTCGAGATCAGCTGACGGGCCAGCGCGCCCGAGACGGCCAGTCCATAGAGGGTGGCGGCACGGAGCATGCCGGCACCCAGGGCGGTCGCGCTCGCCATCGCGACGGTCATCTGCGCCAGGGTGGCGGTGACCCGCTTGTCGTTGAACGCACCGAGGCCCAGGGCGTCGGCGTTGCGATAGCTGGCCCAGGTGAGGAACGACTGCGCCGACGGACGGGGTGGGGCGATGTTGAACAGCTCCGACGCCTGGAGCTTGAACTGCTGGCACCAGGTGGTCACCTTCTCCGGCAGCTTCGGCGGGTTGGCGACGTACGCCGGGGCAGCCGGTGGGCGGTAGGTGCACGGGCTCTGGTCGTAGCGCTGGAGCTCCGACCATGCGGTCTGCGCCAGGAGCCGATCGCGGCTCGACGACTCGCTCTCCACCCAGGCGAGGGCCTTGGCCTCGTCCTCGGTGAGGTCCACTCCGTAGACCCGCTTGTCCATGATGTTGAGGAGCCGGGAGACGACGTACTCGCGCAGCTCGGCACGCGCGTAGCGCCCGATGCGGTCGTCGGCCGGGACGTCGTACGCCGTCCGGATGAACTCCTCGCCCTCGGCCGCGATCCAGCCGAGGGCGCCCTGAGCGCCTTCGTCCCACTTGACCAGCGGGCTGATCTCCTCGAGACCGACGACGTCGAGGGGAGGCTGCTCGGTGTCGGTGGGCGAGCCGACGCAGAGCCCCGAGACCGTGCCGGGGATCGGCGTGCACTGCGTGCTGACCTGCCTCGACGACTCTGCAGGGGGGAGCACGGCGACGCCGTCGAAGGTCCCGCCGTCGTTGTAGGTGATGGTGCCCGTGAAGCCCTCGAGATCGATCTGGACGATCTCGTCGGCCGCAGCCGGCAGCGGCCGGCCCAGCATCGCGAGCACGGTGGCGAGCGCCGTGGCCAGCACGATGCCGGCGGTCCGCCACGGGGTGAGGTGGCGCCGGGTCGCGCGCATGGATCCTCCCAGCGGCCCTCGGGTGGGTCGAGGGCCCCTCCGTGACGCTAGGGACCACCCCAGGGGGTGGTAAGAGGGCGGAGGTCCCGGCGCGGATGACCTGATCGGGTCTGGCGAGCGTGTCCCTCGCGCAAAACGAGAACGTGTTCTAGTATTCCTCCTAGGGTCGGCCATGACGACAGGAGAGATCCGTGAGCCAGCAAGTCCTCGACGGGGTCCGTGACCTGCTTCCCACCTTCCGCTCGCGGGCGGACGAGGCGGAGCGGCTGCGGGTCGTGCCGGACGCCTCGATCAAGGAGCTGAGCGAGACCGGCTTCTTCAAGCTGCTCCAGCCCAAGCGCTACGACGGCCTCGAGGCCGACCCGGTGACGTTCTACACCGCGGTCAAGGAGATCGCCGGGGCCTGCGGCTCGACGGCGTGGGTCTCCTCCGTGGTCGGCGTCCACCCGTGGCAGGTCGCGCTGTTCCCCGACGAGGCCCAGCAGGCCGTCTGGGGCGCCGACACCGACACGCGCCTCTCGTCGTCGTACGCCCCGACGGGCAAGGCGACCCAGGTCGAGGGCGGCTTCCAGCTCAGCGGCCGCTGGTCCTTCTCGAGCGGCTGCGACCACTGCCAGTGGGTGCTGCTCGGCGGGCTGGTGTTCAACGCCGACGGCAACGTCGTCGACTTCCGCACCTTCATGGTGCCGCGCAAGGACTACACGATCGAGGACGTCTGGAACGTCGTCGGCCTGCG
>CAZKZQ010000171.1:0-8548 GCA_964557235.1 uncultured Nocardioidaceae bacterium
TCACTGGAGCCGCAGGGCGAGGGCCTCGGCGAAGCCGGCCCGGTCCGCGAGGGTCAGGGTGGCCCCGGGGTGCAGGATCCGCTTCGTCGGGTCGATCGCCGCGACCCGCTGGTCGAACCGCACGCACACGCCCGAGCGGCCGTTGGTGGCGAACGAGACGCCGCGGTCGCTGAACGACAGGTGCGGGGGCCCGGCGGTCTTGACGAACGAGTAGTCGCCGCTCGTCTCGGCCTTGACCACGTTGCCCACCGGCGTGCGCAGCGACCACGGGCCGAAGCGCACGCGCAGCTCCGCCGGGGTCACCTCGGCGTACGCCGTCCAGGGCGTGATGCCGAAGGGCAGGGCGGCGACGCGGTAGGCCGCGTCCCAGTCGAAGGCGAAGCGCTGTGTCGTGCGGGAGGTGCTCATCTCCCGATCGAAGCACGCAGGGGAAGGTCCCTCGACGAGGAGCCCGCCCGGATGACGTAGGTGCCCGGGGTGACCACCCAGCCGTGCCTCGCCGTGCTCCAGTGCGCGAAGGCCCTGCGCGGCAGGCGGATCGTGACGCGCTGCGCCTCACCGGGCTGCAGGCGCACGGCGGCGAAGCCGCGCAGCTGCTTGGGCGGCTCGCCCGCGCGCGACGGGTAGGAGACGTAGACCTGCGGGACGGCCTTGCCGGGCCGGTCGCCGGTGTTGCGGACGGTCAGCCGGACGACCACCCCGGAGCCGTCGCGGCGGACGGCCAGGTCGCGGAAGGAGTACGTCGTGTAGCCGAGCCCGAAGCCGAAGGGGAACAGCGGCGCGACGCCGTGGGCGTCGTACCAGCGGTAGCCGACCTCGAGGCCCTCGGAGTAGGTGACCCGGCCCCGGGTGCCGGGGTACTGCGCCGCGGTGAACCGCTGGGCCTGCTTCTCCGAGCGCGGGAAGGTCTGCGGGAGGCGGCCGCCGGGCTCCAGGTCGCCGTACAGGACGGCGCCGAGGGCGTTGCCGTGCTCGACCCCGCCGTACCACGGCACGAGGACGGCGCCGGCGTCCTTCAGCCACGGCATCCGGACCGGGGCGCCGATGTCGAGGGCGACGACCGTGCGCGGGTTGGCCGAGACGGCCGCGGCGATCATCCGCTCCTGCTCCAGCGGCACCGACTGGCAGAACAGCGTGAGGCAGGCGGCGGGACGCAGCCCGAGGTCGGGACGGTCGGTGCCCTCCGAGGAGCCGTCGGTGGCGACGACGACGGCGACGTCGGCGACCTGCGCGGCGAGGCGCGCGTCCTCGACCTGCGAGCCCTCGACGTAGATCACGCGGTCGCCGTGGGCCTGTGCCTGCGCCTGGATGCCCTCCAGCGCGCTGACGATCCGCGGGGGGAGGTTGGGTCCGCGCGAGGAGCCTCCGCCGGAGACGGAGTTGGCCGCGCCGACCGGGTTGGCGGCATAGCCGATGACCGCGATGGTGCGGCCGCCCGGCGTGTCCTTGAGCGGCAGCAGGTGGTCGCGGTTCTTGAGCAGCACGGTCGCCTCGGCGGCGATCCGGCGGGCCAGGGAGCGGTGCTCGGGGGTCGACACGTCGCTGAGGAACGGCACGGGACCGGGCGCGACCACGTGGTCGAAGAGACCCTGGGCGAACATCGGACGCACGATGTTGCGGACCATGTCGTTGACGCGGGCGCGGGTGATCGTGCCCTTCGCGATGGCGGCCTTCAAGGAGTCGGCGCCGTAGTAGCGCGCACCCGCTCCGAAGACGCTGGTCGCGGGCAGCGGCGAGGCGACGGCGTGCATCTCGAGGTCCATGCCGGCGTTGGCCGACGGGGCGGTCGAGTGGGTGGCGCCCCAGTCGGAGACGACGAAGCCGTCGAAGCCCCAGTCCTTGCGGAGCAGGCCGGTGAGGAGCGCCTTGTTCTGGCAGGCGTACTTGCCGTCGATGCGGTTGTAGGAGCACATCACCGAGCCGACGTCGGCGCGCTTGACCGCGGCCTCGAACGGCGCGAGGTAGAGCTCGCGCGCGGCCCGCTCGGGCACGCGCGTGTCGACCGTCATCCGGTCGACTTCTTGTTCGTTGAACGCAAAATGCTTGGCGTCGGCGATCACCGGGTTGTCCTGGATGCCGCGGATGAACGGCACCGTCAGCTCCGACGACAGGTGGGGGTCCTCGCCGAAGTACTCGAAGTTGCGTCCGTTGAAGGCCGTGCGCGCGAGGTTCATGCCGGGCGCGAGCATGACGTTGACGCCCTTGCTGTGCGCCTCGGCCCCGATGGCGCGGCCGAGGTCGCGCTGGAGCGCGGGGTCCCAGGTGGAGGCCTGGGCCACGCCCGAGGGGAAGACCGTCGTGGCCAGGTGCATGCCGGCGACGCCGGACCCGGCGTCGGAGAGCACGAGGGCCGGCACGCACAGCTCGGGGATCGCGTCCACGTGGCCGGCGTTGCCGTAGTAGGTCACCCACGGCGGGTCGCCGAAGGTGAGCATGTGGAGCTTCTGGTCGAGGTCCATCGCGGACACGAGGGCGTCCGCGCGCTGCGATGGCGAGTCGCTGCGGTCCATCCACGCCGCACAGGCGTCGGCACCCTCGGCGGTGCCCGCGGTGGCGAGCAGCGCACCGGACAGGGTCGCGGCGGCGGTCAGGCCCGCAGTCAGTCTCCTCATGAGCGGGTCAACGAGCGGCCCGGCCCAAAGGTGACGTCAGCTCAGGTCACACCGGGATGGCAGGGTGTGGCCATGACCCAGCACCAGGTCGCCGTCCTCGGCACCGGCATCCTCGGCGCCGCGATGGCGCGCTCGCTCGCCCGTGAGGGCCACACCGTGCGGGTGTGGAACCGCACCCCCGACAAGGCCAGGGCCGCTGAGCAGTCCGAGCCAGGGCCGATCACCGCCGCCGGCTCGGTGATCGAGGCGGTCGAGGGCGCCGACGCGGTCCTCACCGTCCTCTTCGACACCGACAGCGTCCTCGCGGTCGCCGACGACCTCGCCGCGGCGCTGCGCCCCGACGCGGTCTGGCTGCAGGTCAGCACCGTCGGCCCCGACGGCGTACGCCGGATCGCCGAGGCGGTGCCGTCGGTCGCCGGCCGGCTGCTCGACGCACCCGTGCTCGGGACCCGTCAGCCGGCCGAGGAGGGCAAGCTCGTCGCGCTGGTCTCCGGCCCGGCCGAGGCGCGCCGCCGGGCCCAGCCCGTGCTCGACGCGATCGGGTCGCGGGTGGTCGAGGTGTCCGAGGACCTCGGGCCGGCCAGTGCGCTCAAGCTCGTGTGCAACTCCTGGGTCGCGACCGTCAACGCCGGCACCGCCCAGGCGCTGGCCTTCGCCTCGGCCCTCGACGTCGACCCGGCGCTGTTCCTCGAGGCGGTCAAGGGCGGCCCGGTCGACGCGCCCTACGTCCAGCTCAAGGGCGGGCTCATGCTCGAGGAGAAGTGGGACACCCCGTCCTTCGCCGTCGACGGCGTGCTCAAGGACGTCGGGCTGATGCTCGAGACGGCCGAGGGCACGACGCTGTCGCCGGACCTGCTCCGGACGCTGCTCGGGTACTACGAGCGCACGTCCTCCGAGGGGCTCGGCGAGGCCGACATGGCGGCGGTGCGGGCGGCCTTCGACCGCTGACGCGGCACCATCACCTTGCGCAGCATCCCGGGGCGCATCAGCGTCGTCGGGGCGTCGACCATCGAGATCACGCGGAAGAAGTGCTCGGCCACGTCGGCGTCGTGCTCGCAGGCGGCGACCACGCGCTCGACGTACCTGTTGCCGAGGCGGACCGGCAGCGACGCCCTGCCGGTGACGCCGGGCAGGGCGAGGTCCGCACCCGCGGAGCCCTGCCACGCCACGAGGACCTGCTTGGCGGCCGCGCGGAAGAACGCCGGCGCCAGGGGGTCGGCGTTGTGCTCCAGGCAGTCCTTGAGGGTCAGGGCCTGCAGGGCCGCCGAGGTCATGCCCTGGCCGTAGATCGGGTTGAAGCTGCACACCGCGTCGCCCAGGACGAGCAACCCGTCGGGGAAGTCGTGCAGCCGCTCGTAGTGGCGCCACTGGTTGCTGGGGAACCGGTGCTGCACCACCTCTGACACCGGGGTCGCGGCGACGAGCGCGGCACCGACGTCGGGGGGCGTGAGCTCGCGGACGAGGCCGGTGAGGGCGGCCCGGCTGAGGTCGGGGTGCTCACCGGCGTAGCCGAAGACCGTGACCGTCCAGAGGCCGTCCTCGTTGGCGAAGGCCGCCAGCCCCGTGCGCCGCTCGGGCAGCGGCCCGCGCAGCACCATGCGGAGCCGCTCGGGGAGGGAGCCGGGTGCGGGGCGGACCCGCTGGCTGACGTAGCGGATGCCGACCTCGACGACCTCCTCCTCGGGGCCGGGCAGGCCCATCGCCTCCAGCCACCCGGGCGTGCGGCCCGAGCGCCCGCTGGCGTCGATGACGAGGTCGGCCGGCCGCACCTCGGTCAGCCCGGTGGACCGGTCGGTGAGGCGCACGCCGGCCACGCGGCCGGCCGCGACGACGGGTGTCTCGACGTCGACGCCGCGACGGATCGTGACGCCGGGGAGCTGCTCGACCCGGCGGCGCACGAGGTGCTCGAGCAGCGCGCGGGTCGGGACATAGGTGCCCGGACCGCTGCGCGAGGCCTTGAGGAACGGGTGACCCATCAGCTCGACGTCGAGCTGGTCCAGGTCGTCGACGTACGGCGCCCCGGCCGCCGCCAGCTCCGCCCCGATGCCCGGGAACAGCTCCTCGACGACCTGGCAGCCCTGCGACAGCAGGTTGTGCACGTGCCGCCCCTGGGGGACGCCGCGGCGGTCGGCGGGGGCGGTCGGGAGGTCGTCGCGCTCGAGCACCGAGACGTGGCGGGCGTGGGAGGACACGACGCGGGCGGCCAGGAGCCCCCCGATCGAGGCGCCCACGACGGCGACGTGGTCGAAGCGGGTCATGCCCCGACCCTGCCAGCGCCGCCGGGCACCCCGACAGGGACGACGGTCCTGACCAGGGCCTCGCTACGCCAGGGCGGCGAGCTTCTGCGCGATGTGGTCGATCACCTCGCCGTGCTCGTGCTGCGGGCTGAACATGAGGAGCTCGGCGTCCTGCTCGACCCGCACGGTGTGCAGCGGAGGCCAGTAGAAGACCTCGCCGGCGCGGACGCGCTCGACGGTCGAGTCGACGTACTCCACGACGACGGTGCCCGAGGCGAGGTAGCCCCAGTGGGCGGCGTGGCACAGGTCGTCGTCGAGGCCCTGGAGGAGCGGTGCGATGTCGGTCCCGGCGTCGAGGGAGAAGTACTCGGCGGCGAGCGTGCCCGTCGCGACCCCGAAGTCCGGCAGCTGGCGCACGGTGGCGCCGGGGATGGCGAGGCGGACCGGGATGTCGTCCTTGGAGAGGTGCATGGGAGGTGTCCTTCCGTGGTGGTCGGTTGCTGGCTGGTGCCTGCACCTACGAGGCGTGACAAAGCGGTGTCACAATGCGACACGTGCCAGCCCCCGAGGCTCCGGACCTCCCCGAGGTCGCACGCCGTGCCTATGCCGACGGCGACCTGGAGGGTGCGGTCGCCGCCTGGGAGCGGCTGCACCGGCAGTGCCTCGACGACGGTGACCCAGCGGGGGCCGCGCAGGCGGCGGGGATGGTCGCCATCCACCTGCTCATGGACACCGGGCTGATGGCGCCGGTGCGGGGCTGGGTGCGTCGCGCCGAGCGGCTGCTCGAGCCGGAGACCGACACCCCGCTGCACGCGCTGCTGAGCGCGGTCCGGACCTATGAGCGCTTCATGTGCGGCGACCTCACCGCCAGCGCTGTGGCCGCCGACCGCGCGATCGAGCTCGGCGAGCGGCACGGGGTCGTCGAGGCGGCCGTGATCGGCGAGACCGCGCGTGCGCGCCTGGCCCTGCTGCGCGGCGACATCGACGCCGGGCTCGCGCTGCTCGAGGAGGTCGGCGCCCGGCTGATGGCAGGCGACGCCGAGCCGATGGTCACCGGGATGATGCTGTGCGAGCTCATCTGCGCGGCCCAGGGACTGTCGATGCACGACCTGGCGCGGGAGTGGACCGAGGTGATGGAGCGCTGGCGGCACGAGTCGGCGTTCGGCGGGATCCACGGCCGCTGCCGGGTGCACCGCGCCGAGCTGCTGCGGCTCTCCGGCCCGCTCGACGAGGCCGAGGCGGAGGCGCTCGCCGCGTGCGAGGACCTGCGGCCGTGGATGCGGCGGGAGTACGGCTGGCCGCTGGTCGAGCTCGGCACCGTGCGGCTGCGTCGCGGCGACCTCGCCGGCGCCGAGACCGCGTTCACCGAGGCGCTTGCGCGTGCCTGGTGCCCCCAGCCCGGCCTCGCCCTGGTGCACCTCGCGCGCGGTGACGTCGCCGGGGCCGCGCGGCTGCTCGACGACGCGCTGGCCCACCCGCTGGCGATCCCGTCGAAGGAGCAGCCGCCGTCGGGCGACCTGCGCGAGGCGCCGCTCCTGCACGCCCGCGTCGAGGTGGCGTCGGCCGCCGGGGACCTGACCGCCGCTGCCGACGCGACGGAGAGGCTGGCCGCGATCGCTGCCCGCTACCCGAGCCAGGCGCTGCGCGCGATGGCCGCGATCACGACCGCGCGGTGCTCGCTCCTGGGCGGTGACCCGGCTGCCGCGGAGGCCGCGGCTCGTGCGGCCGTCGCGCTGTGGGCCGAGCTCGACGCGCCCTACGAGTGCGCCGCCGCGCGCCTCGTGCTCGCCGACGCGCTGACCTCACTGGGCCGCCCGGACGCGGCCGCGCAGGAGCGTGCGCTCGCCGCCCGCGCGTGCGCCGACATGGGTGCCTGCGGACCGGCTGCGCCGCCGGTCGTCGCCGACACGGCTGTGTTCACGGCCCGTGACGGCCTCCGGCGCGTGGTGTACGGCGGGGTGGAGGCGACGGTGCCCGACCTCAAGGGACTGCGCTACCTCGAGCGGCTGCTCGCCGAACCGGGTCGCGAGTTCCACGTGCTCGACCTCGTGGGTGCCCCCGACGAGGCGGGCCTGCCGGTCCTCGACGACGAGGCCCGCGAGGCCTATCGCCGGCGCCTGCGCGAGGTCGAGGAGGACCTCGAGGAGGCGCGCGCCGACCACGACCTGGCCCGCGAGGAGCTGGCCGAGCGCGACCGTGAGTACCTCCTCGCCGAGCTGTCCGGCGCCTTCGGCCTCGGTGGCCGCGCGCGGGTCACGGGGGCGTCGGCCGAGCGGGCCCGGACCGCCGTCGCACGGGCGCTGCGCTACTCGCTGCAGCGGCTCGAGACCGCCCACCCGCTCGCCGCCGCGCACCTGTCGCGCGCGCTCCGCACGGGCTCGTTCTGCTCCTACTCCCCGGACCCGACGAGACCCGTCGACTGGACGACCGTTCCGCTGTGAGCAGAACGCAACGCACCGCATCGGCCGCCGACCGGACGTACGCTCGACGACATGAGTGAGCACGAGCCCCTGTGGCGGGAGCTGGTCGGCGGGACGCTGCGTGCGGTCCGGCAGGGACGCGGTGAGCGGCTGAGCGACGTCGCCGAGCGCGCCGGCGTCTCGACGCAGTACCTCTCCGAGATCGAGCGCGGCCTCAAGGACCCGTCCTCGGAGATGCTCGCGGCCGTCTCGGGCGCCCTCGGCCTCACCGTGCGCGAGGTCGTCGGGCTGACCGTCTCCTCCGTCCTCGCGCTGGCCCCGGCGCAGCCGCTCTCGTCGCGGCCGCTCGCCTCAGCCGCGCCCCGCGGCGCCCTCTGCCTGGCGGCCTGAGACCCGCGACTCCAGCACCGCGTCGGCGATGCCGTAGTCGACGGCCGCCTGCCCCGGCAGCACCAGGTCCCGGTCGGTGTCCTCGCGCACCTGCTCCGGCGTGCGACCCGTGTGCGCGGCGAGGATCTCCTCGAGCAGCCGGCGCACCCGCGCGACCTCGTCGGCCTCGAGGATCAGGTCGGGGATCGTGCCGCGGCCCTGCGCCGCCGGCTGGTGCAGCACGACGCGGCCGTGCGGCAGGATCGAGCGCTGCCCGGGCTCGCCGCCGGCGAGCAGCACGGCGGCGGTCCACGCGGCCTGGCCGACGCAGGTCGTGTGCACCGCGGTCGGCACGAACTGCATCGCGTCGTAGACCGCGAGCATCGCGGTGATCGAGCCGCCGGGGGAGTTGATGTAGAGGCTGATCGGCGCCTCGGGGCTCTCCGAGGACAGGTGCAGCAGCTGCGCGATGACCGTGTTGGCGACGCCGTCGTCGAGCTCGGTGCCGAGGTAGATGATCCGGTCGGCGAGGAGGCGGGAGTAGAGATCCATCGTCCGCTCGCCCCGCGGCGTGTGCTGGACGACGTAGGGGATCGTGTAGGAGCTCATGCCGCACCGCCCATCGCCGCACCCAGGCCGACCGTGCGGCGCGAGGGAGGCGCCACGTCGTCGACGTGCGTGATCACGTGGTCGACGAAGCCGTAGGCCAGTGCCTCCTGCGCGTCGAACCAGCGGTCGCGCCGCGAGTCCCGCTCGATCGTCGCGGTGTCCTGCCCGGTGTGCTCGGCGACCAGCCCGATGACCGTGTCGCGGGTCTTGCGCAGGTCGTCGGCCTGGATCTCGATGTCCATCGCGGTGCCGCCGATGCCGGCCGAGCCCTGGTGCAGCAGGACGCGCGCGTGCGGCAGGG
>CAZKZQ010000172.1:0-8534 GCA_964557235.1 uncultured Nocardioidaceae bacterium
CGGCGTACTGTGAGGACGTGCGCCGCTGGACCTGGTGGCTCGGGCTGTTCGTCGGGTGCCTGCTCGTCGTGGCCGGCATCGCTGAGACGGTGCGCGCGATCCGCAGCGGCGACGGCGGCCTGTGGTTCTGGACCCCGACCCTCGTGGGCGGCGGCGCGCTGGTCCTGGCCGGCACGGTGCTGCTGCCCCGCCGTCCTCCGGTCGGCGCCGGGCTCACCTGCGCGGGCTGCCTCCTCGCCGTGCTGCCGACGTTGTGGACGATCGTCGGCCCGTTGCTCCTCATCCTCCTGGCGGTGCTCACCCTGAAGGTCGCGGACGAGGCGAACCGGCCGACCTGAGTACGAGCGCGGATGTGCCCGACCGGTCGTCGGGGAGACCGTGGAGGCATGACCGACAGCCTCCTTCCCCGTCTCCTCCTGGCGCTCGGCTGGGCAGCACTGGTCGCGACGGCCCTCGTCATCCTGGGCAAGGGACTGGGCTCGGGCTTCTACATCGAGAACACCGACACCGCGCTGGCCGAGGCCAGGCACGGGGCGCGGCTCGTCGCCCTGGCCTGCCTGCTCCTCGTCGGCGCGGCAGTGCTCGCCGCCGCGCTGTCGTGGACGTGGGCGATCCCGGTCGGGCTCCTGGTGCCGGTCGTGCTGTGCGGTGGCTCCACCCTGCTCGCACCGGAGACCCTGGTGCCGCTGATGTCGGTCGTGGTCGCCTATCCCGTGGCCGTCGGCGCCGGTCTCGCAGGGATGGTGACGGCGGTCCGCGCCACGTGACTCAGCCGAGCACGAGGAGCGAGACCTCGACGGAGTCCCCGTCCCCGAGGTCCTCCGCGGTCCGCACCGCCTTCTTGACCGGGAGGACGAACGTGCGGGTCGCCGTGTCGGGGAACACCGACGTCTGCCAGGTCGTCGACCCGATCGTGACCTCGACCCGCACCGAGCCGAACCCGGTGGGCGGACCGGTCACCAGGTCGCGGACGTGGTCGGCCGCCTCGACCGGCAGACGCACGAAGAACCACGAGCCGTTGTCCCACAGGAACAGCTCGCCGGTGAACCGCACGGTCTCCACGCGCCACATCATGCAGCGCGCCGCCGACGGTCCGGGGTTAGCCTGCCGTCGTGGGTGAGGTGACGGACTACCTGGAGACCATCGAGGGAGCTGACCGTGCCGCGCTGGCGAGGGTCGTCGCGATCGCGCGCGAGGTCGTGCCCGACGCCGTCGAGGGCACGAGCTATGCGATGCCGGCGCTCCTGCACCGCGGCAAGGGACTGGTGGCGACGCTGCGGACCGCCAGGCACCTGTCGCTCTATCCCTTCAGCGGCACGGTGATCGCCCAGCTGGGCGAGGAGCTCGACGGGTTCGAGACCACGACCGGGAGCATCCACTACTCAGCGGAGCAGCCGATCCCCGAGGACGTGCTGCGCCGTCTGGTCGAGGCCAGGCGCGCGGAGATCGACGCGAAGGCACGCTAGGACTTCGTCGCTGAACCCGCCTTCTTGGTCGCCTTCTTGGTGGCCTTCGTCGCGGTCTTCTTCGCGGCGCCCGCGGTGGGCTCCTTCGCGGGGGTCGTGGCGGTCGCCCGTGCGCTTCCCCTGCGGCCCTTGAGGCGGACCGCCAGGTGGTTCTGGCCGCCGGCGCCGGTCGCGGTGCGCGTCTCCAGGAAGTGCTGGTCCTTGACGAGGTCGGAGAGCCGGGAGAAGCCGTACGTCCGCGGGTCGAAGGAGGAGTCGATCCGGCTGAGGTGATCGCCGAGCGCGCCCAGCGAGGCCCAGTCGTCGTCGTCGGTGGCGACCTTGTTGAGAGCGCGGGAGAGCAGGCTGTGCAGCGACCGCGGGGACTCTGCCGTGGCACTCTCCGGGGCGGCCTCGGGCTCCAGCCCCTCGCGCAGCACCTCGACGAAGATGAACTTCTCGCACGCCTCGACGAACGCCTTGGGCGTCTGTCGCTGCCCGACCCCGATCACCCGCTTGCCCGACTCGCGCAGGCGGGTCGCGAGCGGGGTGAAGTCGCTGTCGCTCGACACGATCGCGAACCCCTCGACGTTGCCGGAGTAGAGCAGGTCCATCGCGTCGATGATGAGGGCCGAGTCGGTGGCGTTCTTCCCGACGGTGTAGGCGAACTGCTGCTGCGGCGAGATGGCGTTGCCCAGCAGCACCTCGCGCCAGCCGCCGAGCCGTGGGTTGGTCCAGTCGCCGTAGGCGCGCTTCACGGTGAGGGTCCCGTAGCCGGCCAGCTCCTCGAACATCTCCTTGACCAGCTTTGACGGGGTGTTGTCGGCATCGATGAGCACCGCGAGGCGGTTGTCGTCGGTCATGACCGCAGTCTGCCCTCCCGCCCCCTGCTCACCCGACCCGTCGCTCCCAGCGCAGGCCCTCGCCGCCGCCCACCTCGGCCGGGTCGGCCGGGCCGACCACGTCGAAGCCGGCGTTGGCCAGGACCCGCTGGGACGCGACGTTGTCGTGCGTCGTGGCCGCACGCACCGTGTGGACGTCGTGCCGCGTGGCCGCGAGGTCGCAGAGGTCACGCACCGTCGCGCTCGCCAGGCCGCGACCGGCGCTGCGCTCCGCGATGCGATAGCCCAGCTCGGCGAGCCCGTCCTCGTCGAGCACCAGGTTGAAGCGCCCCACGACGGCGCCGTCGTCCTCGACGAGCACGTAGTAGGCGCCCGACCCTGACTCCTGCTCGGCGAACAACGAGGCGAGCCGTTGGTCGAAGTCCTCGAAGTACGCGTCGCCGCGGTCACCCACCGCCGCGGTGAAGTACGCGCGGTTCGTCAGCTCGAACGCGAGCACCGCCGACGCGTGGGTGGCGGTCAGTCGCTGGAGCTCGGGCACCGACCGACACTAGGCGACCGCGCCCACGAGTGCGCGATCGCGGGTCGACGGCGGGCTTAGCATGCGCCATGACTCGGACTCGTTCGCACCACCTCGTCCTCCGGACCACAGCCCCGGTCCTCGCCGGCCTCGCCCTCGCGGCGACCACCCAGGTCCCCGCCCAGGCCGCGACGACTGCCTTCGACGACCCGACTGGTGACTCCACGGGATGGCTCGACGTCACGCGCGTCGTGGTCCACAACCGCGACCGGGCAGTGGTCGCCTCGGTCTCCCTCGTGGAGGCACAGCGGGGCACGGTCCTGGTCAGCATCGACCGACGGGGGATCGGCCGGACCGTCGCCACCAAGCGCTACCTCGACGGCACCGTCCGCACGTTCCTCATCCGAGGCTCCTTCGCCGACCGCACCTACGACCGCGCCCGGTGTCCCGGCCTGCGGGCGGTGTGGGACGTCGAGGCGGCCAGGGTGGACGTGCGGATGCCCTCGTCCTGCATGCACCGCGGCGACTACGGCGCGGTGCGGGCCTCGGTGCTGACCGAGGGACCCGGCGGCGGGGACTCCGACATCGCGCCGACCACCGACGAGGGAGACCTGGCCTGGAGCAGCTGGATCCCGCGGGGCTGAGCTCAGCGGCAGAACCACGCTCCCGGCGACGTCGCGGACGCCGCGAGGCGCGGGTCGCGAGCGGCCCCCAGGAGCCAGCCGAAGAGCGCAGGCCCGGTGGTCTCGGCGACGCCCGGTCGCCCGGTCAGCTCGGGGTGCCACTGGACGCCGAGCACCCGCCAGCCCGGGTCGCGCGGCTCGAGTGCCTCGACGACGCCGTCGTCGGTCCAGGCGGTGACGCGCAGGTGCGGACCGGGGTGCACGACGGCCTGGCGGTGCAGGGCGGAGGTCGTGGGGGTCGGACCGATCAGCCGGTCGACCAGGGAGCCCGGGTCGGTGCGCACGCGGTGGCCGGTCTCGGGCTCGACGTGGTCGACGACGTCGCCCAGGGTCCCGCCGTGCGCGACGGCGAGCAGCTGCATCCCACGACAGATCGCGAGCACGGGCAGACGGGCGCCGACGGCGGCGCGGATGACGGCGAGCTCGGCGGCGTCACGCGCCGGGTCGACGCCGACCGCCGTGTCCGGCTCGCCGCCGTACAGCTCGGGAGCGACGTCGCCCCCGCCCGTCAGCACGACGGCGTCGACACGGGTGAGCAGGTCGACCGCCTCGCCCTGCGGCAGCAGGACCGGCAGGCCGCCCGCGGCGGCGATCGACTCGGCGTACGTCGTGGGGGCGCCGCTGACGAGGAGGTCGCCGAAGGGCCGGGGGACGACGTGGTGGTAGCCGACGATCCCGATGACGGGCCGGTGTCCCATGGTCACACCGTCGCGAGCACGGTGATGCCGAGCGCCAGCCCGGACAGGTAGGTGAACATCGCGCCGGCGTCGCGGGTCGGGCCGTGGTCGGCGAGCGTCGCGGAGCTGAGCATCCCGACGGCGTGGACGTAGCGCGCGGCCGTGGCCACGATCGCCAGCGCGTCGAGCCACCAGCCGCTGGTGAGGGTCGAGGCGACGAGGAGGAGCACGACGAGCGTCGGGACGTACTCCGTCGCGTTGCCGTGCGCCCGGATGGCGATGAGGAGGCGGTCGGTCGGGTCGGTGGACATCTGTGGCCCGCCGTTCTTGCCGCGCATCGCCCGGTGGCGGGTGACGTTGGCGCCGAGGACGAACACGAGGAGGCCCATGAGGGCGATGCAGACGATCACGGTGGTGCTCATCGGGCACCCCTTCCGGTGAGGTGGGCGGCCTCACCAATCAGTAAGGCTTCCTGACAAATATTGGAAGGAAGCCTGACGTTTGTCAAGGGTGTGGTCGAATCGGGGGACCATGACCACCGCGCGCACCGTCCCCGTGACCATCGAGCTCGACGGGGACGAGCTCGATGCGGCCGATGCGTGGCGCATGGCCCGCAAGCTCGGGCTGCGGCGACTCCTGGTCGACGCGTTCGTCCGGTTCCGCTACGGCGACGGCTTCACCAACAGCAGGGCCCTGGCGCTCCAGGCGGCGCTGGCCGTCGTGCCGTTCCTCCTCGCGCTGACCGGCCTGGCCGCCGATGTCGACGAGGAGCGGGTCTCACGCGTCATCGCCGGCACGATCCAGACCGTCTCGCCCGGCACGGGCGAGCAGGACGCGCTGGCCGGTGCGGTGTCGGGCGAGGACTCCAGCGAGGAGGCCGGGGAGCTGGCGCTGGGACTCGGGCTCGGGTTCGCGCTGCTGTCGATGACGACCGCCATGGGCCAGGTCGAGCGCGGCCTCAACCGCATCTACGGCGTGCGCCGCGACCGTCCCGCGCCGGCGAAGTACGGTCGAGCCGCGCTCTGGACCGCACTGCTCGCGGTCCCCCTGGGGCTCGGCTTCCTGCTCCTGGTGACCGGCGGGGCGTTCGCCGACCAGATGGTGCGGTCCTACGGCTGGAGCGAGGGCACGGCCCTGTGGTTCCGCGTGCTCCGCTGGCCTGCCGGTCTCGTGCTGGTCGTGCTGAGCGTCGCGGTGCTCCTCGACCACGCCCCGCGCCGGCGCCAGCCCGCCCTGAGCTGGCTCGCCCTGGGCGCGGGCATCGCCGTGGTCCTCTCGATGCTGGCGACCGGGATGCTGGCGGCCTACGTGCACGTCGGTCAGTCGTTCGGGGCGGTCTACGGACCTCTCGGCGGAGTGTTCGCGCTGCTGCTGTGGGCGCTGATGTCGTCGATCGCCTTCTTCTACGGCGCGGCCGTCTGCGCCCAGCTCGAGGCCAGCCGCGCGGGCGACCACGACCCGGCGTACGACGACCCGGGCCGGCCGCACCGCACCGAGGTCGCCGGCTGAGTCCCGGGTCAGGTGTCCGTGTCGAAGACGACCGCGCTCTTGGGCCGCGTGTCGACGTGCAGCGAGAAGACGTCGGGCCGGGAGTAGTGGCCGACCGGGTCGAACAGCCGGCGCTGGGCCTGGACCGCCGCGAGGTCGAGGTCGGCCACGAGGATCTGCTCGCGCTCGAGGACCGGCCCCGCGATCACCTCGCCACCCGGCGCGACGATGGTGGTGTGGCCGCGAGACATCCAGTCGTCGTCACCGCCGTAGAGGCTGCCGCGCAGGTCCTCCGGGACGTCCGAGCCACGCAGCAGGGGCGCCACCCCGATGACGAACTGCCCGCCCTCCTTGGCGATGTGCCGCAGGGTCGAGACCCAGGTGTCGCTGTTGTCCCACGTCGGGGCGAGGTAGATGTCGCAGTGCTGGGCATAGATCGCCGCCCGCGCCAGCGGCATGTAGTTCTCCCAGCAGAGCAACCCACCCACCACGCCGAACGGCGTGCGCACGACGCCGAGCTCCGAGCCGTCGCCCATGCCCCACACCGTCCGCTCGCCGCCCGTGGGCATGAGCTTGCGGTGCCGTTGCAGCAGCTGCCCGTCCGGGCCGAGGTAGAGCAGCGTGTTGTAGAGCGTGCCGCCCTCGATCTCGGTGACCCCGACCACGACGTACGCCGACGCCTCGGCCGCCGCGTCCTGGATGCGTTGGAGCGCCGGGCCGGGGACGCTCACCGCGTTGGCGTAGAGCCGGCTCACGAACGCCCCGTCCCTCCACGGCTGGGTCCGCCACACCCAGTCGGGGTAGGCGGGGATCAGCGACTCCCCGAAGACGATCAGCTGAGCTCCCTGCCCAGCGGCGTCCTTCACCAGGGCGCAGACCTTGTCGGTGGTGGCCTCCCGGTCGAGGAAGACGGGCGTTGCCTGGACTGCTGCCACGGTGACCATGGGTCAGTGTGGACCCGGCAGTCGGTGGCGTCGAGGGTCAGCCGATCCGCTCGGTGAGGGAGACGACGATGCCCTCGGGTCCGCGGACGTAGGCCATCAGCCAGGTGTCCTCGTGGTTGCCGACGCCGCCCACCAGGCCGTAGCCCTCGGTCGCCAGCCGGTCGACCGTGCCCTGGAGGTCCTCGATCTCGAAGCACACGTTGCGCAGGCCGACCTCCGTGGCCATCGCATCGGGCGACCCCGGCTGGTGCTCCGGACGCACGAAGCTGGCGAGCTCCAGTCCGCAGCCGCCGCCGGGCGGCCGGAGCATCACGACGTCGCACTTGGAGTCCGGGATGCCGCAGACCGTGTCGATGAAGTCGCCCTCGACGGTCGCGCGCCCCTCGATCTCCAGTCCGATGCCGGTGAAGAAGTCCGTCGCCCGCTCGAGGTCCTCGACGGTGACGCCGATGTGGTCGAAGCTCCTGATCGTGGTCATGGCTGCCATCCTGCAGCCCGGCCTCACAACCCGAACAGGGCGGCCGTCACGAGCAGGCTGTCGGAGGCGGCTCCGGGGTCGTGCAGGTCGGTCGACTCGAGCATCACCTGGGCCCGCGACCGGATCGCGTCCCCGGGATCGGTCGCCACGAGGTCCTCCGCGAGCGCCGCGATCACCGCCGACGTGTCGTGCTCGTCCAGTGCGTCGAGGACGAGCCCGTTGTGCATCAGGGTCGCCGCCTCGGCGAACACCTCGCGCGCGATCTCCCGATCCACCTCGGGCCGGGTGTCGGCGGCGTGCTCGGCCGCCGCCATGAGCTGGTCGTACGGCGCGTCGTACGGGCTGAAGGGCATGTCGCGAACCTGCCACTCGCCCGGCAGCCGGGCAACGGGTTTGCGGGCTACTTGCCGAGCTGCGGCACGTAGACCGACAACAGGCTGGTGACCAGCGGCGCGAGCAGCGCGCTCAGCGTCACCGGGAACGTGAAGAGCGAGCCGTTGACGTCGAGGGCGGTGAGCAGTCGCTGCCGCGCGGCCACGACGTCGGCGCTGTCGTCGACGTGGTGGGGATAGGCCCTCTCCACGAGGTGACGGGCGAGCGCGCGCCAGCGTCCCATGAGCGGCAGGACCGCGGTGGCGAGGACGAGGGTGAAGAACGCGCCGTAGAGCAGCACGGCCGACGCAGGGAACTCCTCCTCCGTGATGACCTTGCCCTCGATGAGAGCCGTCCGCAGGGCCCCCGACATCAGCACGGCGGCCAGCACGAGGCTGAGGAGACGCGCGACCGCCCGGACGATGACCGCACGATAGGTGCGCAGCCTGCGGAACTCCTCGTCGAGGTCCGGCACCGCGCCGTCCTCCGTGACCGGTCGGAGTCGCGCCAGCGCCGCCTTCGAGTCCTGCAGCAGCGTGTGGGTCGACCACACCGCGATCACCCAGGGCGCCGCGGCAACCGCACCCCATCCGAGGAGCGTCCCGGTGATCGCGCCCCAGCGCTCGATCGGCACGTCCGGTCCGCCCTTGCCCACGAGGAGCAGCGCGGTGATCGCGGCGGCGGCGAACGCCGCGAAGTAGACGGCGAAGAAGCGCGGTGACGGCGTCGAGCCGGCCAGTGGCTCCTGTCGCAGCTCGCCGACCCCGTCCCGCAGCACGTCGGCGAAGAGCACGACCGCGATCGCGGCGAAGGCAGTCCAGGCCAGGAAGGGGCCGCTGTCGACGAGCCGCTCACCTGCCTTGCCGTCCGCCCCGCTCACCGTGACCCACCGCAGACAGCCGAGCGCCAGCGCGGTGAGCGCGACAACGGCCAGCGTCGCCCCGGCAGGGTTGCGGATGAGGTCGCGGCCGCTGACGGCGCGCCCCGTCTCGGTGGAACCCATGGGGGCCTCCCCGCGCGTGAGCCGGTGCCTGGTTCTTGTCAGCGTGACAGATTCAGCGCCGGAGGGGGAGTGCCGACCCTCG
>CAZKZQ010000173.1:0-8523 GCA_964557235.1 uncultured Nocardioidaceae bacterium
GGGCTGCGCGAGCGGGAGCGGATCCGCGACGCGTTCGGCACCTACGTCGACCCCGAGGTGGCCGAGCTGATCCTGCGGGAGGGCACCGACCTCGACGGCGAGGAGGTCGAGGTGACGGTGATGTTCATCGACATCCGCGGGTTCACGACCTATGCCTCCGAGACCGAGGCCCACGACGTCGTGGCGCGGATCAACCAGCTGTTCTCCACCGTCGTCCCGATCGTGCGCGAGCACGAGGGTCACGTCGACAAGTTCGTCGGCGACGGCCTGCTCGCGGTCTTCGGAGCACCGCGCCGCAACGAACGGCACGCCGATGCGGCCCTGGCCGCAGCCCGGGCGATCGCCGCGGCCGTGCCCGAGGTGGACCCCGACCTCGGCATCGGCATCGGCCTCAACTCCGGGCCGGTCGTCGCCGGCAACGTCGGCGGTGGCGGGCGCCTGGAGTTCACCGTCATCGGCCACACCGTCAACATCGCGGCCCGGGTCGAGTCCGCGACCCGCGACACCGGGGACACCGTGCTGCTCTCGGAGTCCACGCGCGACCTGCTCGCCGACCCGCCCGAGCTGGAGGCCCGCGAGGGGGTCCGGCTCAAGGGCCGCGACGCCGAGGTCACGCTCTTCGCCCCTCGCGACTGACCCTGTCGGACCTCGCGCACGGTCCACCCGGCCCTTCTGGGCGTCCGCGGCCCGGTGCCACGGTGGGAGGAGAGCTCACCGACGGAGGAGCACGAGCATGACCAGGATCAAGGACGCGGCGGAGGACTTCCTCACCGCACGGCGCATCGCCGTCACCGGCGTCTCCCACGCCCCCAAGGGGCACGGGAGCAACGTCGTCTACTGCAGGCTCCGCGACCGGGGCTACGACGTGGTCGCGGTCAACCCCAACGCCGCGGAGGTCGAGGGCGACCCGACCTTCCCCGACCTCTCGTCGATCCCGGGCGGGGTCGAGGCCGTCGTGATCGGCACCCGGCCCGACCGGGCCCTGGCCACGATGAAGGAGGCCGTCGCGCTGGGCGTCCCGAAGGTCTGGATGCACCGCTCGTTCGGCGGTGGCAGCGTCTCCTCGGAGGCCACGGCCTACGGCCGCGAGCACGGCGTCACCGTGATCGACGGCGGGTGCCCGCTCATGTTCGGCGACACCTCCGACGGCGCGCACCGGGTCATGTGCGGGCTGCTCAAGCTCACCGGCGCCGTGCCGCGCCGGGTCTGACCCTGCCCCGCACCCTGGGCCGCGACGCCGGGCACGTGTGAGCATGTGCGCGTGCACAGGTCCCAGGCGGCTGCCCTCCTGACCGCGGCCCTCGTCCTTGCCGCGTGCTCGCAGAGCGGGACGACCACGCCGGCGCGGCCCTCGCCGACCGCCTCGAGCCCGTCGTCCAGCAGCCCCTCGGCGGCCACCACGACGTACGGGGCAGTCTCCGTCGCCGGCAACCCGGTCGGCCTGGCACCGGACGGGCGGGGCGGCGTCTGGGTGGTCGCGCCCCGCGGCGGCACCCTCACCCACCTCGCGCGCGACGGCTCCGTCGTCGCCGAGCACCCGATGCCGGGCGTCCCGCTCCGCGTCACCCGTGCGTACGGCGCCCTGTGGGTGACCCGGTTCGAGGACGGCACCGTGGTGCGCGTCGACGAGACCACGGGCCGCGTCACCGACGAGGTCCGCGTCGGCACCGGCGCCGAGGGGTTGACGGCCGGGTTCGGGCGTCTGTGGGTGGTCGCGCAGGACGACGGCCGGCTGGTCGAGGTCGACCCCCGGACCCGCCGCGTGGTGCGGCGGATCGAGGTCGGGGTGGGAGTCCGCCTCGTGACGACCGGTGCCGGCGGCGTGCTGGTCAGCCAGACCGCGGTCGGCACCGTGCTGCGGGTCGACCCGCGCACGGGCCGGGTCCGCACGAGCGACGCCGACTGCTCGGGCGCCCAGGGGCTCGCGGTCACCGCGGGTCGTCTGTGGGTGGCCTGCACCTACGGCGAGGAGGTGGTCGCGCTCGACCCGCGCACCCTCGCCGAGCGCGACCGGGTGGCCCTGCCGGGTGCGCCCGACGCGGTCGTGGGGTCGGGCGGGGTCGTGCAGGTGGTGCTCCAGGAGGGCCCGACCGTCGTCACCCTGGACGCGCGCACGGGCGAGGAGACCGACCGGGTGCGGCTCTCGGAGAGCGCCCAGCTGTTCGACCAGGGCAACGACGACGCCGTGCTCAGCGGCGGCTCGCTGTGGGTCTCGAGCTTCCTGGAGGACCGGGTCCGCCGCGTCGGGTGAGCCTCGTCCCGGATCACAGGGGTCCCACCCGTCACGACCTCGCCGCTCGAAGGTAAAGACCCGCGCGCGGTGCTTCTCGGGTCCGCGCGGGCCGACGTACGGTGTCCGGGCCTCGCACCCCTCGTGAGGTGGCCACCGTCGAACGCCGAGTCCTGCCGCGTCGGTGGCGCCCGACCCGCCCGGCAGGAGCGGGGGACCCAAGAAATCCGGGCTGCTCCGGCAGTCCTCGGGGTGAAGCCGCGCCAGCGGCCGGGCACTCCTGCCCGAACCCGACAGCTGACCTCGTAGGCGTGTGGAGGAAACCTTCATGCGCTCACGCATGCGTGCTGCCGCCTCGCGCGGACGTGCCCTGATCCTGACCCCGCTCACCACCCTGGTCCTCTCCCTGGCGCTCGTCGCCGGGTTCGGCACCCTCGCCACCGCGGCCCACGCGGACACCCGGCCCTCGCCGGGCGCGGGGATGCACTCGACCAAGGCCACCCCCCGCCCGGCCCCGCGCCCCCGGCACTACCACGCCTGGAACCGCATCGCCGCGTGCGAGAGCGGCGGCCGGTGGCACATCAACACCGGCAACGGCTACTACGGCGGGCTGCAGATCAGCCCGAGCACGTGGCGGGCGTTCGGCGGGCTGCGCTACGCCCGTCTGCCGCACCACGCCGGCAAGCTGAAGCAGATGCGCGTCGCGGAGAAGATCCTGCGCGGGCAGGGCTGGGGCGCCTGGCCGTCGTGCTCGCGCCGCGCCGGGTTGCGCTGACCCGCACCACACACCTCCGGCGGGCCCGATCCGCGCTTAGGATCGGGCCTCGTGGGAGGGACGGGGTACTCGGCGTTCGGCGACCTCGTCGTGCGCACGCCCGCCGGCGAGCAGACGCTCAACCGCCGGCGTGAGCGCGACACGCTCGCGACGCTCCTCGCCGTGCGCTCACCGGTCTCCGCCGACCGGCTGCTGACCGAGGTCTGGGAGTCCGGCGCCGCGCTCGGCTCGCTGCAGGCCGTCGTGTCGCGGCTGCGCTCCACGCTCGAGCCCGACCGCACGGCCCGGGGCGAGAACCGCTGCCTGGTGAGCTCCTCGGCGGGCTACGCCGTCCGCGCCGACGTGTCCGACGTCGACACCTGGCTGTTCGAGGACCTGGCCCGCCGCTGCCTCGCGACGACCGACCCCGCGAGCGCCCTCGCGCTCTTCGACGAGGCCGACGCGCTGTGGACCGGGACGCCGTACGCCGGCTGCTCGACCGACGCCGTCGAGGCGGCCCGCACCCGGCTGGTCGACCTGCGCGCCTCGGCCGCCGAGCACGCGGCCCAGGCGCTGCTCGACCTCGGCCACCCCGAGCGGGCGGTGCTGCTGCTGGACCGGCAGGCCGCCGAGCACCCGTTCCGCGAGCGGCTGTTCACCCTGCTCGCGCTGGCGCAGTACCGCTGCGGCCGCCAGTCCGAGGCCCTCGCCACCCTCCGTGGCCTCCGCGAGCGCCTCGCCGAGGAGCTGGGGGTCGACCCCACCCCCGACGTACGCCGGCTGGAGACCGACCTGCTCCAGCAGTCGCCCTCGCTCGACGGCCCCGCGCCCGCCACGACCACGAGCGCGCCGTCCGCCCCCGCCCCGTCGCGGACCGCGGAGCAGCCGCCCGCGACGCCGACCGACACCGGGGACGCCGGGCTCGTCGGCCGCGAGGAGCCGCTGGCCAAGGTCGTCCGGCTGCTCGACCGGCTCCCGACCGGGCGCCAGGTCGCCGGCTTCCTCGGCGAGCCCGGCATCGGCAAGACCCGGCTGGTGCAGGAGGCCCTGCGGCTCGCTGCCGAGCGAGGGATCACCGGCGTCGTCGGCCAGTGCCACCAGGGCGACGTCGCCCCCGCGCTGTGGCCGTGGACGCAGGTCGTGCGCGCGCTGGCGGGGGACGACCCCGACCCGCTGCTGCGGCCGCTGCTCGACGACGGCGTCCCGGTCGACACCGGCTCCGGATCGCTGCGGCTCTTCGACGCCGTCGTGGCGCTGCTGGAGTCCACCGCGCGCAGCACCGGCGGTCTCGTCGTGGTCCTGGAGGACCTGCACTGGGCCGACGCCACGTCGCTGCAGCTGCTCGCCCGTCTGGTCGAGGGTGCCTCGACCGCACCTCTCCTGCTGCTCACCACGCGGCGCACGACCGAGGGCGACGGCGAGGACGAGCTGCTGACCGCGCTGGCAGCCCTGGCCCGCGCCGGCGGCGAACGGGTGCGGCTCGACGGCCTCACCCGCGACGAGGTCGGCCGGCTGCTCGCCCGCCGGCTCGGCCGCGCCCGCAAGGACCTGCCGGAGCACCTCGTGCGCGTGGTCGACGAGGCCACCTCGGGCAACGCGTTCTTCGTGGAGGAGTACGCCCGGCTCCTCCAGGCGCGCGACGGCGACCTCACCGACGTGGCCGACCTGCCCGTGCCCGAGGGCGTGCGCGACGTGATCGGCCAGCGCGTCAACCGCCTGCCACCCGCCACGCGCGACCTGCTGCGGGCCGCGGCGGTGCTCGGCCGCGACATCGAGCCTCCCGACGCGGCGGCGCTGGCCGGTCAGACGCTGGAGGAGGCGCTGGACCACTTCGACCTCGCGCTGGCGACCGGGCTGCTCGAGGAGCGGGGCGACGGCTACACCTTCGCCCACGCCCTCACCCGCGAGGCGCTCTACGCCGACCTCAGCGCGGCCCGCCGGATCCGGTCGCACGCGCGGGCGGCCGAGGTCCTCATCGAGCGCGTCGGCGACGTGCCGGACGCGGCCGCCGACATCGCCCACCACGCCCTGCTCGCCGCGCCCCTCGGTCCCGACCGCGGGCGCACCGCCTTCAGCTGGCTCGGCCGCGCGGCCCGCATCGCCCTCGCCCGCCAGGCCCCGACCGAGTCGCGTGCCCTGTGGCTGCGCGCGCGCGAGATCGCCGAGGAGCTGGGCCTGGAGGACGAGCGGCTGCACGCGATGCTGGGCGTGGCCCGCAGCGCCGTACGCATGGGCACGTTCACCGAGGCGCCGCCCCTGGTCAAGGAGCTCGCCCACGAGGCCAGGCGGCTGGGCCACTGGGACCTCGTCGCCGCCGCTGCCGCGACCTTCCAGTCCGCCGGGGTGTGGACCTGGCGCGAGCACGGCAGCAAGGACGAGGAGCTGATCGAGGTCTTCACCGCGGCCCTCGACCACGTCGAGGGGACCGACGAGGCGACGCTCTGCGCGACCCTGGCCATCGAGCACCAGTTCGGCTGGGACACCGAGACCAGCGACGCCTACGCGACCCGGGCGATCGCCGCGGCTCGGGCGGCGGGCGACCACGACCTGCTCTGCTCGGCCCTCATGGTGCGCCTGCTCACCAGCTGCGGCCGCTACGACCTCGGCGGTCGCAGCTTCCTCGCCGAGGAGCTGCTCGCCGAGCACCCGACGGGCGAGGTCGAGGTCTCGGGGCTCTTCCACTACGGCTACGCGCTCCACGAGGAGGGTCGCGTGCAGGAGGCCGAGGAGGTCATGCGGGAGGCCCGGCGCAAGGCCGAGGCGCTGACCCACAGCGGACTGCTGCTCCCCCTGGCGTGGTGGGACGTCGCCGTCGCGCGCGACCACGACGATCCCGACGCGCAACGCCTCGCCGACGACGCGCTCGCCGCCCAGCTGGGCCAGCGCTTCTTCATCGGCACGCAGATGGAGACCCTCAACCACGTCCACCACCGCGCCCCCGGCACGCGCATCGACGACCGTGCGATCGCGATCGCGCGCGACGGCCTGCACGCCCAGCACGCGCTGGGCGCCTGGTCGCTGGTCGAGTCCGGACACCTCGACCTGGCCGCCGAGGTGCTCGGCGAGAGCCCTCCGGAGCACGCCGTCGACTACTCCGTGGCGGGCACGTGGTGCCTGCGGCTGCTCGTCGCCGCCGCGCTCGGACGGCCCGACGAGGTCGCGGAGATGCTGCGCCGCATCGACCGCTACACCTTCCCGCTGGCGGCGTACGGCTCCGTGCTCCACCTGGGCGCCTTCGACCACTTCCGAGCCGTGGGGCACCGCGTGCTCGGTGACCCCGGGCGCGCGCTGGAGCTGGCGCGGGCCGCCGTCGAGACCAACCGCCGCTGCGACATCCGGCCGTGGCTGCGACGCAGCGAGGCCCTCGTCGCCGAGCTCGAGGACGAGCTGCAGGTGGGAGCGCAAGCCGGGCACAAGTGAGCGGCAAGCGGAGCCGCTGATGCTCGTCCCGTCGCCGGGGAGGTCCCGGCGCACCGAACGAGAGAAGGCTCCCGATGACCGCCTACCCCGCCCTGGACGTCTCCCGCACCGCCGCCCTGCTGCGCACGCTCGCCGAGCGCGTGTCCGGGCAGCTGCACACCCCCGAGGACCCCGACTGGCCGTCGGTGACCGTGCCGTGGCGGGTCAACATCGCCCAGCGCCCGCTGGCCGTCCTCGACGCCCGCGACGCCCAGGACGTCGTCGCCGCGGTGAAGTGGGCCGCGGGCCACGAGGTCCCCGTGACCACCCAGACCACCGGCCACGGCGCCACCACGGTGGACGGCGTGAGCCCGGTCGACGGCTCCCTCGTGGTGCGCTGCCTCGGGCTGCGCGACCTCGAGATCGACCTCGAGCGGCGCACGGCGTGGGTCGGCGCCGGCATCCGCGCCGGCGAGCTGCTGGCCGCGCTCGACGGGACCGGCCTGACCTTCCTGTGCGGCTCCAACCCCAGCCCGACCGTGGTCGGGATGACCCTCACCGGCGGGCTGAGCTGGTTCGGCCGGGCCTACGGCTCGGGCGCGGACTCGATCCGCACCGTCGAGCTGGTCGACGGGCTGGGCCGGCTGCGCCGGATCGGGCCCGAGGACGGCGAGCGCTTCTGGGCGGTCCGCGGCGCCGGCGGCGACTTCGGCGTCGTCACCCGCATCGAGATCGCGCTGCACCCCGCCTCCGAGCTGTACGGCGGCCGCATGGTCTGGCCGGTCGAGCAGCTCCCCGAGGTGCTCGCCGCCTTCCGCACCGTCACCGCGAACGCACCGCGCGAGCTGACCACCTGGCTCCAGGTGCAGCACTTCCCGGACGCGCCGTTCCTCCCCGAGGAGATCCGCGGCCAGTCGTTCGCGGGGATCGCGTTCACGTTCCTCGGCTCCGAGGCCACGGCCCAGGCCCGGATGGCGCCGATCGCCGCGGTGCCGGGCCGGCTGATGAGCACGGCCGGGCCGGTGCCGATCGCGACCCTCGGCGACGTCGCCGCGGAGCCGGTCGACCCGACCCCCGCGGTCGAGTACGCCCGGCTGCTGACCGGTCTCGACGACGCCGCGAGCGCCGCCTTCCTCGAGCAGGTCGGCACCCGGGGCGGCACGCCGCTCACCATCGTGCAGGTGCGCCACCTCGGCGGCGCGCTCCTCGAGGGCGGGACGTCGGCCTTCGGGACGGTCGAGGGCGAGTTCCTCCTCCAGGGCATCGGCATCCCCGCCGTCCCCGAGCTCGGACCGGTCATCGCGGCGGGCGTGGCCCGGCTGGACGCCGCCGTCGCGGAGGTCTCGACCGGCCGGGCACCGCTGGCCTTCCTCGGCGAGGACTCGACCGACCGCTGGTGGTCGGCCGAGACGCGCGAGCGGCTGGTCGCGGCCAAGCAGGACCTCGACCCGCTCGGGATCATCCGGTCCAACCGGCCGGTCAGCCGTCCCGCTCAGTGACTCACCGGGCGACCCGCTGCCACCAGCCCACGTCGACCCAGCGGCCCAGCTTGTGCCCGACCTCGGTCAGCACGCCGACCTCGCGGAAGCCGAGGGACTGGTGCAGCGCCTCGCTGGCCGGGTTGGGCCGGGCGATCGCGGCGACACACAGGTGGACGCCCTCCTCGTCGAGAGCGGCGAGGAGGGCGTCGTACAACCGGCGGCCGTGGCCGCGGCCGGTGTGGTCGGGGTGGAGGTAGACGGTCGTCTCGACCGTCCGGTCGTACGCCGCCTTGGTGCGGAAGCGGCCGCTGGTGGCGTAGCCGACCACCGTGCCCTCGTCCTCCGCCACCAGGATCCGGTGGGGGCCGGTGTCGGCGTACGCCGTGAACCAGGTCCGCGCGCGCTCCTCGGCGTCGTGGGCGACCAGGTCGAAGGTCGCGACCGTGTGCTCGACGTAGTGGTTGTAGATCGCGGTGATCGCCGGCACGTCGGCGAGCGTCCCGGGGCGGACGAGGGTCATGCCCCCATCCTCCCCGGGCCGGACCTCAGGCCCCCGGACCCGCCTGGCGCGCCTCCTGCACCGCGACGAGCGCGTCGCGCAGCTGCTGGATCCAGTCGGCCTCGTGCTGGGCGACCAGCCGCACCGACCAGGCCAGCGC
>CAZKZQ010000174.1:0-8502 GCA_964557235.1 uncultured Nocardioidaceae bacterium
CAGACCTCGGCTCAGGCCCCGGCTCAGACCTCGGTTCGGACCCGGCGCGGCCACCAGAACCGGTCGCCGAGCCACACCGCGAGCGCCGGCACCAGCACGGTCCGCACGAGGAGGGTGTCGAGCAGCACGCCGATGAAGATGACGATCCCGAGCTGGGCGAGGACGACCAGCGGCAGGACCCCCAGCGCGGCGAAGACCGCGGCGAGCAGCACACCGGCGCTCGTGATCACGCCGCCGGTGCGGGCCAGGGCGCGCACCATGCCGTCGCGGAGGCCGTGGCCGGGAGTCTCCTCCAGGGCGCGGGTGACGAGGAAGATGTTGTAGTCGACGCCGAGCGCGACCAGGAACAGGAACGCCAGCAGCGGCACCCCGCTGTCCATCGCGGCGAAGCCCAGCACCGAGTCGAACAGCAGCCCGGCGATCCCGAGCGCGGCGCCGAAGGTCAGCACCACGCTGAGCACGAGCAGCACCGGCGCCACGACCGACCGCAGGAGCAGTCCCAGCCCGAGCAGCACCAGCAGCAGGATCACCGGGATCACCACCCGCTGGTCGCGCGCGCTGCCGGTCTCGGTGTCGAGCGCGATCGCGTCGGTGCCGGTGACGTGGGTGTCGTCGTACGACGAGAGGGCGGCGCGGAGCGCGACGATGCGGTCCTCGACGGCGTCGGTCGAGCCGGTCCCCTCGAGCACGACGTCGACCTGCGACACGGCGGCGTCCGGGCCGGAGGAGACCCGGGCCGAGCTGACCCCCTCGACGTCGGCCGCGGCCTCGGCCACCTCCGTGGCGTCGGCGCGCGTGATCACGCGGACGGGGTCGACGAGCCCGGCCGGGAACGACTCCGCGAGCCGCTCGGAGGCGGTGATCGACTCGGGGGTGTCGAGGAACTGGTCGGCGGTGCCGAGTCCGCTGTCGATGCGCAGGATCCCGAGCGCGGCGACGAGCAGCAGCGCGACGATCACCGAGGCCAGCGCCACCGGACGGCGTACGACGGCCCGGCCGACGCGGGCGAACAGCGAGCGGTCGCGGTCGGGCAGCTCGGAGTCGTGGCGCGGGACCCGCGGCCAGAACACCCAGCGGCCGGCGGCGACCAGGGCGCCGGGGAGGATGCCGAGCACCATGACCGCGGCGGTGAGGATGCCGACGGCGCAGGCGAGCCCGAGCCCGCGGGTGGCCGGGAAGACCGAGAGCATCAGGGTGACCAGGCCGATGAACACCGTCGCAGCGCTGGGGAACACCGCGTGCACGGTCGGACGCAGGGCCGCTGCCATGGCGTCCCCGCGGTCCTCGTGGAGGTGGAGCTCGTCGCGGTAGCGCGAGATCAGCAGCAGCGCGTAGTTGGTCCCCGCGCCGAAGACGAGCACCGACAGGATGCCGATCGTCGACTCGTCCCAGGGCACGTCGACGGCGGCGAGGAAGCGGGTGGCCAGCGTGGCGGCGACCTGGTCGGCGACCCCGACGACCGTCAGGGGGATCAGCCAGAGCACGGGGCTGCGATAGGTCACCACGAGGAGGATCGCGACGACCGCGCCGGTGACGGCGAGCAGGCGGAAGGTCGCTCCGTCGAACACCGCGGCCAGGTCGGCCTGCACCGCGGCGGGGCCGGTCACCTGGAAGGTCACGCCCTGGGGACCGGCGGAGTCGAGCCGGTCGCGCAGGTTGTCGACCAGGGTCGCGTTGTCCTCGGCGCGCAGCTCGGGCAGACGGATCACGGTGAGCGTCGCGGTCCCGTCCTTGCTCGGCTGCGCGGGGGCGCCGAGCACCTGCACGTCGACGTCGCGGTCCTCGAGGAGGCCGGGGCCGGCCGCGTCGCGCACGGCTGCGGCGATGCGGGCGGTGTCCGACCCGGCGAGCCGCCCCTCGTCGGCCGTGGCCAGCACGACCGCGACCGAGCCCTCGCCCTGGGGGACCTGCTGCTGCAGCTCGGTGCCCCGGGTGCTGTCGGCGTCGACCGGCACCGAGCTGACCGAGGACACGGGCTGCTCGGCCTGGCCGACCGCCCCGATGAGCGCGACGCCGGCGAGCAGGCCGAGCACCATGACGATCCACGACGTGCGCCGGGCGGTGACGAGGCGGAGGAGGGACACGGGCGGTCTCCAGGGCTAGGATCGGGCGAGTCTCTCGACAACTTACTAACCCAGTTAGCGATTTCCAAACGTGAGCCGAGCCGCCCGACCGCCCGAGCCGTCACCCACCCTGCGTGCGCTGCGGCGCCTGATCGCCGTCGCCGAGCTCGTGCAGCCGGCCGTCGCCCAGCAGGCCGGGCTCACCCGCACCGAGGTCCGCACGCTCGAGATGCTCTCCCAGGAGGCGCTCGGGCCCGCGGAGATCGCGCGACGCCTCGACGTCAGCACCGCGGCCTCCACCGGCATCGTCGACCGGCTCGTCTCCCACGGTCACGCGGTGCGCAGCCCGCACCCCAGCGACCGCCGTCGCCAGGTCGTCGAGATCACCGACAGCGGCCGCGGCGACACCCTCGCGCTCCTGGCGCCGATGCTCGAGCGCCTCGCGGAGCTCGACGCCGAGCTGTCCGACCACGACCGCGAGGTGGTCACGCGCTTCCTCGAGGGCAGCGCCGAGGCGCTGCTGGCCGTCGTACCCCCTGAGCAGCGGCCGCACCCCGGCGCCGTCCCGGGCTGAGTGCGGGCGCCGACTGGCCCGCCTCAGTCGGCGGTCGGCCGCGCCTGGTCCGGAGCCTCGCCCGGCACCTCGTCGGGCTTCTTCTCCGCGATCCTCGCCACACCGGTCTGCAGCCCGGCCCGCAGCTTGTCGATGGCGCCGGCGTAGCGCCCCTCGGTGCGCTCGTCGACCTTGCCCGCGGTGCGCTCGATCAGCTCGGTGATGTGCTCCTCGCGGGCGGCGACGTAGCCCCCGAGGCTCTGGACCGCCGTGCCGGCGTGGCGGTCGATCGCCTCGGACGCCTCGGCCAGCCGCTTCTCCACCTGGAGGTCGTCGAGGACCTTCTTCACGTCGTCGCTCAGGCTCATGGCTCCAGTGTCCCGCAGTGCCTGGTGATCAACCAGGGGGTTGACAACGTGCGAGACGCGGGCGCACAGTTCTTCAACCAGATGGTTGAGCAAGGAGGGTCGATGGACCAGCTCTCGCAGGTCTTCTCGGCGCTGGCCGACCCGACCCGCCGTGACCTCGTCGCGCGCCTCGCCGCCGGGGACGCCACGGTCGGCGAGCTCGCGGCGCCGTACTCGATGAGCCTCCAGGCGGTCTCCAAGCACCTCAAGGTGCTCGAGCAGGCCGGCCTGGTCTCCAAGGGCCGCGACGCCCAGCGGCGCCCGGTGCGCCTGGAGGCCGAGGTGCTCGACCTGACCACCCGCTGGCTCGAGCGCTACCGGCGCGCGGCCGAGGAGCGCTACCAGCGCCTCGACGCCGTGCTCGCAGAGCTCGACGCCGACGGCCGACCCCTGACCACCACCGAGCTCCGAGAGGACGCGTCATGACCGCCACCCCGCAGCGGACCGCCCCGCAACCCGCCACCATCGAGGCCGACCCGGACGTGCCGGCCATCCACATCACCCGCGACTTCCGCGCGACGCGGGCCCAGCTGTTCCGGGCCCACACCGACCCCGAGATCTTCGTGCGCTGGTGCGGCCCGGACACCACCACGATCGACCTGGTCACGTGGGACGCCCGGGACGGCGGCTCCTTCAGGTACGTCGGCTCGCGCATCGGGAGCGACGAGGAGTTCGCCTTCCGCGGCTGCTTCCACACCGTCCGCGAGGACCGCATCGTGCAGACGTTCACCTACGAGGGCGACCCGGACGGCGTCGCGCTGGAGACGATGACGTTCGAGGACCTCGGCGACGGGCGCACCCGCCTGCACGCCTTCTCCCTGTGCGACTCCTTCGTGGCCCGCGACCAGTGGCTGGCCAGCGGCATGGAGGTCGGCGTCGACGACGGCTACGCCAAGCTGGACCGCCTGGTCGAGGCGGGGGAGGTGTGAGCGGCTCCTGGCCGGACACCGCGGCCGACCGGCACCGCGTCGCCGCCGCGCTCTTCGCCGAGCGGGTGCGCGGGGTGAGCGACTGGTCGGCCGACGCGCCGCCTGAGGGCTGGGACGCCCGCGCGGTCCTGACCCACCTGCTCGAGTGGCTCCCCGGACTGCTCAGCAACGGGCTCGGGGTCGAGCTGGCACCGGTCGACACCGGCGACGACGCCGACCTCGCGGCCGCGTGGGACCGGCGCGCCGCCGAGGTGCAGGGCCTGCTCGACGACCGGGCCGAGGCCGCGCGCAGCTACACCTCCGAGATGTTCGGCGAGATGACGCTGGCCGACGTGGTCGACCGCTTCTACACCTCCGACGTGATGTTCCACAGCTGGGACCTCGCCCGCGCCTCCGGCCAGGACGACACCCTCCCGGAGGACTTCTGCGTCGAGGCGTTCGCCGGCATGGAGCCGCTGGGGGACGTGCTGGCCGCGTCCGGACAGTTCGGTCCGCGCGTGCCGGTGCCCGCCGACGCCCCGGTGCAGGACCGGCTGATCGGCCTCATCGGCCGCGATCCCGACTGGGGTGCGCGCTGACCGCATCGGTCCGCATCGTCCCGTTGTGGGGATCGCACCGCTGAGACCGTTTGCGCCCGGTCGGGAACGAGCATGCGTGAACCATGAGCGATTCCACGATCACCGTCGAGCGCACCATCAACGCCTCCAGTGACGCGATCTTCGACGTCCTGAGCAACCCCGACCGGCACCAGGGCCTGGACGGCTCCGGGTTCGTGACCGGCGTGGCCAAGGGCGACCGGATCGAGGGGGTCGGCGACCGCTTCCGCATGGAGATGAGCGGCGACCACATGGGCGGCGACTACCAGACCGACAACACGGTCACCGGCTACGACCGCAACCACCTGCTCTCCTGGCAGACCGCTCCCGCCGGTCAGGAGCCTCCGGGCTGGGAGTGGGTCTGGGAGCTGCAGTCCCAGGGCTCCGACCAGACCCTCGTGCGCCACACCTACGACTGGAGCAAGGTCACCGACAAGGCCCTGCTCGACAAGGGGTTGTTCCCGCTGGTCTCCGCCGACCAGCTCGAGGACACCCTGCAACGGCTGGACCAGGCAGTCACCGGCTCCTGAGGGCCGGCGAGGGCCCCCAGGGGGGACGGGCGAGTGGCACGGAATGACCCGTGTCTCTCGCCCGTTGTCCTTCCCATGACCACTCCTGCGCTGTCCGTGCTCGACCTCGTCCCGGTCCGTGAGGACCAGTCGACGGGCGACGCCCTCGCCGCCAGCCGGGCCCTGGCGCGCAGCGCCGACGACCTCGGTCTGCGGCGCTACTGGGTGGCCGAGCACCACAACATGCCGTCGGTCGCGGCCACGAACCCTGCCGTGCTGATCGCGATGCTGGCTGCGGCGACCGACCGCATCCGCGTCGGCTCCGGGGGCGTCATGCTCCCCAACCACGCGCCGCTCGTCGTCGCCGAGCAGTTCGCCCTGCTCGAGGCCGCCCACCCGGGCCGGATCGACCTCGGCATCGGCCGCGCGCCGGGCAGCGACCCGGTGACGAGCTGGGCGCTGCGCACCGGCTCGGGCATCGGCCCCGACGCGGTCAACGACTTCCCCGACCACGTGCGTCACGTCCTCGCGATGATGTCGCCCGACGGCGTCGCCCTCGACCTGCGCGGCCAGGAGTACGCCCTGCGTGCCACGCCCCAGGCCCGGAGCCGCCCGCCGGTCTGGCTGCTGGGGTCCTCCGACTACTCCGCCCGGCTCGCGGCCGCCGAGGGCCTGCCCTACGTCTTCGCCCACCACTTCTCCGGGCAGGGCACCGCCGAGGCGCTCGCGCTCTACCGCGAGACCTTCCAGCCCAGTGCCCATGCCGATCGCCCGAGCACGTTCCTCACCGTCAACGCCTGCGTCGCCGACACCGCGGAGGAGGCCGAGCGCCTCGCGCGGCCCTACCTCCTCGCGATGGTCGCGCTCCGCACCGGCCAGCCGATGCACGCGCAGCAGAGCGTGGAGAAGGCCGAGGCCGTCGACCTCGTCCCGGCCCACCAGCAGGTGTACGACGCGATGCGCGCCCGCTGGGTGGTCGGCGACCCGGCCACGGCCCGCGCCGAGGTGACCGCTCTCGCGGAGCGCTTCGGCGTCGACGAGGTGATGGTCCACCCGGTCGCCGGGGAGCACGACGGTGCCGACCCGGCGCGCTCGACGACCCGCACGCGCACCCTGGAGCTTCTCTCCACCTGAGCGGGTGTGCGCGTGCCTGCGGGCCGCGGGTTACGGTCGGGTCCTTCGGTGGCTGTTCGGGCAGCCGGGGGAGCCGGAAGGGGTAGTCCGTGGTCGTCGTGCGCCGTCTCGTCCTCCTTGCCCTGCTGGGGATCCTCGCGGTTCTCGGCGGACCCGTCGGGTCCGGGTCGCACGGCTCGGGCACCGTCCAGCCGGCGCTGCGCACGGTGGCCTCGTCGGCCTGCGGCCCGCTCGCAGCAGGGCAGGTGATCGGCAACAAGCCCGACTACCTCCCCTCGACGCTGACCCGCTTCTGGGGCGACGACGCGGTGTGCCGCGGTCGGTGGCTGGGTGGCGACCACGGGCGCTTCGTGCCGCAGTCGGTCGACGTCGACCGGGACTTCGTCTGGGTCAGCGGCTATGACGGCTCCTCCGACGTGGACGGGCGGATCTGCTGGGTCTACCAGCTCGCCCGCCCGAGCCTGCGCGTCGTCACCGAGGTGCGGTCGCTGAGCGGTCGGCTCCGCGACGGCACGACCATCACGTGCCACCACGCCGGTGGCATCGTGTCCGACGGCCCGCGCCTCTGGGTGAGCGACACGACCAACCTCTTCCTGCTCAAGCGCTCGGAGGTCGGCTCCCCGTCCGCCGTCAAGCGGGTGTGGCGCCTCGGGGGCGAGGTGCGCGGGTCGACCAGCACCCTGCACCCGGTCAAGGGCCTGGGCCTGGGGCGCTACGCGGTCCGCGGCGAGGGCCGTGTCGACTGGTACGACGTGCCCCGGATGCTGGCGTCCACCGCCGAGACGCTCTACGCCTCCGGCACCGAGCCCGCACCCAACGGGCTGCAGGGGATGTCGGTCGGGGCGTTGAGCCCCGAGGCCACCCGCGCGACCTGGAAGACGCTGTCCGGCTCCCGCTGCACCGTCCTGCTCGGCCCGGGTGGCCGACGCATCCCGGTCACGCCCGGGGTCGAGGGCCTGGCCTTCGACGGCGGGGGCGGGGCGTGGATGCTCAGCGAGTCCAGCGCGCGGACGTACTACGACTCCGGTGACCCGGTCGTCCCGCAGCTGCTGCGGTACTCCCGGGCTCGGCTGGCCGAGCAGGCCTCGTTCGAGGCGGGCCGGCGACGGGCCGACAACTGCCTCGACCAGCTCGCCTGAGGCCTCCGCTCCCGCCGCTGCGCGCCACTCCCGCACCACACGCCCCACGGTCGCCCTACCATGTGCCGGTGAGGCTCATCTCGGGACGACCCGGACAGACCGACCGGCGCTGGTCGCGCCGCACGGTCGTCGTCACGGCGGCCGCCGCTGTGGTGGCCCTGGCGCTGACCGGGGTCGTGGTCCGCCTCGCCACCAGTGACGGTGGCGGGCGCCGCCCGCCCCACTCCGCCGAGCAGGCCGCCGGCCCGCTCGAGGGCTGCGGCCCGCTCACCCTCGCCGAGGTGCACGGTCGCAGGGCCCGGCACCTGCCGGCCCGGCTCACCCGCTTCTGGGGCGACGAGGCGATCTGCCGCGGCGTCTGGATCGGCGGTCGCAAGGGCCGCTTCGTGCCGCAGGGCCTCGCGGTCGCGGGCAACACCGGGTGGATCACCGGCTACAACGGCAGCGCTCCCCTGAGCAAGCGCGCCTGCCGCCTGGTCAAGGTCGACCTGCGCCGGGCCGAGGTGGTCGCGGTCCAGGGCCGGCTCACCGGCGCGGTCCCGGGCCGCGGGGCGACGTACTGCCGGCACGGCGGAGCCGTCGTCGCCGACGGCCCCAAGCGCCTGTGGGTCGTCGAGACCCGGCGGCTGTGGCTGCTCGACCCGCGCAAGGTCGGGACGCGCGAGGCCGTGCGCCGCGTCTGGCGGCTCGGGGGCAAGGTCCGCGGCTCCGTGGGCGTGCTCGTGCCGGGGCGTGGCCTCGGTCTGGGGCGGCACGCGGACGTCGGCCGCGGGCGCATCGACTGGTTCGACACCCGGGCCATCCGCCGCTCGCCGGCCGGCGTGCTCCGTGGCCGCGACCCGCAGCGGGCCCCCCGCGGGCTCCAGGGCCTGGCCTACGGCCGCCTCCGCGAGGGCGGGCGCGACGGCCTGTGGGTCACCATGTCGCGCAGCGGCTGCGGCGTCCTGGTCGGCCCGCTCGGGCAGAGGGTCCCGGTCGTGCCGGGCGCCGAGGGCCTCGCCTTCGACGGCCACGGCGGGCTCTGGATGCTCAGCGAGGCCAGCGTGCGCCTCTACTACGACAAGGGCGACCACGTCGTGCCGCAGCTGGTGCGCTACTCCGTGGACGGCCTCGCGGCCCAGGTCGGTCTCCCCGGCGGTGAGCGCCGGGTCAAGCGGTGCCTGTCCTGAGCC
>CAZKZQ010000175.1:0-8498 GCA_964557235.1 uncultured Nocardioidaceae bacterium
GATCGCGACGTCCTCGGGGCCGGCCGACTTCACCGGCCGGTCGGAGGCCTCGCCGCCGCCGAGGGTCGAACCGCCCTTGAGGGCGCCGAACATGATGTTGGAGACCGAGCGCCCCATGGCACGGGCCATCAGCAGCGTCAGGAAGGTGCCCGAGGCGCCGACGAGCGTGCCGCCGACGAGCAGCACCAGGTTGCCCAGGACGTAGCCGCCCGCGGCGACGGTGAGACCCGTGAACGCGTTGAGCAGCGAGATCACGATCGGCACGTCCGCCCCGCCCACCGGCATCACCAGCAGCACGCCGAAGGCGAGACCGACCAGACCCAGCAGGACCCCGACGAGCATGCCCGGGCCGCTGACGGTGAGGACCGACAGGAGCAGGGCGACGACGACCAGGCCGCCGAAGGCGAACGGCAGACCCGGGAAGACGACCGGCCGCGAGGTCATCAGCTCCTGCAGCTTGGCGAAGGTGACCATCGAGCCCGCGAACGAGACCGAGCCGACGAAGACGGTGAACGCCGTCGCGGCCAGCGTGAACCAGCCGGAGACGTCGGCGGGGTCGAGGCCGGTGCGGTCCGCGACGTCGAGGATCTCGTGCAGCTCGATCAGCGCGACCAGGGCGGCCGCGCCGCCGCCGACACCGTTGAACAGCGCCACCATCTGCGGCATCTGGGTCATCTGCACGCGCTGCGCGCCGAAGACGCCGCCCACGACACCGATGAGGATCGCGAGCAGGATCAGCGGGATGTGCTGGAGCCGCTCGAGGTAGAGGAACGGCAGGATGCACGCGACCGTCGCGGCCGCGGCGCCGACGAGGTTGCCGGTGCGCGCCGTCCGGGGACCCGAGAGGCCCTTGAGCGCGAGGATGAAGCCGACCGCGCACAGCAGGTAGGTGACCTGCACCCAGGTGGGCATGGACATCAGGCCGCGCCCCCGTCGGTCTTGGCGGGCTTCTTCCTGCGCGTGAACATCTGCAGCATCCGGTCGGTCACGACGAAGCCGCCGACCATGTTGACCGTCGCCAGCACGATCGCGACCAGGCCGAACGCGACGGCCACACCGCTGTCGGTGCTGCCGGTCGCGATGATCGCGCCCAGCAGGATCACGCCGTGGATGGCGTTGGCGCCCGACATCAACGGGGTGTGCAGCGTCGAGGAGACCTTGGAGATCACCTCGATGCCGACGAAGACGCTCAGCACGAAGATGGTGAGCCAGACGACTCCCTCGCTCACGACTGCTCCTCCTGGGTGTCGGTGCCGCCCTCGACCGGCATCACGCGGGTCGCGTCGGGGTCGGCCGGCTGCTCGGGCTCGGGCATCGGCTCCGGCTCGGGCTCCGGCTCGAACCACGGCTCGGGCTCCGGCTCGGGGTCCGGGCCCTCGATCGCCTCGCGGGTGGGCTTGTGGTGGATCCGGCCGCCGTCGGTGACGCAGCACCCGGTGACGATCTCGTCGTCGAAGTCGGGGGCGAAGCGCCCGGCCTCCTCGCCCTCGGCGGGCGCCGCCGTCATCAGCGTGACCAGGTTGACGATGTTCTGGGCATAGAGCTTCGAGGCCGGGGCCGGCAGCTGGGAGGGCACGTTGGCGCCGCCCCAGACCTGGGCGTTGCCGATGCGGACGACCTCGCCCGCGACCGCGCCCTCGACGTTGCCACCGGACTCGGCGGCGAGGTCGACGACGACCGACCCGGGCCTCATCTGCTCGACCATCGCGCGCGTGACCAGCAGCGGCGCCTGGCGGCCCGGCACGGCAGCGGTGGTGATCAGGGCGTCGGCGTCGGCGATGTAGGGCGCGAGGAGCTCCATCTGGCGCGCGGCCCGCTCCTCGGTCATCTCGCGGGCGTAGCCACCGGCTCCCTCGAGCGTCTCGAGGTCGAGCATGATCGGCTTGGCGCCGAGCGAGGCGATCTCCTCCGCGGACGCCGCGCGGACGTCGTACGCCCGGACGACGGCGCCGAGCCGCTTGCAGGTGGCGATCGCCTGGAGGCCGGCGACGCCGGCGCCGAGCACGACCACCTGGGCGGGCTGGACGGTGCCCGCCGCGGTCATGTTGAGGGGGAAGAAGCGCCGCAGCATGCCGGCCGCGACGATCGCGCCGCGATAGCCCGACACGAGCGCCTGCGAGGAGAGGGCGTCCATCGACTGCGCGCGGCTGATGCGGGGCACCAGCTCCATCGCGAACGACGTGAGGCCGCAGTCGCGCAGGTCGGCGACGAGCTCGTGCGACTGGTTGACCGGCAGGAACGACATCGTGGCCGTGCCCTCGGGCAGGCTGCGCACCAGCGAGCGGTCGAGCGGGTTGACCGAGACCACGAGCACCGCGTCGGCGAAGGGGTCGCCTCCCACCTCGGCGCCCGCGGCGAGGTAGTCCTCGTCGGAGTACTGCGACAGCTCGCCAGCGCCGCTCTCCACGGCGACGGCGTAGCCCAGCCTGGTCAGCTTCTCGACCAGCTCGGGCACCATCGCGACGCGTGCCTCACCCGGACGGGTCTCTCTGGCGACAGCGATCTTCACTTCTCGGACCCTAGTTGACCCTGGCGGGCGGTCCTCACCCGGGCAGATCCGGCCTCACGTGGATGCTCACCGCATAACCCGGGTCGGTGCCGTCCTCGGGCCACTCCTCGCGACCCCACCCGGCATGCCGCTCGCGCAGCGCGAGACCCGCGCCCGAGCAGGCCACGTCGTACGCCGCCAGGGGGACGAGCGGCGCGCCCGCCGGCAGGTGCGCCCGGTCGGTGCCGAAGCCCGCCACGAGCAGCCCGCCGGTCCGCAGCTGTCCGGCGAGCGCGGCGATCGACGGCCCCAGCGCAGCGGCCTCGATGAACGGCACGACGTTGCCCGCCATCACCACCACGTCGTACGGCGCGGAGGGCGCCTCGAGCGCCGCGAGGTCGGAGACCACCCAGTCGAGGTCGGGCCACCGGCGACGGGCCTCCTCGACCATCGAGGCGTCGACGTCGACGCCCCGGACGGTCAGGCCACGCGACGCGAGGCGCGCCGCCACCCGGCCCGTGCCGCAGCCGGCGTCGAGCACGCGGGCGCCCGGCCCGACGAGGTCGAGGACGAGGTCGGCCTCGCCGTGGGCGTCGTCGCGGTCGGCGACGGCGTCGAACCGCTCGGCATAGGCGCTGGCATAGCCGTCACCTCCGAAGCCGCCGACCGCGACCCGGTGCCAGGTCTCCCCCGGCTGTCTCAGCTCCCCCACGACCGGCTCACCGCCCGGTGGTGACCCGCGGCAGCGTGATGCGGAAGTCGCAGCCCTCGTCGACCGCCGAGCGCAGCTCGACCGTGCCGCCCTGGGCCTCCACGAAGTGCTTGACGATGGCGAGGCCGATGCCGGTGCCCGGGGCGCTCGTCGCGGTCGCCGGGCTGCGGTAGAAGCGGTCGAAGACCTTCTCGTGCTCCTCCTCGGGGATGCCCACGCCCTCGTCGCGCACCGACAGCACCACGGTCGACGGGTTGACGTCGGCGCCGAGGTGGATGGTCGAGCCGCGCGGGGAGAACTTCGCGGCGTTGGTGAGCAGGTTCTCGACCACGCGCAGGATCGCGCTCCGGTCGACCATCACCTCGATCGCGGGGTCGACCCGGTTGTCGACGTTGTGGTCCTCCAGCGCGGTCGCGGTGTTGCTGAGCGACTCCTCCAGCAGGTCGACGAGCCGGTGCGGTGCCAGGTCGATCTTGAGCTTGCCGCGCTCGAGCCGCGAGAAGTCGAGGAGGTCCTGGATGAGGAAGTCCAGCCGCCCACCGGCGTGGTGGATGCGCTGGATCATGTCGCGCTTGCGTGCCTCGTCGGTGGTCTCCCACGAGCCCACCAGCCACTCCGCGAAGCCCTTGATCGCGGTCAGCGGCGTGCGCAGCTCGTGCGAGACCGTCGCGAGGAAGTCGGTGCGGAGCCGGTCGACCTCGCGCAGCCGCGCGGAGGCCTCGCGCTCGCGCTCGGTGGCCAGTCGCTGGCTCTGCTCGATCTGGCGCCGGGCCGTCACGTCGCGGATCGTCGCGCAGACGCTCACCGACCCGTCGGACTCGATCGGGCTGAGCGAGATCTCGACGGGGAACTCGGTGCCGTCCTTGCGCAGCGCGGACAGCTGGAGGTTCGCGCCCATCGGCCGCAGGCGGGGGCTGCGTACGAACCGCCGACGGTGCTCGGGGTGGCGGCCGCGGTAGCGCAGGGGCATGAGCACCTCGATGGGCTGCCCGATGAGCTCCTCGCGCTCGTAGCCGAAGAGCCGGATCACCTGGCCGTTGACCAGCTCGATGGCGCCGGCGTCGGAGACGATCACCATCGCGTCGGGGGCGGACTCGATCACGCCGCGGAAGCGGTTGTCGGCGAGCTTGCGCTCGGTGATGTCGCGGATCGCGGCGCAGACCACGACGCCCTCGGGCGTCTGCATCGACGACAGCGAGATCTCGGCGGGGAACACCGAGCCGTCCTTGCGACGCGCGCTCAGCTCGGGGCGTACGCCGAAGGTGCGGTGCCCGGCACCGGTGCGGAGGTAGCCCTCCCGCAGGCCCGGGTGGACGTCGCGCGCGGTGATCGGCACGAGCAGCTCCACGAGCTCCCCGAGCAGCTCGTCGCGGCTGTAGCCGAACAGCTGCTCGGCCTGGCGGTTGACCAGCGTCATCCGCCCGTCGGCGTCGACGGCGACCATCGCGTCCGGGGCGGCGTCCAGCATGCCGCGGAACCGTGCCTCGGCCGCGCGGCGCTCGGTGACGTCGCGGATCGCGGCGGCGTAGGTCTGGCCGTCCACCCGCTGCTCGAGCGGGCTCAGCGAGATCTCGACCGGGAACTCGGAGCCGTCCGAGCGCAGGGCGTAGAGGTCGAGACCGGCGCCCATCGAGCGGGTGCGCGGGTTGTCGGCGTACTGCCGGCGATAGGTCGGGTGCTGGCGGCGGAAGCGCTCCGGCACGAGCATCTCGACCTTGTGGCCGAGCAGCCGGAAGCGGTCGTAGCCGAACATCAGCTCGGCCTGCTGGTTGACCATCTCGATCTCGCCGTGCTCGTTGAGCAGGATCATCGCGTCGGGCGCGGCCTCGATCAGTCCCTCGTAGCGGGTCTCCCGCAGCACCCGCTCGGTGACGTCTCGGGCGATCGCCGCAGCGCCCACGACCCGACCCTGCGCGTCGTGCACCGGGGAGACGGACAGCGAGATGTGCAGGCGGCGCCCGTCGCGGTGCAGCCGCGTGGTCTCGAACATCGTCACCGGCTCGCCCCGCGAGATCCGGCCGAGGATCTCCTCGATCTCGTCCACGGTCTCGGGGGCGGCGATCATCGAGATCGAGGCGCCGACCGCCTCCTCCGAGGTCCAGCCGTAGAGCAGCTCGGCCCCGTGGTTCCAGAAGGTGATGGTGCCGTCGAGGTCCTTGCAGATGATCGCGTCCGACGCCCCGCGGACGACGGAGGCGAGCGTGGCGTCGGCCGCCCGGCGGGCGTCGACGATCTGCTCCATCGCCTGGTCGCGAGCCGGGGCCTCGGCGCCCTCCTCGCAGATGCGTCGGACCGCAGCGACGAACTCCTTGCCGTCGAACGGCTTGACCATGAAGTCGCTGGCGCCCGCCTCCCAGGCCGCGGCCTGGTCCTTCTTGTGCGTGCGCGCGGTGAGCATGAGGACCGGGATGTCGCGGGTCGCGGGGTCTGCCTTGAGCCGCCGCAGCACCTCGACGCCGTCGAGGTCGGGGAGCATGTAGTCGAGGACGACGACCTCGGGGTGCTTGATGCTCGCGAGCTCCAGCGCCTGCTGCCCGGTGTTGGCCTCGATCACCTCGAACCCGGCGCCCTCGAGGTGCAAGGAGCACACCAGAGCGATGTCAGGGTCGTCGTCGACGACGAGGGCCAAGCTCCTGTGCGACACGGAGGACTCCCAAATCTCTCACCGCGGTCCCCGGTTCACCCTCCCGAGCGCCGCTGTCACTCTGGATCGTAGGTGTGCGGACGACCGCTGGGCACGAGATCGGACAGACTGTCCCCGAACGACCGATAAGGGCGTGTCCGGTGCTCAGGAGGCGTCGGAGGACGAGATCGTCTGCGCCAGCCCGGCGAGGTGGGCCAGTCGCGCGACCTCGGAGTCGAGGATCTCGGGGCCTCCGCGACGGCCGATGACCACGAACCCGGACGACCCGAGCGGGGCTCCGGCGACGACGTTGCCGGCCAGCCCGGCCCACGCCTCGTCGACCGGCAGGCGCGCGGCACGCAGGAGCGGCAGCCACACCGCCTGCTCGTCGCCCAGGTCGGGCGCCGCCGACGTCGCGTGCACCTGCTTGAGGCCGCCTCCGGTGGAGCTGAGCCGGGCGGCCCAGTCGGCGCGGAACGCGACCGGCAGCAGGTCGACCAGGTCGTCGTAGGCCGTCGCGGGGTTCTGGGTGATCTGCTCGACCACCTCGAGGTCGAGGAACAGGTTGCCGCCCGCGGCGTAGCGCGAGATCCACACGACGTGGACGCCGTCGAGCAGGTTGCAGGCGGACACGACCGAGTCGGGCATCGTGCCCGGGGCCAGCTCGAGCAGCACGTCGTCGACGGCGGTGCCGTCGTCGCGGTGCTCGACGATCTCGATCGCCTCGATGTCGCCGCCGGCCTCACCGATGGCCGTCGCGACGCGACCGAGGCTTCCGGGGACGTCGGGCAGCGAGACGCGCAACAGGTACGGCACGGGCGCGATTCCTCCCCTCGCGGCACCCGTCGGGGCTCCGGGTGCGCACCCGCAGACTACCGCCGATGACCGTCGGTGCCCTCGGGCCGGTCTCAGGTCATGGAGCGTCCGAGTCGGTGCTCGGAGCACACCTCGTAGCGCGGCCGGCCCCGCGGCCCCTCGCCGAGGAACGACCGCACGAGCACGAGCCCGTCGACGTCGAAGGGCCGCGAGGACCAGGTGTCGAGGAGCCGCGCCCAGCGGACGACGTCGTGCGGGCGCCGGGTGCGAGCCACGGTCAGGTGGGGGCGGAAGCGCGCCCCGTCCACCGGCGCGCCGGCCTTGGTCGACGCTGCGCGGGCACCGGTCGCGAGCCGGCGCAGCTCCTCGGCCGAGTCCTCCGCGGTCAGGCGCTCACGCGGCTCGCCGTGCACGCCGGCGTAGAGCAGCTTGGCCTGCGCGACGTCGGGGAAGGCGCCGCCACCGCCGATCCGCAGCGCGAACGGCGTACGACGGCGTCCGGCCCGGTCGAGCCGCTCCTGCAGCTCGTCCAGGCGCGCCTCGGGCAGGTCCGCGACGAAGGCCAGCGTCACGTGCCACGACTCCGGCGAGGTCCAGCGGAAGTCGCCCTCACCGCGGCGGGGCTCGAGGAACTCCTCGAGGTCCTCGACCACGTCGGCCGGCGGCACCACCGCCGCGAACACGCGCACGCGACTAGAGGATGTCCCCCGGCGCGTAGGCCGCGGCCTCGGGGTGACGCGCCACGACCTCCTCGACCCGCCGCACGACCTCGCGGACCTGGTCGACGGCGGCGCCGGTGAACGTGATCGGGTCGGAGACCAGCGCGTCGAGGTCCGCCCGGGTCAGCCCGAGCGACGGGTCGGCGGCGAGCCGCTCGAAGACGTCGTTCTCGGCCTGGCCGCGGCGCATGTCGAGCGCGACGCCGACCGCCGCCCGCTTGATCGCCTCGTGGGCGGTCTCGCGGCCGACGCCCTGACGCACCGCGGCCATGAGCACCTTGGTCGTGGCGAGGAAGGGCAGGTAGCGGTCGAGCTCGCGCTGGATCACGGCCGGGAAGGCGCCGAACTCGTCGAGCACGGTGAGGAAGGTCTGGAAGAGCCCGTCGGTGGCGAAGAACGCGTCGGGCAGCGCCACGCGGCGTACGACGGAGCAGGAGACGTCGCCCTCGTTCCACTGGTCGCCGGCGAGCTCGCCCACCATCGACAGGTGACCGCGGAGGATCACCGCGAGGCCGTTGACCCGCTCGCACGAGCGCGTGTTCATCTTGTGCGGCATCGCGCTGGAGCCGACCTGGCCCTCCTTGAACCCCTCGGTGACGAGCTCGATGCCGGCCATGAGGCGGATCGTCGTGGCGAGGTTGGAGGGGCCGGCGACGAGCTGCACGAGCGCGGAGACGACCTCGAAGTCGAGCGAGCGCGGATAGACCTGGCCGACGCTGGTCAGCACGCGCTCGAAGCCGAGGTGGGCGGCGACGCGGTCCTCGAGGTCGGCCAGCCGCGCCGTGTCGCCGTCGAGGAGGTCGAGCATGTCCTGGGAGGTGCCGACCGGTCCCTTGATGCCGCGCAGGGGATAGCGGGCGACGAGCTCCTCGAGCCTCTGCACGGCGACGAGCATCTCGTCGGCCACGGTCGCGAACCGCTTGCCCAGCGTGGTGGCCTGAGCGGCGACGTTGTGCGAGCGACCGGCCATCACGGTCGCCTCGTGCTCCGAGGCGAGTCGGGCGAGGCGGGCGAGGGCGGCGACCGCGCGGTCCCGCACCAGCCGCAGCGACGAGAGGACCTGCAGCTGCTCGACGTTCTCCGTCAGGTCGCGCGAGGTCATGCCCTTGTGGATGTGCTCGTGGCCGGCGAGCGCGCAGA
>CAZKZQ010000176.1:0-3162 GCA_964557235.1 uncultured Nocardioidaceae bacterium
CCCGTCACCGCGGCCGTCGCCATCAGCGCCGCGGACAGACGCGGGTGGTCTCCCCGCAGCCGGGCTCCGATGACGGCGAGGGAGATCGGCTGCGCCACGAAGAGCGGCGTCGCCGCGATCGCGTGCAGGGTGGCGTCCTGGTCGAGCGGTGCGAAGCCCGTCGCCACCGAGCTCAGCCCGGAGACCACGAGCAGCGCGGTCGCCCACGGCCCCAGCGTCCGCGCGGAGAGGACCGCACCGCCGACCAGCAGCGCGCCGAACCCCATAAAGGAGCCGTTCATCACCGCGTGCCGCGGCGAGCAGTACTCCGGCGAGCAGCCGATCTCGCCGAGCCGGCTGACCGAGTCGTGGACGAAGCTGTAGCCCCCCGTCGTCGCCGCGGCCGTGACGACCTCCGTGGCGACGTACGCCGGCCGCAGCAGCAGGGCCGCCGCTCCCACGCGCGCGAACAACTCAGCCCCGGGCATCGCGACGCTCCTGGAGACGGGCGTGGGCCTCGGCGACGTAGCTCAGGCACGGGGCCTCGGCGTCGGGGTGCTTGGACGTGAGGTGGAGGATCCAGCGGTCCATCGCCGCCATGTAGCCGTTGTCCTCGCCCGACCGGCGCGTGCTCCAGGCGCGGGTGCCGCTCCCCGGTCGCGGGACCTCGCACTGCGTGCACGAGATCGTGTAGGCGAAGGAGTCGTCGGAGCTCAGGTCGATGCGGACCTCGGCCAGCGCTCCAGCCTCGGCGCTGGCCTTCCTCTGGCGGGCGGAACGGCTGGCGGGCACAGGGACCTCGGTTCGTGCTCGGGGATGGCCGACCCAGCCTAGGGGCGTGACCGTGCCCGCTGAGGTAGACAGAACACATGGAACCCCGAGACTTCGGTCGTATCGCTCGATCCCTCGAGCCTCTGCACGCCCTGGGCTACTTCTCGCCGGACGTCGAGGAGGCGCTCGCCGGGATCGGACTGCGCCGGGGTCGCACGCCGTACTTCGCCTCGCGCTCTGCGGCGATGGGCCGCGTCGGGCCCGGCGTGGTCGCCGCAACGTTCTACAACTTCAACCCGACGCTGGTGGCCAAGTGCATCCCCGCCGCGTGGGACCAGGTGACCCCCGAGGACGCGATCGCCGCCCGCTACCGAGGCATCGACGCGTCCTACCAGCGCCTTCTGGGCGCCGACCTCCTCGCTTCTCCTGAGGTCGCGGAAGCAGCAGCGCTCGCGCGCCGGGCGACCGAAGGGTGCACCGCACCCGGCCGCCCTCTGTACGCCGGTCATGCGGACCTGCCCTGGCCGACGTCGCCTCACCTCGTGCTCTTCCATGCGTTGACCTTGCTGCGTGAGCACCGCGGTGACGGCCACATCGCGGCGTTGCTGGCCGCGGGTCTGAGTGGCCTGGAGGCGCTCGTGACGCACTGCGCGACCGGGAGGGGCTTCCTCCCTGAGGTTGCCCAGTTCACGCGCGGCTGGTCCGACGAGCAGTGGGCTGCCGCAACGGCCTCGTTGGTCGACCGCGGCCTGCTCACCGTCGATGGTGGGCTCACCGACGCCGGTCGTGACCTGCGGCATGAGGTTGAGGCCGCGACCAATGCCTTGGGTGCCGAGCCCTGGGTGCATCTGGGCGACGACGGGGCGATGCGGCTCGCCGAGCTCGGCCGGCCGCTGGTCACGAAGGCACTGGAGAACGGCGCATTCCCGGAGGGTGTCTTCTCCAAGGCCTGACGGGCGTGCCTCGGAGGATCTGCTCGGCGCCGAATCCTCGCGATTCATGGCCGAGGCCCGTGGTGCTTCACCCGAGATGAGCGGATGATCGCAGGGCAGTGATCCCACCGAGGAGGTTCACATGCCGGTGCAGCTCAACCACACGATCGTCTACTGCCACGACAAGCGGGCCTCGTCGACGTTCCTGTCCGGGATCCTGGGGCTCCCCGACCCCACGAGCTATGGGCCGTTCGCAGTGGTCCAGGTGTCCAACGACGTCTCGCTGGACTTCCTCGAGGAGGGTCCGGTGCACCCGCAGCACTACGCGTTCCTCGTCGACGAGGACGAGTTCGACCAGATCCACGAGCGCATCGTGGCGCGCGACCTCCCCTACTGGGCCGACCCCGGGCGACGTCGTGCCCAGCAGATCAACACCAACGACGGCGGGCGCGGGCTCTACTGGCTCGACCCCGACGGTCACGTCCTCGAGATCCTCACCGTCCCCTACGGTGGCTGGCCGCAGCCGGCAGGTCCCCAGTCGCCTCACTAGCGGACCACCACGACCGGCTCGGGCCGATCACTCGCAGGCGTCTCCGACGTCGGCGCGCTCGCCGCGGTCGACGACGACCTCGACGGGTGAGCCGGCCGCGCCACCTGGCGTCTGGCAGGTCAGAGTCCACGCCTCCTTGACCCCGGTCTCGGTGCGAGGCAGGGGGCTCCGGAACGTCACGCTGCCGTTGCCCCAATCGTCGTACGCCTGGCCGTCGACCTGGTCGTAGTTGACGATCACTGCCGTGTAGGTCCCCGGCGGCGGGTCGAACAGCACAGCGTCCTCGGTGGTGTCTCCGAACGAGGCCGACTGCGCGACGACGGTCCCCGCCTGGTCATAGACGTAGACGTCCCAGTCGGTGTCAGGGTCGGCCCAGTCGATGTGGACCGTGAATCGGCCGTTGTCGACGGCCGGCGGTCCGTCGACGTCGAAGTCGATCTCCTCGTGCGGTCCCGAGAGCGGGTCGCCGGTGTTCTCAGCCGGTTGGCCGGCAGGGTTGGGCAGCGCGATCGCGTCCTGTGGCGGGGCCACCGCATCGCGGCCGTCGCGTCCGGCGACGACCGGCCGCGTGGACGGGTTGACGTTCCACTCGAAGCTCGGGCCATCGGTGACCATGGAGTACTGCAGGGTGTCCTGGAACGTCTGGGCCGGACCGATGCTCGTGCCGAAGTCGTCGTTCCAGACCGGCGAGGTCGCGGTTGTGACCGTCTTGGTGATCGTGAGCGTCGACCCCGTGGGGGCTGAGCCCTCGATGACCGAGTGCAGGGCCTGCTGCTTGGTCGCCGCGAGCATCTCGTAGTACGCCTCGCGGTTGCCGCCCCTGCCGGCACCCGCTGACTGGCCGCGGCCGAGGTACTCGTCGACGACGCCGTTGTTGTACGGCGGGTGGAACTCGTCGGGTCCGATCTCGAAGGTGTAGCCGAGCGAGCC
>CAZKZQ010000176.1:3262-8453 GCA_964557235.1 uncultured Nocardioidaceae bacterium
CAGTTCTTGCGCTTCATCTCGTAGTCGAACAGGCCGAAGGAGGCGCTGAAGCCGGCGTGCCGCGCCTCGCGCGAGAGGTTGAACCCGTCGACGTTGACGACCGGCACGATGATCGTGCGCGTCGTGTTCACCAGGTCGGTCGTCCGAGCGCTCCTGCCGTAGTTCGTCAGCAGGTCATAGGCGAACTCGATCGTGTGTTCCGAGGAGGGCCACTCGCGCGCGTGGTGGGCGCCCATCAGCAGGAAGACAGGCTTGCCGTCCCGCGCGTCGGGATTCTGCGTGATCTCGATGCCGTGGACGTCGCGACCCTCGACCGACTGGTGGTTGAGCGTCAGCTCCTTGACCAGCCCCGGGTAGCGCTCGGCCAGCTGCTTGAGCTCGAGGTCGTAGTCCGCGAGGTGGCGATAGGCGTTGCTGCCGCTGGGCAGCTGGGTCTTGGGGTTGGACGCCGCGAACTTCGCGTCGGCCGTCGTGTTCGCCTTGGCGCGCGCTTCGAGATCGGCGATGCGCACGTCAAAGCTGAAGCCCGCCTCGCTCAGCTTCCGCTCGTCGGAGTTGCCATGCAGGACGACCTCGACGGAGTTCGCGTCGCCGTGCTCGGTCAGATCGAGGTCCAGGCCCTGCAGCCGCTGCTTCTGCTTGCGCGTGGGGGTGCTGACGTCCACGATCTTCAGCTTGCCGATGGAGCGCTCCGCGATCGCGACGTAGTCGATCGACAGGTCGGCACTCGAGGCGCTGCCGCGATAGCGACACGCTTGCACGCGCAGCTTCTGTCCCTTCTTGACGAACCCCTCCGCGAGCTCGTTGGAGGCGAAGCCGGCCGAACCGGCCAGCGAGCGACCCGAGCCGGCGTCGAAGACTCCGAGGTCCCAGTCGCCCTTGCCGGACAGTCGGGCGCGGATCAGCCCGGTGACAGGGGCGGTCGCCGCGACCGTCTGCGTGCCTGCGGCGCCACCGACGTACTTCGCGTGGCACGAGCGCGCGACTGCCGTCGCTGCCGTGACCTTCTGGCTGGTTGCCGGCTGGGCCGGAGCCCCCGCGGGCACTGCGCTGATGGCGGCCCCCGCCAGGACGAGCACGAGTGCTCCCTGGCCCCACGGGGAGGTTCGCGTCGCCTGAGTCGTCCTGCTGCCTCGTCTCATGGAGGCTCTCCGATCCGGCGCCGCCCGTGCAGCGCCTGGCCGCTCGATCCCTCACAGTAGGCCGGGCCCGTGCCGCTGAACAGGACGTGGACCGAACGCGCGCAGGTCGAGGACCTGGGTCCGGAACCGGGCCTTTCGTGACGTGACGACCCTGTCGCCGATGCGATGGCCGGTGCAAGACTCGAGGATGGCCATCGACCTGCACCAGCAGTGGTTCGACGGACTGGCAGAGCTGCGCTACGCGGCGACCCCGAAGCGGATCCGCGCCGTCCTCGGCGGACGGACGGTGGCGGACACGCGGGACGCCCTGCTCGTCTATGAACCCCGACGCGTCGTTCCTTGGTACGCCGTCCCACCGGGCGACGTCGACCTGCCGCTGACCGAGCACGATCCCGCCCCGGTCCCAGAGCTGACGGCACCCGTGCTGCCTCCTCGGCACAACGACTGGCACACCGTGCCGGGGCGGTCGCTGCACCTCGACGGTCACGGCGAGGTGGCGTTCAGACCCGACGCACCGGAGCTCGGCGGACGCGTCGTGCTGCACTGGGAGCCGTTCACGTGGCTCGAGGAGGAGGAACCCGCGATGGCCCATCCCCGCGATCCGTTCAAGCGGATCGACGTCCTGCGCAGCACCCGCCACGTCGTGGTCGAGATCGACGGCGTCACCGTCGCGGAGTCCTCGCGGCCGATGATGCTGATCGAGACGGCGCTGCCGGTCCGGTGGTACCTCCCCCGCGACGACGTGCGCATGGACCTGTTGACCCCCTCGGACACCCGCACGGTCTGTGCCTACAAGGGCGTCGCGTCCTACCTCAGTGCCGACGGCGCCCCCGACGTCGCGTGGTTCTACCCAGCGCCGCTCCACGACGCGCTCGAGGTCAAGGACATGCTCTGCTTCTGGCGAGCAGCCACCGTCCATGTCGACGGCGTCCCGGTCGACACGTCGATGCCGGACGAGCCGTGACGGGCGAGACCTCCGGCATGAGGATGATGCGTCGACGAGGTGCCGACCGGTCCGTACTCGACTCCGACCGGCCCTTTCCCCGGTGCCGGCGTCGCGCCTAGCCTTCTGGCGACGCGTCAAAGGGGTGGGGCATTCATGTTGCGACGTCTCGGTGGAGCACTGTGTCTCCTCATCACGGTTTCCCTGCTCCATGCAGCCCCGGCAGAGGCGTCGACCTCGCCCCCCAGCGCGCCGACCAGCTTCAGCCTGACGAAGTCGGACGCCTCCCACTCGGCCACCATCACGTGGCAGCCGCCGACCTCTACCGGGGGTCTGGCCGTGACCGGCTATCGCGTCGCCCGCGACGGCGTCGACAGCACGGGAAGCGGCCCGTGGTCGTCGATCGTCCCAGCCACGGCGCGAAGCCAGACGTTCACCAACCTCGTGGCCGGGAAGGCATACACGCTCTCGGTGCGGGCGATCACCTCAGCCGGGACGGGCGCTGCGGCCTCAGGTACGACGACCCTGGTCGGGCCGCCCGCCCTGCCGAGCAGCGTCACGGTCTCGAAGAGCGACCGTGCGCGCACGGCGACGATCGCCTGGCAGCCGCCGAGCAACAACGGCGGCTCGGCCGTCACGGGATACCGCGTCGCACGTAACGGCATCGACGCCAACGGCAGCGGGCCGTGGTCGACGACCGTCTCCAGAACGACTCGCAGCTTCACCTTCACCAACCTGCGCGCCAGCACCACCTACACGCTGTCGGTGCGGGCCATCAACGTCGCCGGCACGGGGCCGGCCGCCAAGGTCGTTGCCGCCATCGGCCAGATCGCCTGGAGGACCCCGGCGACGGTCGACGCCGGTGGTGGACTTCCGACGTCGGTCTCCTGCCCGTCCTCGGGGTTCTGCGCCTCGGTGGACGACTCGGCCAACGTCACGATGTGGAACGGCGCGACGTGGTCCAGGCCCGTGAACGTCGTCCCCTCGACCGGGCGCAAGCAGTCGACGATCTCGTGCGTGTCCTCGTCCTTCTGCGCACTCCTGACCGGCAACGAATTCGGCCTCAAGCAGCTGTTCACCTACAACGGCACGAGGTGGACCGCGGGACCGACCGCCTACACCGCGACTCTCTCGTGCGCCAGCAGCACGCTGTGCTTCGCGCTCGGCGCGGAGAACCTCAGGTTCAACGGCGCTGGCTGGGTGAGCGAGGCGGGGCCCGCCATCACCAGGTTGACGACAGTGATCTCGTGCCTGCCGTCCGGACGCTGTGTCGCCTCGAGCAGCACCGAGACGGCGATCTTCAACGGCTCGAGCTGGGCGACCGTCGCTGGTCCTGGCTTGGCCGACCTGACTGGTCTGAGCTGTGTCTCACCGACCTTCTGCATGGCGACGGGCCAGTCCGCGACGAACGTCAACGCGTGGAACTCCAAGACCTTCAACGGCAGCACCTGGTCAGCGGAGCGGACCGTGTTCGCGAACACCTTGAACATGGTTGCCGTGTCGTGCGTCAGCACGACGTTCTGCGTCGCGGTGGACAACGAGGCCCGAACAGCCACGTTCAAGGGCTTGGGATGGACCATCGACGCACCTCCCTCCGGGTTCGCCGCACGGAATGGTGCCGACATCAGCTGCTCTACCACCACGTCGTGTGTCTACGTCGGCACGCGGGTCAGCGCGAGGGTGGCGACCCGGCTGACCGCATCGGGTTGGGTGGGCCAGCCGTTCAACCCCGGTGGGACTCTGCGTTCGGTGTCCTGCCCGAGCGACAGCTTCTGCGCTGCCGTCGACGTCACCGGTCAGCTGCTGCGGTTCAACGGTGCCACCTGGTCCGCGCCGAGCCCGGCCAGACCCGCGGGAGGCCTCTTCGAGGTGTCCTGCACGTCCAGCTCGTTCTGCATGGCCACCGTCGACAACGTCGGCGTCCTGCGCTTCAACGGCGCCACCTGGTCGAAGTCCAAGGCGATCCCGGCGTTGTACGCAGGAAGGATCTCCTGCACCTCGACCACCTTCTGCGCTGTGATCGGGCCGGACGACGTCGCCTTCACGTTCAACGGCAGCACCTGGACCCAGCGGGCCGTCCCGAGCGGGTTCAGCCTGAACTCGCTCGACTGCGTCAGTGCGACCTGGTGCCTCGCGTTCGGCGAGCAGGGCGATGTGGCGCGTTGGAACGGGACCGCCTGGATCGCGCAGGCCAAGGCTCTGTCGGGCAGCCCCGCCGGGGAGGCCTACTGGTTGTCGTCGCTCTCCTGCGTCTCGCGGACCTACTGCCTCGTGTATGCCCAGGATCTCTTCGACAACCCCTACGCAGCCACCTACAACGGAAGCCTCTGGACCACGACAGCGGCGCCACCGGTCCTCAATGCGGTGAGCTGCAGCGCAGTCTCGACCTGCGTCGGAGTCGGTGACGCTGCCTCAGCAGCCTGGAACGGCAGCGCCTGGAGGAGCGTCACTCTCGCGATGAGTGCCCTCGCGGTCTCGTGCACCGCGTCGAGGATGTGCGCCGCTGTGGGCGGAGCGCAGGCCACCACGAGTCGCTGAGGAGCGCCGAGGTCGACATCGGCGCGTCGGGCAGGGCGCGGTCATCGCCTGCGCCCGGCTGAGCGGATGCCCCACGAATCGCGTCTCGATACCCTCGAGTCGTGACGGGCGAGACAACCGGCATGTTCGAGGGCATCTACTCAGGTGCCGAGAGCGGTGGCGCCAAGCCGCCCTGGGACTACGGCGCCGCTCGCCCGCAGCTCACGGAGTGGGCCACGACGCGAGGGCTCACCGGCAACGGCCGCGAGGCGTTGGTCGTGGGGTGCGGCTACGGCGCGGACGCCGAGTTCCTCGCGCACCTCGGCTTCCGTACGACGGGCTTCGACTTCGCGCCCACCGCGATCGCAGCCGCACGACGGAAGCATCCGGACAGCGAGGTGGACTACCTCGTCGCCGACGTCCTGGACCTCCCCCGCGACTGGGAGGGACGGTTCGACCTCGTCGTCGAGAGCCTCACGGTGCAGTCGATGCCACCTGAGCAGCACGAGGTCGCGGCCCGGACGATCGCCTCGCTCGTGGCCCCGGGAGGCACGCTGCTGGTCCTGGCGACCACGAGGGACGAGGGCGC
>CAZKZQ010000177.1:0-8451 GCA_964557235.1 uncultured Nocardioidaceae bacterium
GGAGCAGGAGATCGACCTCGGTGACCGGGTGCTGCACGCCGTGCCGACGCCGGGCCACACGGCCGGTCACTTCGTCTTCGCCGACCACGAGCGGGGCGTGCTGTTCGCCGGCGACCACGTGCTCCCGACGATCACCCCGTCGGTCGGCTTCGAGCTGGTCTTCGCCGACAACCCGCTGGCGGCCTTCCTCGGGTCCCTGCGCAAGGTGCGCGAGATGCCCGACCTGGTGCTGCTCCCGGCGCACGGGCCGGTCGCCCCGAGCTCCCACGCGCGGGTCGACGAGCTGCTCGCCCACCACGACGACCGGCTCGAGCAGTGCCTCGCGCAGGTGCAGCCGGGCGGCAGCTCGGCCCACGACGTGGCGACCTCGCTCACCTGGACCCGCCACGAGCGCACCTTCGACGAGCTCGACTGGTTCAACGGCGCGATGGCCACGATGGAGACGATGGTCCACCTCGACCTGCTCGTCTCCCACGGCCGTCTCGACCGCCAGGAGGTCGACGGCACCGCGGTCTACTCGCCGCGCTAGCCTGGACCCCACACGACAGGGGAGCGCCACACGGGCGCTGAGAGTGCGGGATCGGCCGCAGACCCTCGAACCTGCTCCGGTTAGCACCGGCGAAGGGAGTCGAGCTCTTCCCGCCCACGCGGGACCCTCCTCACCCGAGGAGACACGCATGACCACCACCACCCGGGTCGCGGCGACCGTGTCGGCCGTCGCGCTCGCCGCTGCTCTGGCCGCCTGCTCGGTGTCGACCAGCGACGACGACGCCCCCCGCGAGGGGTCCGGTGCGGCGAAGCCGACCAAGGTCGTCCTGGCCACCCACGACTCGTGGGCGATGCCCAAGCCGCTGGTGCGCGCCTTCGAGGAGGACACCGGGCTCGACCTGGTCGTCGTCCCCAACGGCGACGCCGGCCAGCTCACCAACAAGCTCGTCCTCACCAAGGACGCGCCGATCGCCGACGTCGTCTACGGCCTCGACAACACCTTCGCCTCCCGGGCCCTCGACGCGGGCGTGCTGGCGAACGACGCGGCGACCGACGCGCCGGCCTCGGCGTCGGACTACGAGCTCCCCGGCGACGCGCGGCGCGCCCTCGCCCCCGTCGACTGGGGCGACGTGTGCGTCAACGTCGACGACGCCTGGTTCGCCGACCAGGGCAAGCCGGAGCCGCGCACCCTCGACGACCTGACGAAGCCGGCGTACGAAGGCCTGTTCTCGACGCCGAGCGCGGCGACCTCCTCGCCCGGCTTCGCCTTCCTGCTCTCCACCGTCGCGGCGTACGGCGAGGACGGCTGGCAGGACTACTGGCGCGACCTCATGGACAACGGCGCGCGCGTCGCCGGCTCGTGGACCGACGCCTACGAGGGCGACTTCACCGCGTCCGGGCAGGGAGACCGCCCGATCGTGCTGTCCTACAACTCCTCGCCGCCGTTCACCGTGCCCGAGGGCGGCTCGAAGCCGACGACGAGCGCGCTGCTCGACACCTGCTTCCGCCAGGTGGAGTACGCCGCGGTGCTCGACGGCGCGAAGAACCCCGACGGCGCGCGCGAGGTGGTCGCCTGGCTGCAGAGCCGCGCGGTCCAGGAGGCCCTGCCGGACAACATGTACGTCTTCCCCGTCGACGACGGCGCGACCCTGCCCCCGCTCTGGGCGAAGTACGCCGAGCCGGCGCCGAAGCCGTTCACGGTCGACCCCGGCGTGGTCACCGAGCAGCGCGACGACTGGATCCGCGAGTGGACCGACGTCACGGACGCCGGCTGAGGTGCGACCGACGGCAGCCCGGAGAGCGCTCGTCCCGCTGGGACTGGCGGCACTGCCGCTGGCCTTCCTCGCCGTCTTCTTCGTCCTGCCGGTCGCGGAGATGCTGCGGCTCGGGTTCGCGCCCGACGGGCACCTCGACCTCGGGGGCGTGCTCGAGACGCTCGCCCGGCCCCGGGTCGTGCGGGTGCTCTGGTTCACGGTCTGGGCGGCCGCCGCGGCGACGGCCGTCACCGTCCTGCTCGGCGTCCCGACGGCGTACGCCCTCTATCGGCTGCGTCTCCCCGGCTCGGCGGTGCTCCGCGGCATCGTGACCGCGCCCTTCGTCCTGCCGACGGTGGTCGTGGGCGTCGCGTTCCGAGGCCTGCTCGCTCCGAGCGGGCCCCTGGGCGGGCTCGGCCTGGACGGCACGCCCGTGGCGATCTGCGCCGCCCTGGTGTTCTTCAACCTGTCGGTGGTGGTGCGCACGGTCGGACCGTGGTGGGCCGGGCTGGACCCGCGCCGGGCCGAGGCCGCTGCCTCCCTCGGCGCCTCGCCCTGGCAGGTGCTCCGCACGGTGACCCTGCCGGCCCTGCTGCCGGCGGTGGTGTCGTCCGCCTCGGTGGTGTTCCTGTTCTGCGCGACCGCGTTCGGCGTGGTCCTCACGATGGGCGGCGGGCGCTACTCCACCGTCGAGACCGAGATCTACTACCTCACCACCCAGCTGCTCGACCTCCCCGCCGCGGCCGCCCTCTCGGTGCTGCAGGTCGCGGTCGTCACCGTGCTGCTCGCCCTGGCCGGCCGGGCCCGTCCGCGCGACGGGACCACCGACCGCGTGGCCCCCGTGCCCCGACGCCCGGCCTCGCACGACGTCCCGGTCCTCGCGGCGACCGCGGTCGTCGTGGCGTTCGTGCTCACGCCCCTCGCCGCGGTCGTGCTGCGCAGCCTGCGGGTCGAGGGCGCCTGGTCCACGGCCTACTACTCCGCCGTGCAGCGCCCCGCCGACGACGGCACCCTGCGCGTCCCGCTGTCCCAGGCGCTCGAGACGTCGCTGCGCGTCGCGGTCGACGCCACCCTGCTCGCGCTGGTGCTGGGGCTCGTCGTCGCGGGACTTACCGCGCGCGGCGGATCGCGCCGCTGGACCCGCGTGCGGAGCGCCCTCGACGGGGTGTTCATGCTGCCGCTCGGCGTCTCGGCGGTGACGGTCGGCTTCGGCCTCCTGGTCGCGCTCGACACCCCGCCGCTCGACCTGCGGGGCAGCCCGTGGCTCGTGCCCGTCGCGCAGGCGCTGGTGGCGCTGCCCCTCGTCGTACGCCTGGTCGCGCCGGCGCTGCGCGCGGTCGACCCGCGGCTGCGCGAGGCGGCCGCCTCCCTGGGGGCGCCCCCGTCGCGCGTGCTCGCGTCGGTCGACCTGCCGCTGGTGTGGCGTCCCGTCCTGTCGGCCGCCGGCTTCGCCTTCGCGGTGTCGCTGGGGGAGTTCGGTGCCACGAGCTTCCTGGCCAGGCCGGACGACCCGACCCTCCCGGTGCTGGTCTTCCAGCTGGTCTCGCGGCCCGGCGCGGAGAGCTTCGGCGCGGGGCTCGCGGCCGCGGTCGTCCTCGGGCTGGTCACCAGCGTGGTCGTCGTCGCCGTCGAGCGGCTGAGGCCGCCCGGCGTGGGAGCGTTCTGACGTGGAGGCCCTGGGGATCGACGACGTCACGGTGCGCTTCGGCGACGTGACCGCCGTGGACGGTGTCTCGCTCGACGTCGCAGCGGGGGAGGTCTGCGCCGTCCTCGGCCCGTCGGGCTCGGGCAAGTCGACGTTGCTGCGGGCGGTCGCGGGGCTCGAGCCGCTGACGGGCGGGCGGATCACCTCGGCCGGCCGCGACCTGCGTGGCGTGCCGCCGCACCGCCGGGGGTTCGCGCTGATGTTCCAGGACGGCCAGCTCTTCCCGCACCTGTCGGTCGCCGACAACGTCGCCTACGCCCTCCGCGTACGCCGCCGCCCGCGGCCCGAGCGCGCCGCCCGCGTGGCCGAGCTGCTCGAGCTCGTCGGCCTGGCGGGGTACGACGCCCGCCTCCCCTCCGAGCTCTCGGGAGGCGAGCGGCAGCGGGTCGCCCTGGCCCGCTCCCTGGCGGCCCGCCCGAGGCTGCTGCTCCTCGACGAGCCGCTGGCCGCTCTCGACCGGGACCTGCGCGACCGGCTCGCCGACGACCTCTCGACGATCCTGCGCGAGGCCGGGACGACCGCGCTGCTGGTCACCCACGACGCGGAGGAGGCCTTCGCCGTCGCGGACCGCATGGCCGTGCTGCGGGCAGGCAGGCTCGTGCAGACCGGGGCGCTCGACGACGTGTGGCGTGCGCCGGTGGACGCGACCACCGCGCGCTTCCTCGGCTACGCGACCGTGCTGCCCCACGACGCGGCCGGTGCCCTCCTGGCCCTGGCCGACGCCCCCGGAGCGCCGGTGCTCGGCCCCGGGGAGGCCCTGGCGATGCGGAGGTCGGCGCTGCGGCTCGACCCGGACGGGCGCGTCCCGGCGACCGTCGTGGCCCTGCGCTCGGCGTCGGAGCAGGTGCGGCTGCGGGTCGTCGTGGACCCCCTCGAGGGGCTCGGCGAGCTCGACGCGGTCGCCCCCTGGTCGTTGCCCGTCCGGGTCGGGGACCGGGTCTCGCTCGCCCTGGAGGCCTCGCGCACCGCCCCCGTCCCGGGTGCACGCCCCGGAGGGTGAGGACTCTCACGCCACGACCTGCCCGACAGGGCCGTTCTCGGTGGCGGGAGGTGTGGGTCGGTTCCCTAGAATCGCGGAGATGAAGCGCCCGGCGTACGGACTCCTCGTGGGCGTCGCGGTCCTCATGGGTGTCGTGGCGCTCGTGGTCTCCCATGCCCTCGACGAGCGGCTGCGTGATCCCGACGGCTTCCTCGGTCCGGCCTGGGTGCGCCTGCCCGCGATGGTGCTCGGCGCGTTCCTCCTCGACGTGGTCCCACGGTCGATGTGGAGGGCGCGCAGCAACTGGCGCAACCTCCGCGTCGAGGCCGGGATCCTCGTGCGCGAGCACTGGACCCGCGAGCGCATCATGCTGGTGGTCATCGGGCTGACGAGCTTCTACGTCACCTACGTCAGCTATCGCAACCTCAAGAACTACCTGCCGCGCATGTTCGGCGAGATGCAGGACCCGATGCTGCACCGCCTCGACCGGTGGCTGCTGTTCGGCAACGAGCCGGCGACGATCCTGCACTCGATGTTCGGCGAGACCTGGGCCGCCCACGTCTTCGCCTTCATCTACCTCCTCTACCTCCCGCTCGCCCCGATCAGCCTCGTGGTGTGGCTGGTGTGGTCGCGCAACATCTCCTACGGCTACTGGTACGCCACGGCCAACTGCCTGACCTGGACCTTCGGCACGATCTCCTACTACGCCATCCCGACCATGGGTCCGGCGTTCTGGTACCCCTGGCTCTACCGCGGCCTCGACGTCACCGGGGTCACCGACCTGCAGGACTCGTTGTGGAACTCCCGGCAGGACGTCCGCTTCCCGCTCAACCCGTTCTCCGACTCCATCCAGTCCGTCGCGGGCTTCGCCTCGCTCCACGTGGGCCTGACCCTGACGATCGCGCTGGTGGCGCACTACACCGTGCGGCACCGCGCGCTGCGCATCGCCGCCTGGGTCTACTGCTTCCTCACCCTGGTCTCCACGATGTACTTCGGCTGGCACTACATCGCCGACGACATCGGCGGCGTCGTGATCGCGCTGCTGTCGGTCTACCTCGGCGGCATCGCCACGGGCCAGAGGTTCGACCGCTACGGCCGGGCCTCCCATCCCACGACGTCGACCGCCGAGGTGCCGGTCGACGAGGAGGAGGATGGGCCGGGATCCGCGGCCCAGGTGGGCCAGACCACCTGACGGCCCGATCTGGTCCTTCCGGGCCACGCCCTTCGGGGTGAGCACCACCCGTGTGGGCCACGGGACGTCCCCCCAAAGAGGGCCCCAAACCCACTATGGGGGCATTTCAGACCACCCATTTCCTTTACGTTGAACCGTTCTTCTGTATCATTGAGACATGCGGAGTCCGGGGGGACCCGCAGAGCTGAGCGGCACGATCTACCCACTCGAGCAGTGGGGGTTCCGCAGGCCGGGGGGAAAGACGTATCCCATTTCCCACCCCCTGAAGCCGCCGGCTCAACCGGCTGTCCTAGCCTCCCAATGGGACAGTCCCGGCCCCGCCCGAACCTCCCAATCGGGCGGGGCCCACCGGTTTTTGCAGCACTCCCGAGGACCTGCCCCTGGGTTGCTGCCACGATGAGCCCATGGCGACCGACCCCCTCACGGACCAGCACATCGACGTCACCGCGATGCGGGACCTCCTGGACGGTCGCTACCGCGAGGTCCGCGCCAAGGTCCGCGAGAACCTCGTCAAGCACGCCTCGATCCTCGACGAGGCCGAGACCCTCTCCCGGGACGACTACCGCGACAAGGTGAGGGACGTCGTCGTCGAGCTCGCCGGCACCGGGCAGACCGGCTACGGCCTGCCCAAGGAGTACGGCGGCGGGGGCGACATCGGCGCCTCGGTGGCGGCCTTCGAGACCTCGGCGTTCGGTGACCTGTCGGTCCTGGTCAAGCTCGGCGTGCAGTTCGGCCTCTTCGGCGGCGCGGTGCTCCAGCTCGGCACCGAGCGGCACCACAAGAAGTACATGGCCGACATCACCAGCGGCGCGCTGCTCGGCTGCTTCGCGATGACCGAGACCGGCCACGGGTCCAACGTGCAGGCGGTCGGCACCTACGCGACGTACGACCCGGAGACGCAGGAGTTCGTCCTGCAGACCAAGGACGACAGCGCCCGCAAGGACTACATCGGCAACGCGGCCCGCCACGGCACGATGGCCGCCGTCTTCGCCCAGCTCGTCGTCGACGGCGAGAACCACGGCGTCCACGCGCTCCTCGCCCCGCTGCGCGACGACAAGGGCAAGGTCGTCGACGGCGTGCGCATCGAGGACTGCGGCCACAAGCACGGCCTCAACGGCGTCGACAACGGCCGCATCTGGTTCGAGGGGCTGCGCGTCCCGCGCGAGAACCTGCTCAACAAGTACGCCGACGTCAGCGAGGACGGCACCTACCACTCGCCGATCGAGAACCCCGACCGCCGCTTCTTCACCATGCTCGGCACCCTCGTGCAGGGCCGCGTGTGCGTCGGTGGCGGTGCGATCAACGCCAGCAAGGTCGCGCTCAAGATCGCGGTGACCTACGGCAACCGCCGTCGCCAGTTCGGCCCCAAGGACAGCGACAGCGAGATCGTGCTGCTCGACTACGGCCAGCACCAGCGCCGGCTGATCCCGCTGCTCGCCCGCACCTACGCCCTGCACTTCGCGCAGGAGCGCGTGGCCGCCGACCTGCACCGCATCTTCAGCGACGTCGACGGCGCCTCGGAGCGCCGCCGCAAGGCGCTGGAGTCACGGGCCGCGGCCACCAAGTCGCTCGGCACCTGGGCCGCCCTCGACACCATCCAGCAGTCGCGCGAGGCGTGCGGCGGCGCGGGCTACCTCTCGGTCAACCGCTTCTCCGCGCTCTACGACGACGTCGACGTCTTCACCACCTTCGAGGGCGACAACACCGTGCTGCTCCAGCTCGTCGCCAAGGGGCGGCTGACCGACCTGGCAGCGGAGTTCAACTCGCTCAACCAGGTCGACATGGTCGGCTACGTCGCCGGCCTGGCCGTCGAGACCGTCGTGGAGCGCACCCAGATGCGCACCCTGCTCGAGCGGCTGCGCGACGCCGTGCCCGGGCGCGGCGGCATCTCCGACGAGGACGCAGGGCTGCTCGACCCCGACTGGCACCTGTCGATGCTGCGCTGGCGCGAGGACCACATGACGTCGTCCGCCGCGCGCCGGCTCAAGTCCGGCATGGACGGCGGCACCGCGCCGGAGCAGGTGTTCTCCCGCGTGCAGCCGCACATCATCGCGGCCGCTCGGGCCCACGGGGAGCGGCTGTTCTTCGAGGCGTTCCTGACCAAGGTGCAGAACACCCCCGACGGCACCAACAAGAAGGCGCTCGGGGCGCTGTGCGACCTCTACGCGCTGTCGCTGATCGAGGGCGACCGGGCGTGGTTCATGGAGCACGGCCGCCTCTCCGGCGACCGCTCCAAGGCCGTCCAGTCGGCGATCGACGAGCTGTGCCGCCAGCTGCGCCCCCACGCCGAGGACCTGGTCGACGCCTTCGGCGTCCCGGCCGAGCTGCTCCGCACCGAGCTGTTCTGAGCGGCCCGATCGGTTTCCCACGATCACTGGCAAAACCGATGCTCCCCGCACGAAACATCGTGCGGGGAGCATCAGGTTCACGGGTGATCGTGGGAAACCGATCAGCCCTCAGTGCTTGTCGTAGTAGCCGGTCTCCTCGGCGCGGACGAAGGACGCCCGGACCTCGGCCTCGGCCTCGGTGCGGCCGACCCAGTTGGCGCCCTCGACGGACTTGCCGGGCTCGAGGTCCTTGTAGACCTCGAAGAAGTGCTGGATCTCGAGGCGGTCGAACTTCGAGACGTGGTTGATGTCGCGCAGGTGCTCCAGGCGCGGGTCGGTGCTGGGGACGCAGAGGACCTTGTCGTCGCCGCCGGCCTCGTCGGTCATGCGGAACATCCCGATCGCGCGGCACTTGATCAGGCAGCCCGGGAAGGTCGGCTCCTGGAGCAGGACCATCGCGTCGAGCGGGTCGCCGTCGAGCCCGAGGGTGTTCTCGATGAAGCCGT
>CAZKZQ010000178.1:0-6842 GCA_964557235.1 uncultured Nocardioidaceae bacterium
CACCGTTTCGCACGGCCCGTGCCGGGTAGGTGGTTGACATGTCAGTACCGACGATCCCCACCATCACCCTGAACGACGGCACGCACATCCCCCAGCTCGGCTTCGGCGTCTTCCAGGTCCCGCCGGAGGACACCGCCGAGGTGGTGACGCAGGCCTTCGAGGTCGGCTACCGCCACATCGACACCGCGGAGATGTACCAGAACGAGAAGGGCGTCGGCGAGGCCATCGCCGCGTCGGGCATCCCGCGCGACGAGCTCTACGTCACCTCCAAGCTCAACAACGGCTTCCACAAGCCCGACGACGCCCGTCGCGCGTTCGACAACACGATGTCCGCGCTCGGCCTCGACAAGATCGACCTCTTCCTCATCCACTGGCCGCTGCCGACGCTCTACGACGGCGACTACGTCTCGACGTGGCGCACGATGCTCGAGTTCGTCGAGGACGGCCGCGCCGCCTCCGTGGGCGTCTCGAACTTCCAGCCCGCCCACCTCGACCGCATCGTCGAGGAGACCGGCAAGGCACCGGCGGTGAACCAGATCGAGGTGCACCCCTACTTCGCCAACAACGCCGCCCGCAAGGCCTCGCACGAGCACGCCGTCGCGGTCGAGGCGTGGTCGCCGATCGCGCAGGGCAAGGTGCTCGACGACGGCACGCTGGTGCAGATCGCCGAGGAGGTCGGCCGGTCGACCGCCCAGGTCGCCCTGCGCTGGCACGTCCAGCGCGGCGACATCGTGTTCCCCAAGTCGGTGACCCCGGCGCGCATGAAGGAGAACTTCGAGCTCTTCGACTTCGAGCTGACGCCGGAGCAGATGAGCCGCGTCGACGGCCTCGACAAGGGCGAGGACGGTCGCGGCGGACCCAACCCGGACACGTTCGACTACGTCCCGGACTGACCGTACGGTCTGGTCATGGCCGCTGACACGACCGACCTGACCGCCCTGATCAGCACCGCCCGGCAGCAGTCCCTCGGGGACCTGCCACGCCGCACGGCGCGGACGGTGCCGGGCAAGGTCGCGATCGTCGACGGCCCGACCACCCTGACGTACGCCGAGCTGGCCGCCTGCGTGGAGCGCACGGCGGCCGCTCTGGCGGACGCCGGCCTGGTCAAGGGCGACCGGGTCGCGCTGCTCAGCCACAACTGCTGGCAGTTCGCGGTGCTCGACTTCGCCACCGCCCGACTCGGCCTGGTGCTCGTGCCGGTCAACTTCATGCTGGGCGCGGGCGAGATCGCCTTCATCCTCGCCAAGGCGGGGGCGAAGGCGTTCGTCGTCGAGGACGCGCTCGTCCCGACCGCCGAGAAGGCGCTCGCCGAGGACGGGGTCGACGTCGCCGTGCGCGCGGTCATCGGCCCTCGCGGGGCCGACGTGAGCGGCACCGGCTGGCCCGACGCCCAGGCGTGGTTCGACTTCGACGGCACCGCACCCGAGGTGCACGTCGCCGACGACGACCCGGTCCGGATGATGTTCACCTCCGGCACCGAGTCGCGTCCCAAGGGCGCGCTGCTGTCGAGCCGGTCGCTGCTGTGGCAGTACGCCTCCTGCGTGATCGACGGCGAGATGAGCGCCGACGACGTCGAGCTCCACACGCTGCCGATGTACCACTGCGCGCAGCTCGACTGCTTCCTCGGGCCCGACGTCTACCTCGGTGCGACCAGCGTGATCCTGCCCGGGCCTGACCCCGCCGCGGTCCTCGCCGCGATCGCCGAGCACCAGGTGACCAAGTTCTTCGCTCCCCCGACCGTCTGGATCGGGCTGCTGCGTCACCCCGACTTCGACACCACCGACCTCGGCTCGCTGACCAAGGGCTACTACGGCGCGGCCGCGATGCCGGTCGAGGTGCTGCGCGAGCTGCAGGAGCGGCTGCCGTCGATCCGGCTGTGGAACTTCTACGGCCAGACCGAGATGGCGCCGCTCGCCACGATCCTCAAGCCCCACGAGCAGCTGGAGTACGCCGGCTCGGCCGGCCGCGCGTCGGTCAACGTCGAGACCCGCATCGTCGACGACGCCGACGCGGAGGTGCCACCCGGCACCGTGGGCGAGATCGTGCACCGCTCGCCGCACGCGACGCTCGGCTACTTCGAGGACGACGCGAAGACCGCCGACGCCTTCCGCAACGGCTGGTTCCACTCCGGCGACCTCGGCTACGTCGACGAGACCGGCCACCTCTACGTCGTCGACCGCAAGAAGGACATGATCAAGACCGGCGGCGAGAACGTCGCCTCCCGCGAGGTCGAGGAGGCGATCTACGCCCTCGACGGCGTCGCCGAGGTCGCGGTCTTCGGGGTCAGCCACCCGAAGTGGATCGAGGCGGTCGCGGCGGTCGTCGTGCCCAAGCAGGGCGCCTCGCTGAGCCCGGAACAGGTGCTGACGCACGCGCGCTCGGTGCTCGCGGGCTACAAGGCACCGAAGTACGTCGTCGTCGCCGACGCGCTGCCCAAGAACCCGTCGGGCAAGATCCTCAAGCGCCAGCTGCGCGAGGAGCACGCCGACCTCGGGGCCGGCGGCTGAGGGCTCGGAGGGACCCGGCTCAGTCCTCGGCCACGCCGAGGGCGCGGGCCAGCTCCTCGTCGACGTCGACCCGGGCCTGGTCGCCCACGATGTGGGTGACCTGCCGCCAGTCGTCGCCGCGCACCCAGTAGACGTGGGGGCTGAGCGGGCCCGGCGCGTCGGCGTACCCCAGCATCGCGAAGCGGAACAGGTTGTTCAGCGCCAGGGCGCCGTCCTGCGTGCCGTCCAGGACCTTCCAGGCGACCTGGTGACGGAAGGGCGCCGCGACCAGGACGCCGAGCGGGCTGCCCTGCACCGCCGCGTCGAGGTCGTCGGGGATCGGGCCGAAGCGCCTGACCAGGTGGTCGACCATCAGGGCCGTGCTCCCGGTGAAGAACGAGTCACCGGTGACGACGTCGAAGGCGCCGTCGCCGTCGGGCGGCCCGATCACCTGGTGCTCGAGCTCGTCGGAGAGCGCCACCGCGAGCAGGTTGGCGCGGCCGGTCCCCATCCAGCTGTCCAGCCCGCCGCGATCGGTCCAGTAGTCCTCGCGCGGGGTCGTGACGGTCTCGGGCAGGTCCACGGAGAGGACGGCCAGCAGGTCCTCGCCGAAGGCGACGGCATTGGGGTGCCAGGTCGGGTCGGGGAACCCTGCGCGCTCCACGAGGCGCAGGTGCACGCCGGTGCGCAGGTCCGCGTCGGAGAGGTCCTCGACGTCCTCGGGTGCGGCCAGCGCGGCCACGTGGCGGCGCACCAGGTCGGGCCACGCGCGCTCGGGCTCGTCCTTGCAGAGGGCGGCGATGTTCCACAGCCCGAGCTTGCGGCCGGTGTCGTCCTCGAGGTGGTCGGCATAGACGACGACCTCGAGCCCCTCCTCCGCGAAGGCGGTGCGGACCAGGGCGCGCAGCGCGACCGCCTGCTCCTGGGTCAGGGGCAGGTGCTCGTCCGGCGGCGACGCCGGCTTGCTGCGTTTGAAGAGCCCCACCGCCTGACACTATGCCCGCCGCCAAGCCGGTGATCGGCGATCGGCGAAGTCGGCCGGCGCGGCCGGGTCAGAAGCCCTGCTGCCGCTTGAGCCGGATGACCGACTCGAGGTCGAGCGCGTGCTCGCTGCGCCACTGCTTCAGGCGGGCCTGGTCGGCCGCGTGCTGGTCGACCGTCCCGCCCGTGCGGACGTGGTGCCAGCGCAGCGCCTGCTCGGCATAGGCGACGTAGGCCTGGGGGCGGACGCGTCGGATCGCGTCGAGGGCCTCGACCGGGTCCCACCCGAGCGAGAGGAGGACGGCGTAGCCGAGCGAGGGGCCGCGGTTGATCCCCATGTGGCAGTGCGCCAGGACCGTGCCGCCGCTGGCCAGCGCGTCACGGATCCACGCCACGCCCTCGTCGAACCACTCCAGCGGCACCTGCTGGCCGGCGTCGTCCATGCCGTGGTGGAGGTAGGCGACGTCGGGCGCCCGCTCGGCGACGAAGTCGGTGTCGTCCCACTCCAGGCGCACGTCGACGACGTGGGTCAGGCCCAGCTCGACGAGCTCGGCGAGCTGACGCCCCGCGAGGCCGTCGTCGCGGGCGTCGAGGTCCCCGCCGACCAGCAGGTGCTCGGTGACGAAGGATGCGTTGGCGAAGCGCGGCTGGTCGGGCGTCATCGTGTCGCCGCCCTCAGCCGGGCGCGCCGCTGTCCGAAGCCGGCCACCGCGACCCCGACGACGGTGAGCGCCGCGGCGACGTAGGTGCGTCCGGTCACCTGGTCGGGGTCGGCGAGCAGGTCGACCACGATCGCGGCGAGCACCTGTCCCGCGACGGTCGCCAGGCCGAACATGAGGACGCCCACGACCGGCACCAGCAGGGCCGCGCCGGCGATGAAGCAGACCCCGATCGTGCCGCCGGCATAGAGCCACCAGTCACCGGGCAGTCCGTCGAGGCGACCGGGCAGGAGCAGGGTGAGCAGCAGGACGACCGCGAGGCCGCAGGTGCCGACGAGGAAGTTGTTCCAGGTGGCGACCCACGGGCTGCTGCGCTGGGAGACCTGCGCGTTGATCGCCTGCTGCACCGACGTCAGGCCGCCGGCGACGAGCGGGAGGAGGGCGAGGACGGCGACGGTGAGCCCGCCGGTCATCGAGTCCGCCCCCGAGACGACGACGGCCACGATCGCGAGCCCCGCGCCTACCACCCGCGCCGGGCTGATCGCCGCCTTTCCGGCCGGACCGAGCCCGCGGTGGTCGACCAGCAGCGCCGAGGAGGTCTGGCCCGCGACGACCGCGACGACGAACAGCGCGACGCCGATCGTGCCGACGCTGAGCCCCTGCGTCGCCACCAGCGAGGCGCCCATGAGGCCGCCGTAGAGCTGCCAGCGCGGGAGGTCGCCCGCGCGGACCGAGCCCCTGAGCCGCGACAGGTCGCGACGCCAGGCCGGCAGGAGCAGCATCAGCACCGAGAGGAGCACGAGCCCGCTGCCGAAGCTGACCAGCGCGGCTGCGAGGCCTGCGCGCGGCCCGTGCCCGATGCGCGTGGCGAGCGTGCCGTTGATCTTGCTCTGCAGCGTGACCATCGCTCCGACGAGGAAGGCGCCGGGCAGCGCAGCCAGCCTGAGCCAGGTCGGGTCGTCCGAGGTCACCATGACTGTCTAGCCGATCCCGCCGACGAGGGCGGACCCGCCCACCACCAGGGCGGCGAGGAGCGCGCCGCCGCCCACCACCTGGCGCAGGGGTACGACGACCCCGCGCCGCCGGCACGCCTGCATCCACAGCAGCGTGGCGAGCGAGCCCCACGGCGCGACGATCGCGACGGCGTTGGTGCCGGTCAGCAACGCCGCGGACAGGGCCGGTGTCGTGGCGGCGGGCTCCAGCGCGAGGTAGGCCGGGAGGTTGTTGCCGAGGTTGGCGACCAGGCCGCCGACGGCGGTGAGGACCACCGGTCCGTGCGGGCCGGCGGCCGCCTCCCGCAGCGAGGCGAGGAGACCGCCGGGGTCGTGGGCGACCAGGGCGCCGACGACGAGGAACAGTCCCAGGGCCAGCGCGGTCGTCGACCACGGCAGCATGCGCGGCAGCCGCGGCAGGAGGCCGGGCGAGGTCAGGGCGCGGGCGGGCACGAGCAGCGCGAGCATCGCCAGCGCGGCCAGCCACGGGACGACCTCGGCGACCACGAGCGCGGTGAACACCAGCGTCGCGAGGGCGGCCACGAGGACGGCGCGCGGGTCGTGGGCCGCGGGCTCCGAGGGCAGGTCGAACCGCCCGCGCAGCCCGCGCCCGTGCAGCAGCACGACGACCACGACGGTCGCGACCAGCGCCACGACCTGCGGGCGCCACATCAGGGCGGCGAACTCCAGCGTCGACAGGTCGAGCCGCTCGTGGGCGAGCAGGTTGGTCAGGTTGGAGACCGGGAGCAGCAGCGACGCGGTGTTGGCCAGCCACAGGGTCGCGAAGGCGAACGGCAGCACGTCGACCGCGAGCTCGCGCGCGACCGTGACCGCGAGCGGGGTGAGCATCACCGCGGTCGTGTCGAGGCTGAGCAGGACCGTGCACGCCGTGCACACGAGCACGTGCAGGACGAACAGCACGGCGGTGCGTCCTCGCGCGAGGTGTGCGGCGCGGTGCGTGACCACGTCGAAGAGCCCGATCTCGTCGAGCAGCTCGGCCGCCAGCGCGGCGAGCACGAGGAACAGCAGGATCGGCCAGGTGCGCTCGCCGATGCCGCGCGCGGTGTCCCACGGCAGCAGCCCGGTCGCGACGAAGGCCACCCCGAGCAGCAGGAACCCCCAGCCGCTCGAGCCGGGGGTCCTGAGGAGCTGCACGGGCCAATCCTGCCGTGCGGACCTAGGCCGCCGGGTGGTGCCTCCTCAGCTGTGGGAACCGGCTGCGGTGGAAGATCAGCGGGTCGGCGCCGCCGCGGTCGCGGACCGCCTGCAGCGCGAGCAGCACGATCGTGTGGTCCCCGGCCGGCACCTCGCGGTCGATGGTGCACTCGAAGGTCGCGACGGCGTCGCGCAGCAGCACCGCTCCCCCGTCGGTGAGGTGCAGCGGGAGCCCGGCGAACCGCGACTCGGCGGGACCGGCGAGCTGGCGGCACACCGCGTCGTGGTGGCTGGCCAGCACGCTCAGCCCGAGCCGAGGAGCGCGGCGCAGCACCGGCCAGGTCGAGGACGAGTTGGCGATGGAGAACGACAGCAGCGCCGGCTCGAGGCTCACCGAGGTGAACGACGAGGCGGCGAGGCCGACCTCCTGGCCGTCGACGGTGCCGGCCACGGCGACGACGCCGCTGGGGAAGGCCGCGAAGGCCTCACGCAGCACCTGGGGGTCGAACGCAAGAGCAGTCTCAGTGGACATGGAGTCAGGCCACCTTCACTTCCGGTGCGGGACGGGC
>CAZKZQ010000178.1:6942-8415 GCA_964557235.1 uncultured Nocardioidaceae bacterium
GGCCGCAGCGCGGTCTCGACGGCCAGGCGGTGGCCGTCGGAGGCGCCGAGCATGACGGGCACGGCGACGGTGCCGGCGAGCCCGCGGTGCGGCAGTCGGTCGAGGAACACCTTGAGCAGTCCGGTGAACGAGCCCTTGTAGGTCGGGCTCGCGACCACCACGAGGTCGGCCGACGCCACCTGGTCGACGAGGGCGGTGACCCCCGCGTCCGTCCAGTCGAGCAGCGCGGGGCCGAGCGTGGCGAGGTCGACGACCTGCAGGTCCGCCTCGGACGCGTCGTCGCCGGACAGGCGGCGTACGACGTGCACGGCGGCGGTCAGCGTGCGGGAGGCGGGCTTGGGGTTGCCGACGACGACGGCGACGCGCATCTCAGGCCCCCGTCCCGAACGGCACGGACGACCCGGCGAGCCCCGACAGCGTGGCAGGGGCCGGGTTCTTCCAGAGGCCGCGGTGCTCGAGGACCGGCAGGACGCCCTCGCCGAACCAGTACGCCTCCTCCAGGTGCGGGTAGCCCGAGAGGATGAACTCGTCGATGCCGAGGTCGTGGTACTCCGCGACCCGGTCGGCGACCTCCTCGAAGGAGCCGACGAGCGCGGTGCCCGCACCGCCCCGGACCAGCCCGATGCCGGCCCAGAGGTTGGGGTGGATCTCCAGCCCGTCGCGGGAGCCCTTGTTGAGCGCGAGCATCCGCTTCTGCCCGACCGACTCGCTCCTCGCGAGGCCGGCCTGGACGTCGGCGATCGTCGCGTCGTCGATGCCCTCGAGCAGGCGGTCGGCCTCGCGCCACGCGTCCTGCGAGGAGTCGCGCGCGATCACGTGCAGGCGGATGCCGAAGCGCAGCTCGCGACCCTGCTCGGCGGCGAGCCCGCGGATCCAGGCGATCTTCTCCGCGACGGCCTGCGGCGGCTCGCCCCAGGTCAGGTAGACGTCGGCGTGCTTGGCCGCGACCGCGCCGGCCGCGGGCGAGGAGCCGCCGAAGTAGATCTCGGGCGCGGGGTGCGGCACGCGCTGCAGCCGCGCCCCCTCGACGTGGACGTGCTCGCCCTCGAAGTCGACGGTCTCGCCGTCCCACAGGCGGCGCACGACGGTGAGGAACTCGTCGCAGCGGGCGTAGCGCGCGTCCTTGTCGAGGAAGTCGCCGAAGCCGCGCTGCTCGGCGCTCTCGCCGCCGGTGACGACGTTGAGCAGGAGCCGCCCGCCGGAGAGGTTCTGGTAGGTCGCGGCCATCTGCGCGGCCAGCGTGGGCGAGGTGAGCCCGGGCCGGAACGCGACCAGGAACTTCAGCCGCTCGGTCAGCGGGGTGAGCATCGCGGTCGACAGCCAGGCGTCCTCGCACCACGCGCCGGTCGGCGTGAGCGCGGCCTCGAACCCCAGCTGCTCGGCGCTGCGGGCGACCTGCCCGAGGTAGGGCACGGACGCCGGGCGGCCGGCGCTGCCGGCGTCGACGCCGTGGCCGCCGCTGACGACGTGGCG
>CAZKZQ010000179.1:0-5883 GCA_964557235.1 uncultured Nocardioidaceae bacterium
ACCACGCGTTGACGAACGGCACGCCGACGGCGAAGGCGGTGCCGGCGATGCCGAGCACGAAGCCGCCGCCGATGACCGCCCAGTAGGACGACTGCGCGAACAGCCCGAGGAACAGCACCGGGACGATCGTGACCGCGGCGATCACCGGGAACATCACCCGGCCGCCGAGCCGGTCGGTGAGCGCGCCGACCAGGATCCGGCCAAGGGAACCGACGACCACCGGGACCGCCACGAGCAGTGCCACGTCGGACTCGCTGAGGCTGCCGAGGGTGCCCTTCTCCCGGAAGAGCGGGCCGAGCGGGCTGAGCAGCGCCCAGGCCCAGAAGCAGACCGCGAAGCCGAGCGTCGCCACCGCCAGCATGAGCCAGGGGTTGCCCGACGAGGCCGTCCTAGGGGGAGTCTCGCTCGTTGCGGTGTGGGCCATGGGCGTGCCTTCCTGAGAACGGGGGCGGAACTCCGGGGCCTGCTGCCCCATCCCTACCAGAACATTTACTACAGTGGGACCCGTGGAAAATAATCGCCGCCTCGGGCCGCGCCGCCAGCCGACGACCGCGCCGTTGCCGCCGACGCGCGCCCTGCTCCTCGAGCGGCTCGCCGTGCAGACGCAGCCGACGACCCTGGCCGCCCTCGCCCACCTCACCGGGCGTCACGAGAACACCGTGCGCGAGCACCTGGACGCACTGGTGCGCAGCGGGCACGTGGTGCGCTTCCCCGCGGAGCCAGACGGCCGGGGGAGGCCGGCCTGGCTCTACGAGGCGAACGACGCGACGCCCGCGACGCCCGGGCGCCACGCGGAGTACGCCGGGCTGGCGGCCGCGCTGGCCGAGACCCTCCAGCGCACCAGCGACCGGCCCGTGGAGCTCGCGATCGAGGCCGGCGAGCGTTGGGGGCACGAGCTGGCGTCCCAGCGCGGGGCCGAGCCGCAGCCGTCGGCGGCGATGGCGCGCCGTCGCGTGGTGGACCTGGTCGACGACCTCGGGTTCGGCACCGAGAGCGATCGGCGGGCCACCACGGTCAAGCTCACCCGCTGCCCGCTCCTGGAGGCCGCGCACCGGTTCCCCGACGTGGTGTGCGCGGTGCACGAGGGGCTGGCCCGCGCGGCGATGGAGGCCTACGGCGCCGACCCCGACGGTGTCTCCCTCGTCCCGTTCGCCGAGCCCGGCTCGTGTCGCCTGCACCTGGCCGGTCGGCGGCGCTCCCGCTGATCAGGCCGGGGGCGGCGTCAGGCCGGCCGTCCGCAGCTCCAGCTCCGCCAGACGGCGTACGACGTCCTCGTCGCGACGGCGCCACGCGCCGGCGGGGTCGTCGCTGATCCGGGCGAGGCGGTGCATGGGCTGCCGCGCGAGCGCGCGCAGCGCGAACAGGTCGAGGTCCTCGGCCGCGTCGACCAGGCGCTGGGCCGCGCCGGCGCGGCGCACGAACCGCACCCGGAGGGGCACGTAGAGCACGCACGCCAGCAGGATCGGGATCAGCGCGACCGCGAGCTGCAGCCAGAACGCCAGGTCCTGCACCGCCTGGACCTGGGCCGTGCCGGCCGCGGCCAGCTGGTCGGCCGCCGAGCCCGCGCCGTCGAAGGGCGCCCGCAGCTTGTCGCCGATCAGCGGCGCCCCGTCCACCGCCGACGCGGCGTCGCGCATGCGCTCGCCCAGGCCCGTGCCGGAGTCGTGCATCTGCCGGCCGGGCCCCGCCAGCTTGAGCGTCGCGTCGTGCACCGACTCGGAGATGCGCCACCACGTGACGACCCAGATCACCAGCAGGACGTCGCCGATGATCTGGCGGGACTGGCGGACCTGGTCGTCGGCGTACAGCTTGGGGAGCCTCATGGCGCCAGGGTGCCCCACCGCGGGGCAGCCATCCGTCCGGTCAGCGGCGCGCGGTCCCGGCGTCGACCCGACCGACCGTCGGCGGGAGCTGGCGCACGGCCTGCGCCAGGCTGCGCAGCTCGGCGCCGAGCAGGGCCTGGGGCCCGTCGCACAGCGCCTCCTCCGGGTGCGGGTGCACGTCGACGATGACGCCGTCGGCGCCCACGGCGATGGCGGCCCGCGACAGCGGCACGACCAGCTCCTTGACCCCGGCGGCGTGCGACGGGTCGACGATGACGGGCAGGTGGCTCTTGAGCTGCACCACCGGCACCGCGGAGATGTCGAGGGTGTTGCGCGTCGCGGGCTCGAAGGTGCGGATGCCGCGCTCGCAGAGGACCACGTCGAGGTTGCCGCGCTGGGCGATGTACTCCGCGGCCATCAGCCACTCCTCGATCGTGGCGGTCATGCCCCGCTTGAGGAGGACGGGCTTGCCGGCCTGGCCGACCGCCTGGAGGAGGCCGAAGTTGGCCATGTTGCGGGTGCCGATCTGGAGCATGTCGGCGTGCTCGGCGACGACGGCGACGTCCCGGGCGTCGACCACCTCGGTCACCACCGGCATGCCCGTGGCCTCGCGGACGGCGGAGAGGATCTCCAGGCCCTCCACGCCGAGCCCCTGGAAGGCGTACGGCGACGTGCGGGGCTTGTAGGCCCCGCCGCGCATCATGCAGGCGCCGGCGGCCCGGGCCATCTCGACGGCCTCGAGGGTCTGCTGCGCCGACTCGACCGCGCAGGGCCCGGCGATGAAGGTGAAGGTGTCGGGCCCGATCGGCACCTGGCTGCCGGGGGCGCCCACCCAGACGGTGCTGCGCTCGGGGTGGTGCTGCCGGCTGACGAGCTTGAACGGGTCGGAGATGCGCTGCACGTCCCCGACGCCCGGCAGCGTGCGCAGGTTGAGGCCGTGGAAGGAGTCGATGTCCCCGACCAGGCCGATGATCGTGCGGGTGAGTCCCTTGCTCACGAAGGCCTCACCGCCGACGGACGTGACCTTGTCGACGACGCGCTGGACGTCCTCGTCTGTTGCCTCCGGCGTCATGACGACGACCATGGGGAGTTCCTCCTGTGACAGGGCCCCGGGACCGCGAGAGGGGCAGACATGCGAAACGCCCCTGCGGGACCAGGGGCGTTGGTGGTGGCGGCGCGGATCGGCGTGACCTACCGATGCCGGCTGCTCGGGAGCCCCGGGCAGGTGGCAAACAGATAGGTACGACGCTCCAGCACCCGAGGATCGTAGCCGCGGTCGGCGGGCGTGCGGACCGCCGCTCACCTGGCGGTCGGCGCACCCGGTCGGGGGACCCACCCCCGCCTCGCGCGCGGGAGAGGCGCGTGCGAGGGTGGATCGTTGCACAAACCGGCCTGACCAGGTCGTTCCCCCGCTCCCTGGTCCGTCGGTCCGAGGTTCGGGGAACCCGGGCAACGCGGCACGACAGGAGATCGCGCCCCACCGCGTCCGGCGGTCGGGTGGCGCGTGCAGGAGCAAGCAGCAGTAGCAGGGGGATCGAGCGTGGACAGGCCGGGGTGGGCCAGTGCTGACGTCGTCGTGCGCACGAGCGCCGACGCCGCGCACCTGACCTGGGAGCACGTCGTCGACGACACCGACGTCGGGCTGATCGACCTGGACGGCCACGGCACGGCCGCGCTGATGAACCCCGCGGCCAGGGACCTGCTGCACCTCCTGGCGGGCACGGACCTGGGAGCGACCGACGGACCCCCGCGACGGGGACCGCGGACGGTCCGGGGGGACCTCACGGAGGTGCTCGGCCGCTATGCCCCCGCCGTCGCGGACACGATGCGCGGCGAGGTGGCCGCCCGGCGCAGGGGAGCCGGCACGGGTCCGACGGGGCCGCTCGCCGCCGGACGGGTGGTCAGCTGCGAGGGACGGGACGGCGAGCACCGGGTCCGCATCGACGTCTATCGTCGCTCGGGCAGCAGGTTCCTGGTGACGCTCGTCGACGTCACCGACCTCGAGCAGCGGACCTCGGACGACAGCGCGCACGAGTGGGAGGTGGCGGACACGGTCGCCCAACGACTCGTCACGGCCGAGACCGCCCTGGACCTCGGGCGGCACGACCTCGCGCGCCGCCTGGTCGGGGAGGCGCGTGCCCTGATCGGGGCGCGCATCGGTGAGCAGGTGCGCAGGTCCGGTGGACCGGCCCCCGGTCTGATGCGGCGGCAGACGCCGCCCGAGGACGCCTCGTCGACGGGAGCCGACGGGTGAGCGACACGCTGCGGGTGCTCGTGGTCGACGACACCCCCGAGGTGCGGCTCCTCGTGGGGTTCCTCCTGGAGGAGGAGCCGTCCTGGACCGTCGTCGCCGAGGCGACCAACGGCATCGAGGCGATCGAGCGGGCGCAGTCGGCGAGGCCCGATCTCGTCCTCCTCGACATGAGCATGCCGAGGATGGACGGCCTCGAGGCGCTGCCCCGCCTGCGTCGTCTCCTCCCCGAAGCCGTGCTCGTGCTCCTCACGGCCTTCCCCGTGACGGACCTGCGCGAGGTCGCGACGGCGTGCGGAGCGGACGCCTGCCTCGACAAGGTCGACATGGCCTTCACCCTCGTGCCGGCCCTGCGGTCCCTGGTCGGCTAGTCGGCTGGGCCGGTCGGTCAACCGGAGACACGGTCCGGGCCATGTCGGGGCGTGGTCGGGACTACGCCCCGACGGGACCATGGGCGCGAGGGGGTCCCGCACCTGCGCGTGACCGTTCAATCCGCATCAGCCCGGGGCTACGGTGTCCGCAGATCGAACGCGCAGGGCGTCCGGTCCTCCGGTTCTCGTCGCGCGACAGCACCATCACCGACGGGATCCTCCGACTCGGGAGGAGCGAGCCATGGGTGATCTCGCCGCACAGCACTCGATCCAGCTCGCCACCAGCACCGAGGGCCTCCAGCAGTTCTTCCACGTGTGCCCGATCGGTCTCGCGGAGACCGATGCCCGTGGCCGCGTCCTCGTGATCAACCCGGCCGCCGTACGCCTGCTGACCCCGGCGATGCCGCGCCCGGACTTCCGTGACCTCGGACCGGTGCTCGACCGGCTCGTGCCCGACCTCTCCTCGGCGATGCGGACGGACGGACCTCCCGGGCTCGTCGGCAGCGGGGTGGCCTGCACCTTCGCCGCGGCCGACACGTGGGTCCGCCTCCAGGTGATCCGGCTCGAGCCCGACCGGCTGATGGTCGTCGTGCACGACGTCACGACCGAGCAGCGCCTGGCCCGGCGCGAGGCCCAGGCCGCTCTGGAGATCAACGACACCGTCGTGCAGACACTCGTGGCCGCCGAGACCGCGCTGGACCTCGGCCGGACGGCTCTGGGACGTAGTCTTGTCGGCGAGGCGTCGAAGGCATCTCGGGCGTGGATCGGGCAGCAGCTGGTCGCCTCCGGCGGTGCCCGCCCGGGCGCCGTACGCCGTGAGGGCCCCTCGCGGCCGCACCGAGACGAGGCCGGGGGCATCGACAGGATGGACGGACCCACGTGAGGGACGAGCTCCGCGTGCTGGTCGTCGACGACGCCGCCGACCTGCGGCTCCTCATCGCCCTCGTGCTCGAGGAGGAGCCGGGATGGGTGATCGTCGGCGAGGCCGGTGACGGCGCCGAGGCGGTCACCGAGGCCGGTCGCCTCGACCCCCACCTGGTGCTGCTCGACGCGGCCATGCCGGTGATGGACGGGCTCGAGGCCCTGCCGCTGCTGCGCTCGGCGCTGCCGGACTCGCTGCTCGTCATGCTGACCGCGTTCCCGCGCGGCACCCTGGAGTCCGCCGCCACCGAGGTCGGCGCCGACGCGGTCCTCGACAAGATGAACCTCGTCGAGGAGCTCGTGCCCTCCCTGCGCGAGCTGATCGGCGCCCGCACGATGCCCGGCCAGTCGCGCGAGTGGGGGCCGGCCCGTCGCGCCGCCGACGTCGGCACGGTGTCGTCTGCGTCGGTCGCCGGGTCGCAGGGACCCTTCGGACCCTCCCGACGCTGAGCCCGCCCCCGCCCCGATCTGGTCAGGGGATTGGGGACCTAAGGGCCGAGATCGTGACCGGGTGGAC
>CAZKZQ010000179.1:5983-8386 GCA_964557235.1 uncultured Nocardioidaceae bacterium
CCAGGCGCGGGGGCCGGCGCCGCTACCTCCTGGTGCTGCCCCGTGAGTGACTTCGACGTCGAGGACTACGTGCAGTTCCTCTACCTCTGCCCCGTCGGCCTCCTCGACGTCGACGACACCGGAGCCGTGCGGATGGTGAACCCGGCGGCGGTGAGACTGCTGGCTCCCGCGATGGACGAGCCGGAGCTGCGCACCGTGCTGCCGCTGCTGGAGCGGCTCGCCCCGGTCGTCGCTCGCGAGCTGCAGGCGCGAGGTCCCTCCGGGCGCCTGCCGGTGGGCCGCGTGGTCGCGTGCACCGACCCGGCGCGCGACACCTGGGTCGGGCTCGACGTGGTGCGCATCGACCCGGACCGGCTGATGATCGTGGTCGACGACGCCACGACGGAGGAGCGGCTCACACGTCACGAGGCGCGGGCGGCCCTGGAGATCAACGACACCGTCGTCCAGAGCCTCGTGGCCGCCGAAGCCGCCCTCGACCTCGACCGGCCCGAGCTCGCGCGGGACCTGGTGAGCAGCGCCTCGCGCGTTGCCCGCCAGTGGGTGGGCCGGCAGCTGGCGGGCGCCGGCGGTGTGGCGGCCGGCGTCACACGGGCTGAGGCGGCGTCCGCCGTCCGGGAGAAGGAGGGGTGAGGCTCGTGCGGATCCTGGTCGTCGACGACTCCGAGGACGTGCGGCCCATGCTGGTGCAGCTGCTCGAGCGGGAGCCCGGCTGGCACGTCGTGGGGGAGGCGGCCAACGGTGAGGAGGCCATCGAGCGGGCGGAGCAGCTCGAGCTGGACCTCGTGCTCCTGGACATGGCGATGCCGGTCATGGACGGGCTCACCGCACTGCCGCACCTGCGTGAGCGGCTGCCCCGGGCCACGATCGTGGTGCTGACGGCGTTCCCCCGCGAGCAGGTCTGGGACGACGCCCGCGCCCGCGGCGCGGACGGCTGCCTGGAGAAGACCGCCGTCGTCAGGCGCCTCCGCGCCCAGCTGCTGGAGATCCTCGACGGCGGCAAGGTCCCTTCGCAGGCGTCCGGTGCGCACGACCACGCGACGCCGTCCCGGGCCGACCCGGGCGCCTGACCGCGGGGCCGCTGGGGCGGCGTGGGATCCCTGTGACGGGTGTGGCGAGCCCTTAGGCTCGGCCCATGGCCACGCGTACGTCTTCCCCTCCGGCCTCGCGCTCCTCCGGCTCCCGCAAGCCGAGCGGCTCGAGTGGTCGTGCGCGCTCCGGCGCCAAGCCCGCCGCGAAGTCCTCCTCCCGGTCCACCGCCAAGAACGCCCCCCGGGGCGGGTCGCGCGGCAAGGCACCCGCCAAGGGCGGCTCCACCCGGGTCCCACCGCGCGCCGTGCGCAGCGGGCCCGGTCCCGTCTTCCGCGTCTTCGTCGCGCTGTGGCACGCCCTGCGCAGCTTCTGGATGGGCCTGGCCCACACCGTCGGCCTCGTCGTACGACGGGTGGGCCACACCGCGCGCGAGCTCGAGCCCGAGCACCGCCGCGACGGGGCGGGACTGTTCCTCATGGCGCTGGCCGTCGTCGTGGCCGCGTCGGTCTGGTGGCAGCTGCCCGGCCAGGTCGGCGACACCACCCGCACGGTCGTCAACGGGTCGGTCGGCCTGCTCGGCTGGTTCGTGCCCCTGGTGCTGGTCGGCATGGGCATGGTCGTCATGCGCAACCCCGAGTCCACCGGTCCCGCCGGACGGCAGCTGGTCGGCTGGTCCGCGCTCGTCCTCGGCCTGCTCGGGCTCGTGCACCTCGCCAACGGCAGCCCCGAGGGCACCGACACCAGCGCGCTGCAGAGCGCCGGGGGAGCGATCGGGTTCGTGGTGGGCTCGCTGGCCACCGACCTGCTCCAGTCGACCTTCGTCGTCGTGCCGATCCTGACCCTGCTCACGACCTTCGGCGTGCTCGTGGTCACCGCGACGCCGGTCTACCTGATCCCGACCCGCCTGGCCCACCTGCGCGACCTGATGCTCGGGCGTCGCCCGCACGTCGAGGCCGAGCCGGTCGCCGACGAGACCGACACCGAGGCCGTGCCGCTCCAGCGCCGGCGTCCGCGCCGCCGGGTGGGCGTGATGAGCGACGACGAGGCGCCCGAGGGCGACCCGGCGTACGACTCGCCGGTGCTGATCGACGGCGCCGACCGCGAGCTCGGCAAGCGCCGCCGCAAGCAGGCGGTCGAGCCCGACGAGCCCGCCGCGGCCGACGCCGAGGCCGAGGCGGTCGTCGTCCCGCCCCACACTCCGCTGCCTCCCCGCGTGGAGCAGCTGGAGATCTCCGGAGACATCGCCTACAGCCTCCCGGGCAACGAGATGCTCAAGCCCGGCAGCGTGCACAAGGCCCGTTCCAAGGCCTCGGACGCGGTCGTCGGCCGGCTCACCGAGGTGCTCGAGCAGTTCGACATCGACGCCCAGGTCAC
>CAZKZQ010000180.1:0-5248 GCA_964557235.1 uncultured Nocardioidaceae bacterium
GCGTCGCGGGCGGCCTGGACCGCCAGCAGGCACGACTCGGTGCCGCCGGAGGTCACCGACCCGACGGCGGTGCCCGGGGCGTCGAGCAGGTCGCAGGCGATGCCGACCAGCTCGTTCTCCATCCGCATCAGGGACGGGAACGCGGTCGGGTCGAGGCCGTTGCTGTCGCAGTAGGCCCCGAGCGCCTCGCGGGCGAGCTCGTCGACGTCGGCCAGCCCGGAGTCGTAGACGTAGGCCAGCGTGCGGCCGCCCTTGGTGGGCACGTCGTCGGCACCGAGCTCGCGGAGCCGCTGGAGGAGGTCGGTCATGCGGGACCCTTCCGTGTCGCAGAGGAAGCCGAGGTCGCGGCGGCCACCTCGGACTGGGTGAGGCGGTAGCCGCGCAGCCACCACAGGGAGAGCAGGACCAGGCCCGCGGGGACGACCGAGAAGCCGAGGGTGATCGCGGTGACCGCCGAGTCGGGCTGGGTGACGTCGCCGCCCTCGGAGGAGACGTAGCCGCCGAGCGCGAGCACGAGGGCGAACAGCCCCGGTCCGAGAGCCAGCCCGAGCGTCTCGCCGGCCGTCCAGACGCCGGTGAAGACCCCGGCCCGGTTGCTGCCGGTGCGGTGGGCGTCGACCGCGGCGGCGTCGGGCAGCATCGCCAGCGGGAAGACCTGGGCGCCGGCGTAGCCGACGCCGACCAGCGCGGTCGCGAGGAACACCACGACGGCCGGGACCACCTGCGCGGTGACCAGCAGCAGCGCACCGGCGGCGAGGCAGAGCGAGGAGAGGACGTAGCCGCGCTGCTTGCCGACCCGCTCCCCCACCCGCGCCCACACGGGGGTCAGCACGAGCGCCGGGCCGACGAAGCAGACGAACAGCACCGTCGAGGCGCCCTTGCTCTGGAGCACCTCGCGGGCGACGTAGTCGACACCGGCGAGCATCGCGCCGATGCCGAGCGCCTGCACGACGAAGGTGGTCAGCAGCGCACGGAAGTCCCGTGTCGCCGCGACGACGCGCACCTGGTCGGCGAGCGAGCCGGCCCCCGCCTCGACCGCGCGGACGGGCGCGGCCCGCGTGCCGGCGTACGCCGCGACCACGCCGACCACGATCACCACCGCCATGGCGAGGCCCATCACGCGGTAGCCGTCGCGGCCGCCGATCGCGTCGCGGATCAGCGGGGCGGTCGCGCCGGTCAGCAGGATCGTCAGGGCGAGCAGGGCGACCCGCCAGGTCATCAGCCGGGTGCGCTCGTCGTAGTCGTCGGTGAGCTCGGCGGGCATCGCGACGAACGGCACCTGGAAGAACGCGTAGGCCGTGGCGCAGGCGAAGAACGCGACCAGCACCCACGCCGCGTCGGCGGCCGTGGACCCGAGGCCCGGACCGGCGAAGAGCAGCGCGAAGCACGCGGCGAGCGACAGGCCGCCGCGCAGCAGCCACGGCCGGCGCGGCCCGCGCGGGTCGACGGTGCGGTCGGAGATGCGGCCGGCCAGCGGGTTGAGGACGACGTCCCACGCCTTCGGCAGCAGGACGACGAGCCCCGCCATGACGGCGGTGACCCCGAGGGTGTCGGTGAGGTAGGGCAGCAGCATCAGCCCCGGCACGGTGCCGAACGCACCCGTGGCGACCGACCCGGCGCCGTAGCCGACGCGGACCGGCCGGGGCAGTCCTGCCCCGGCCGGTCGGTCGCTCTCCACGCTCACGGCGTCAATGTACGGCGGTCACCGCACGATCGTGCTGCGCCCCAGCGCGAGCCCGAGGCCCGCGACGACGAGCCACAGCGGGCCGAGCAGCGCGGGCACGCCCGGCACGCCCATCCCGACCACCATGAGCGTGGTCTGGAGCACCGGCAGCACGGACACGACGCCGAGCCAGCGCGAGACGGTCCGCTCGCGGAACGCCATCCAGGCGATCGCACCGGCCGCGGCCACGACGCCGAGCCAGCCGATGTAGGCACCGAAGTCGTTGAGCAGGTAGTAGACGTAGAGCCCCTGGTCGTCGTACATCCCGTGCTCGAGGCCGCCGGGCATGTAGTCGCCCAGGGCGCCCTTCCAGCCGTAGCCGTAGGTCAGGCCGCCCGCCGACGCGAGCAGGCCGAGGGGCACGAGGTGCGCGGCGGTGGAGCCCGGCACGCGGGGCTCGACGCGGCGGCGCCAGTGCGCAGCGGTGACGAGCAGCAGGACCACCGCGAGGTAGCCGACCACCATCGAGGCGCGGTAGACCATCGGGTTCAGGTCCTCGAAGAGCTGCGCGGACATCGACACCGTGTCGCCGTTGCCGGTGCCGGGTCCGCGCCCGTCGAGCACCAGGGTGGCGACGACGCCGCAGAGGCCGGCGGCGGACGCGGTCAACGGCCAGGCGCGGCGCCGGGGGGCCGTGACGGCCCGGGCGGTGTCCTGGACGGGGTGGGTCTGGGTCATGGCGTTCTCCCTGGGAGCGGGCGCCCGGCGTCTCCGGGCGGCGTACGACGAACAGTGGCGCGCCCCGCGACCCGCCGACGAGGGACACCGACCCCCTCCTTCCGGGACACCTGATCGGGCACAGTTCTCGCCATGGACACCACGCAGGCGCTCCCCGCGGGCCGCTCGGCCGGCGTCGCGCGCTCCCGCGTGCCCGCGGTGGCCTGGACCGTGGCGGCGGTCTCCGTCGTGTGCTCGCTGGCGACGATCCCGCTGTCGATCTGGCTCGACGACAACCAGGTGGGCCTCGGGTTCGCCGCCCCCGACCTCGTGCTCGGCTCGACCTGGCCGATCGCGGCCGCGCTGATCCTGCAGTCGCAGCCGCGCAACATGGTGGGCCGGCTGATGCTCGTCACGGCGATGATCGGGCCCTACCACGTCGCCTCGGCCGTGGCCGCCCACACGGGTGGCGAGGGCTGGTTGGGCACGGCCTGCGCGTGGTTCGCGGTGTGGGGCTTCGCGCCGCCGTACTTCTTCACGGTGCCGGTGATCCCCCACCTGTTCCCCGACGGCAAGCCGCTGGGCCGGCGGTGGGGGCAGCTGGTCAGGCTGCTGCTGGTCCTCGCGGTGGTCGCGACCGTCGGCCGGATGTTCGCCGACGTGCCTCCGGACCTCGCGCCCAACGTCGACAACCCGCTCGGCATCCCCGGGGCGACCTGGCTGCGCGGGCTGGTCGTCGCGTGCGTGGTTCCGCTGTTCTTCGTCGGAATCCCGACCGGCGTCGTGGTGATCGCGCTGCGCATGCGGCGCGCACAGGACCGGGAGCGCACGCAGCTGCTGTGGCTGCTCCTCGGCGGCCTGGTCCTGCTCGTGGGGGTGGCCGTGGGCTTCGTGCCCGGTGCAGCCGGCGACTGGGCGTTCTCGGCCTCCCTGGCCGGCGTGCCCGCGGCGATGGCGATCGGGATCCTGCGTCACCAGCTCTTCGACATCGAGGTGACGCTGAGCCGGACGCTGGTCTTCGCGATCATCACCGCGACGGTCGTGGGCGTCTACGTCGTCCTGGTGTACGTCGCCGACGCGGTCGCGCCCGGCTCGAGCTGGGGAGTGCTCGTCGTCGCCCTGGCAGCTCTGGGCGCGTCAGCCGCGCGCGACCGCGTGCAGCGCGTGGTCGACGTACGCCTGTTCGGGCACCGGCACAACGCCTATGCCGTCGTCTCCGACGTGGGCAGACGGGTGGCGGCCGCCTCGCAGCCGGTCGACGCCCTCCAGCGGCTGGTCGACGGGCTGCGGGAGTCGCTGCGGCTGCCCTACGCGGCGTACGTCTCCGACGACCTGACCCTCACCTCCGGCTCGCCCCAGCACGGGAGCCGGGTCGTCAAGGTGGAGGCGCTGGGCGACCCGGTCGGCGAGCTGCACGTCGGCCTGCGACGGCCGCGGGAGAAGTGGACGCCGCAGCAGGAGAACGCAGTCAACGAGATCGCCTCGCGCGCCGGGACGCTGGCCTACGCCGCCCGCCTGGTCGGCGACGTCGCCCTCTCGCGCGGCCGGATCGTGGCCGCCCGCGAGGAAGAACGCCGCCGCTTGCGCAAGGACCTGCACGACGGGGTCGCCCCGGCGCTGGCCGGCACCGCGCTGCAGCTGGACTCCCTGGCCCGCAAGCTCCGGCCGCTCGACCCCGCGCTCGCCGAGCGCGCCGAGACGTTGCGCGACGGCCTGCGCGCGGGCGTCGGCGAGCTGAGGGCCGTCGTGCACGGTCTGCGCCCGCCCGTGCTCGACCAGCTCGGCCTCGCGGGGGCGGTCAAGCAGCTCGTCGCCGGCCACGACCAGCCGATGTGCCGGGTGCTGGTCAGCGAGCTCGAGACCCCGTCGGCGGCGGTCGAGGTGGCGGCCTACGCCATCGCCTCGGAGGCGTTCACCAACGCCCTGCGCCACAGCGTGGCGAGTCGCATCGACGTCGACCTGCGCCAGCAGGGGCATGATCTGGTGGTCCGCGTCAGTGACAACGGGGTGGGGATGCCTGCTCGGGTGAAGGAGGGGGTCGGCGTGCGGAGCATGCGAGAGCGGGCTGCGGAGGTGGGTGGGAGGCTGCGCGTCGACCCGACGCCCGGGGGCGGCACGACCGTCACCGCCGAGCTCCCCCTGGAGGACGCATGATCTCGGTGCTGGTGGCCGACGACCACCCGATGTTCCGTGCCGGCATGGTGACCGTGCTGCAGGACCTCGACGAGGTCGAGGTGGTCGGGCAGGCCTCCAACGGCCGCGAGGCCGTCGAGCTGGTCGCGTCGCTGGCGCCCGACGTCGTGCTGATGGACCTGCGCATGCCCGAGGTGGGCGGGCTGGAGGCGACCGCGCGGATCAAGGTCGAGCACCCCGACACCTCGGTGATCGTGCTGACCATGGACTCCGACGACGACTCGATCTTCGCCGCGCTGCGCGCCGGTGCCCGGGGCTACCTCCTCAAGGAGTCCGACGGCCTCGACATCGAGCGGGCGATCACCGGGGTGTCCCGCGGCGAGGCGGTCTTCGGCGCCGGCATCGCCGAGCGCGTGCTCACGCTGTTCAGCCAGGGTCGCTCCTCGGCGGTCAGCCCCTTCCCCGAGCTGACCCCGCGCGAGCTGGAGATGCTCGAGCTGATCGCCGGCGGGCTCGACAACCCGACGATCGCGCGGCGGCTGTTCCTCAGCGAGAAGACCGTGCGCAACCGGGTCAGCGCGATCCTCACCAAGCTGCACGCGCGCTCGCGCGCGGAGATGGTCGCCCTGGCGCGCGACGCGGGCCTCGGCGGTCCCGCCGACCCGGGACGCTGAGGCGTCCCGAGGAGTCGGGACGCTGACCCCTCCAGCCGGGGTCGCCGGGCGGGCGAGAGTC
>CAZKZQ010000180.1:5348-8353 GCA_964557235.1 uncultured Nocardioidaceae bacterium
GCCCGCGCCCGTCGTACCTCCTGGTGGGCGGTCGTCCCGGCCTTCCTGGTCCTGCCGACCTTCGCCGTCTTCGGTTCCACCGGAGCTGCGGTGGCCGTACCCACGGGTCTGCTGGTCGGCCTGTCGGTGGTGCTCCACCGCGGAACGCGTGGCTGATCGGTTTCCCACGGTCCCATGGGACTCTGCTGCTCCCCACAGGTTGCAACCTGTGGGGAGCAGCAATTGTCCGTGGGGAGTACGGCGGCCGCGCAGCTCAGCGCGCGCGGCTCAGCGGTCGCGTTCGGCGCCGCGGTCGCGCTCGGCCGCGTCGAGCCCGGCGGTGATGACCGCGTCGACCACGCGGCGCCAGCCGTCCACCCCGAGGGCGGGCGCCTTGGCGACGAGGCGCTGGACGATCTCCTCCTCGCGGGCGGGGTCGCGGCCCTCATGGCCACCGACCTCCTTGTGGTCCTGGATGCGCACCGTGAGAGCCGCGCGCCGGGCGAGGACCGCCGCGAGGTCGTCGTCGGCGCGGTCGACCTGCCCACGGAGGTAGGCCATCGGGTCGCGGCCCTCCCACACCATGCGCACGTCGGGCGCCTTCTCGTCGTTCGCCGACCCGTCGGTCGTCTCCAGCTCGACCAGCCCGTGCCGACGGTAGAACCGCCGGGCCGGCTCGTTGCTCTCGAAGACCCACAGGCCGAACCCGTCCGGCCTCAGGGACTTGACCAGGTCGAGCAGCGCGCTGCCGATCCCCTGCCCCGCGTGCGACGGCAGGACGTAGAGGTGGTCCAGCCACGCCCCGTCGACCAGCGCGTAGCCCACGACCCGGCCGTCCGCCTCGGCCACCCACGTCTCCCCGGCCGCCATCCGGCCGCGGAGGTACGGCGTCGCGTCGCTGTCGGGGTGCACGGGCGGCGGCATCGCCGGGACCGCGGCCTTGCGTGCGGTCAGGTGCACCTCGACCACGACGTCGAGCTCGTCGGGACCCGCCGGCCGCAGCACCACGCCGGAGACCTCCGGCTCAGTCGAGCCCACGGATCACGTCCAGCGCGTGCGCCAGGTCGTCGGGATAGGGCGACTCGTACTCGACGTACTCGCCGGAGTCGGGGTGGTCGAAGCCGAGCTTCACCGCGTGCAGCCACTGGCGCTCCAGGCCCACCCGGGCGGCGAGCACCGGGTCCCCGCCATAGAGCGGGTCGCCCACGCAGGGGTGGTGCAGTGCCTGCATGTGCACGCGGATCTGGTGCGTGCGCCCGGTCTCCAGGTGCACCTCGAGCAGGCTGGCGAAGCGGTGCGCCTCGAGCGTCTCGTAGTGGGTGACGCTGTGGCGACCGCCGGAGATCACGGCGTACTTGTGGTCGAACTTGGGGTGCCGCGCGATCGGGGCGTCGATCGTGCCGCGGAACGGGTCGGGATGGCCCTGCACCAGCGCGTGGTAGGTCTTGTCGACCGTGCGGTGCCGGAAGGCGTTCTTGAGGATGGAGTACGCCGACTCGGACTTGGCGATCACCATCACGCCGGACGTGCCGACGTCGAGGCGCTGCACGATCCCCTGCCGCTCGCTCGCCCCGCTGGTGGAGATGCGGAAGCCGGCCGCTGCCAGGTGGCCCACGACCGTCGGGCCCGACCAGCCCGGGCTCGGGTGGACCGCGACACCGACGGGCTTGTCGATCACCACCAGGGCGTCGTCGTCGTGGATGATGCCGATGCCCTCGACGATCTCGGGCTTGACGATGACCGGGGCGATCGCGGGGATCGTCGCCTCGAGCATCGAGCCGGCGTGGACGCGGTCGGACTTGACGACCTCCTGGCCGTCGACGTGCACGAGACCCAGGCCGACGAGCTCGGCGGCGCGGCTGCGCGAGACGCCGAACATCCGCGCCATGGCCGCGTCGACCCGCTCACCGGCCAGGCCCTCGGGGACCAGGACGGTGCGCTGGTCGCTCACGCCGCCGGCTCCTCGTCGTCGGGCGAGGGCTCGGCCTTCTCGGCGCTCCTGCCGCGCAGCGGGACGCCCCGCCAGGACTGCAGGATGATCAGGCCCGCGGCGGTGTTGATGCAGATGTCGGCGACGTTGAAGACCGGCCAGTTGGGCAGCTGGAGGAAGTCGACCACGTGGCCGCGCAGCGGCCCGGGGTCACGGAGCATGCGGTCGGTGAGGTTGCCGGCCACGCCGCCCAGCAGCAGGCCGAGCGCCACCGCCCAGCCGGTCGTGCCGACGCGTCGGGCCAGCACGAGCACGACCACGACGGCGCACATCGCCAGCAGCGTCAGGGCGACGGTGAACTGGGTGCCGGTGCTGAACGCCGCACCCGGGTTGCGCACGAGCGTCAGGCGCAGCACCGGCCCGAGGACCTCGATCGGCTCGCGGTCCGCCAGCTTGTGCAACGCCAGCGACTTGGTCGAGACGTCCACGGCGTACGCCGCCAGCGCGACCAGCCCCAGCACGACGCGGAGGCGTCGCGGGGAGGGGGTGGTGCGGACAGATGGGTCAGGGGGGCCGGCCGGACCGCTGGGGGTCAGCGGCGTTCCTCTCGCTGCTTGCATGTCATGCACAGTGTCGCACGGGGGTAGGCCTGCAGCCGCATCTTGCCGATGGGCTGACCACAGCTCTCGCACACGCCGTAGGTGCCGTCGTCGATGCGCGCCAGCGCCCGCTTGGTCTGCGTGAGCATCTCGCGCGCGTTGTTGGCCAGGCTCATCTCGTGGTCACGCTCGAAGGTGGCGGACCCGACGTCGGCCTGGTCGTTGCCCGCGCCGTCACCGGCGTCACGCATGAGCTCGTCGAGCTCGTGCTCGGCCAGGTCGAGCTCCTCGGCCAGCCGCGTCACGTCGGCGGTGAGCTCGGCGCGGACCTCGTCGAGCTCGGCCTTGGTCCACGGGTCCTCGTCGGCCTTGACCATCAGCGCGGCGTGGGCGGCCTTGCGGGTGGCGGTCTTCTTGGCCGGTGCCGCCTTCGTCGCCGCCGCCTTGGCCGGAGCCTTCTTGGCGGGCGCAGCCTTGGCGGGCGCAGCCTTGGCGGG
>CAZKZQ010000181.1:0-4569 GCA_964557235.1 uncultured Nocardioidaceae bacterium
AGGCCCCGCATCGGCGTTCTCGCCCTCCAGGGCGACGTGCGCGAGCACGTCGCGATGCTCGGGCGAGCCGGCGCGGACGCGGTCGCCGTACGCCGGCCGCGTGAGCTCGCCGAGGTCGACGGCCTCGTGCTCCCCGGTGGCGAGTCGACCACGATGGTCAAGCTCGCCCGCACCTTCGAGCTGCTCGACCCGCTCCGCGAGGCGGCGCGGTCGGGGCTGCCGATGTTTGGCACCTGCGCGGGGATGATCCTGCTCGCCGACCGGATCGAGGGCGGCATCGAGGGCCAGGAGACGATCGGCGGTCTCGACGTCGTGGTCCGCCGCAACGCCTTCGGACGCCAGGTCGACTCCTTCGAGGCCGACCTCGACCTCCACGCCGAGGTGGAGGAGGCGGGCGCGGCGGCCGAGGCGGCCCTCGACGGCCCGTTCCACGCGGTGTTCATCCGCGCCCCGTGGGTGGAGCAGGTCGGCGAGGGGGTCGAGGTGCTCGGCACCGTCGCCACGGGGCCGGCCACCGGCCGCGTGGTCGCCGTGCGCCAGGGCCACCTGATGGCGACCTCGTTCCATCCCGAGATCACGGGCGACGGCCGGGTGCACGCCTTCTTCGTCCGCCTGGTGCGTGCAGTCCACTGAACTCCCTCACATAGGATCGATGTCATGTCCGGTCACTCCAAATGGGCCACCACCAAGCACAAGAAGGCGGTCGTCGACGCCCGCCGCGGCAAGCTGTTCGCCAAGCTGATCAAGAACATCGAGGTCGCGGCCCGCATGGGCGGCGGTGACCCCACGGGCAACCCGACGCTCTACGACGCGATCCAGAAGGCCAAGAAGTCCTCGGTCCCCAACGACAACATCGACCGCGCGGTCAAGCGTGGCTCGGGCGCCGAGGCCGGGGGAGCGGACTACCAGACGATCATGTACGAGGGCTACGGCCCCGGCGGCGTCGCGCTGCTCATCGAGTGCCTCACCGACAACCGCAACCGCGCCGCGATGGAGGTCCGCACGGCGACCTCGCGCAACGGCGGCACGCTGGCCGACCCGGGCTCGGTGGCCTACCTGTTCAACCGCAAGGGCGTCGTCGTGCTGCCCAAGGACCAGGGCACCCGCGAGATCAGCGAGGACGACGTCCTCGAGGCGACGCTCGAGGCCGGCGCCGAGGAGGTCAACGACCTCGGCGACGCCTTCGAGGTGCTCAGCGAGGCCACCGACCTGCTCGGCGTGCGCTCCGCGGTCCAGGAGGCCGGGCTCGACTACGACTCCGCCGAGGCGCAGTGGGTGCCCTCGATGGAGGTGACCGTCGACGCCGACGGCGCAGCCAAGGTGATGCGCCTGGTCGAGGCCCTGGAGGACCTCGACGACGTGCAGAACGTCTTCGGCAACTTCGACATCCCCGACGACGTCCTCGAGGCGCTCGACGCCTGACCGTCCTCCGGCGTGCCGCCCGGCACGTCGACGCCTCCTCGGTTAGCGTCGTACGAACACATGTTCGGACGCCGACGGCGACGATCGCAGGGAGGCTGCATGCGGGTGCTCGGCATCGACCCCGGCCTGACCCGGTGCGGTCTGGGCGTCGTGGACGGCTCGCCCGGCCGGCCGCTGGGCCTCGTCGAGGTCGGCGTCTGCCGCACCGCTCCCGACCTCGATGTCGCCGAGCGGCTCCGCCTGGTCGACGCCGCGATCGAGGAGTGGCTGGAGCGCCACCGCCCCGACGTCGTCGCCGTGGAGCGGGTCTTCAGCCAGCACAACGTCCGCACGGTGATGGGCACCGCCCAGGTCAGCGGCGTGGCGATGGTCGCGGCCGCGCGCCGCGGCATCCCGGTCGCCCTGCACACCCCCAGCGAGGTCAAGGCTGCGGTGACCGGCAACGGCCGCGCCGACAAGGCCCAGGTGGGCGCCATGGTGACCCGCCTGCTCCGCCTGAGCGAGGCGCCCAAGCCGGCCGACGCCGCCGACGCCCTCGCCCTGGCCATCTGCCACGTGTGGCGCGGCGCCGCCCAGCGCCGCATCGCCTCCGCTGTCGCCGCACAGCCCGTCCCCCGAGGAGCCGCCCGATGATCGCCTTCGTCCGTGGACGCGTCGCCCAGCTCGGGCTGAGCTCCGTCGTCGTCGACCTCGGGGGAGTGGGGCTCGAGCTCAGCTGCACGCCCGCGACGCTGGCCACCCTGCGGCCGGGCGCCGAGGCGACCCTGCCGACGAGCATGGTCGTCCGCGAGGACTCGATGACGCTGTTCGGCTTCCTCGACGACGACGAGCGCACGCTCTTCGAGCTGCTCCAGACCGCCTCGGGCGTCGGCCCCAAGCTGGCGCAGGCGATGCTCGCGGTCCTGCCCCCCGACGACCTGCGCCGCGCGGTCACCACCGAGGACGTCCGCTCCCTGACCCGGGTCCCCGGCATCGGGCAGAAGGGCGCGCAGCGCATCATCCTCGAGCTCAAGGACCGCATCGGTCCTCCGACGGGCGGCGCCCACGCGTCAGCCGTCGTGCCCGCGCAGGCCGAGCCGGCGTGGCGCCTGCAGGTGCGCGAGGGCCTGGTCGGCCTGGGCTGGTCGGTCAAGGAGGCCGAGCGGGCGGTCGACATCGTCGGCGAGGACGTCGACCCCGGCGCCACCTCACCCCCCGACGTGGCGGCGCTGCTGCGCTCGGCCCTGCGCACCCTGAGCCGTTCGTGAGCCCCGCGTGAACGACGACGACCAGCTGACCGCCGCCGAGGAGGCCTACCTCGACGGTCGCACCCTCGTCGACGCCGAGGCCGCGGGCGACGAGCGGGCCGTCGAGGCGGCGCTGCGTCCCCGCACGCTCGACGAGCTGGTGGGCCAGGAGCGGGTGCGCGAGCAGCTCTCCCTCATGCTCAGCGCCGCCCGTGGACGGGGACGCACCCCCGACCACGTGCTGCTCAGCGGCCCGCCGGGGCTGGGCAAGACCACGCTGGCGATGATCATCGCCGCCGAGATGACCGTGCCGCTGCGCGTGACCAGCGGACCGGCGATCACCCACGCCGGCGACCTGGCCGCGATCCTCTCCGGGCTCAACGAGGGCGACGTGCTCTTCGTCGACGAGATCCACCGCATGGCGCGTCCGGCCGAGGAGATGCTCTACATGGCGATGGAGGACTTCCGCGTCGACGTCATCGTCGGCAAGGGCCCCGGCGCCACGGCCATCCCGCTCGAGCTGCCGCCGTTCACGCTGGTCGGTGCGACCACGCGCGCCGGTCTGCTCCCCGGGCCGCTGCGCGACCGCTTCGGGTTCACCGCCCACCTTGAGTTCTACGAGCCCGTCGAGCTCGAGCGCATCATCCGCCGCAGCGCCGGGCTGCTCGAGGCCGAGCTCGACGACGAGGGCGGTGCCGAGATCGCCGGGCGCAGCCGGGGCACGCCGCGCATCGCCAACCGTCTGCTGCGCCGTGTGCGCGACTACGCCCAGGTCCGGGCCGACGGCCGGGCCACCCGCGACATCGCGCGTCGGGCCCTCGACCTCTACGAGGTGGACCGGTCCGGTCTCGACCGGCTGGACCGCGGCGTGCTCGACGCGCTCTGCCGTCGCTTCGGCGGGGGACCGGTCGGTCTCTCCACGCTCGCCGTCGCCGTGGGGGAGGAGCGCGAGACCGTGGAGGAGGTCGCCGAGCCCTTCCTGGTCCGGTCCGGCTTCCTCGCGCGCACCCCGCGTGGGCGTGTGGCGACGCCGGCGGCGTGGGCGCACCTCGGGCTGGTCCCGCCACGCCAGAACGGCTCTGTCCAGGAGCCCCAGATGGTGCTCGACCTCGAGGGCTAGACTCTGCCGTTGGCGCGACGAGGGGACTCTTTCGTCATGCCCTCCTGCACCCCGTGTGCGCATCGATCCTTGGAAGGACTCACCCCGTGGGCGGAGCCGCCGACCTCATCTGGCTGGCCTTGGTGGCCGTGGCCTTCTGGTTCCTCCTGATCCGGCCCCAGAGGCGTCGCCAGCAGCAGATGCTCGAGACCCAGCGCGGCGTCGCGGTGGGCGACGAGGTGATGACCAACGCAGGGTTCTTCGGACGCGTGACCGCCGCGGTTGACGACCCCGCCGCCGGTGACTGCCTCATGCTCGAGGTCGCCCCCGGCACCGAGGTCAAGATCGCGCGCGGCGCGGTGCTGCGCGTGGTCGTCGCGCCGACCGAGGACCCGGCCGACGACCGGGCCGACGAGACCCCCACCGACGACGACCGGAGCATCTGATGGCAGCGCAGCGATCCCGCCCGGAACGCACCCTGGTCCTGTTCCTCCTCGCGATCGTCCTGATGTACGTCGGGCTCGCGCTCAACGGCGTGTGGAAGCCCAAGCTCGGGCTCGACCTGCAGGGCGGCACCCGCATCACGCTGACCGCCTCGACGGCGACGGGTGAGGCGATCACCCCGGCGAAGATGAAGGAAGCCCAGACGATCATCGACAGCCGCGTCAACGCGACCGGCGTCTCCGAGTCCGAGGTGACGATCCAGGGCGACGACCAGATCGTCGTGGAGATCCCCGGCAAGGAGCGCAAGGAGCTCGTCGACACGGTGAAGCAGCAGGCCCAGCTGCGGTTCCGCCTGGTCGCCGCCAACGCGGCCGGGGC
>CAZKZQ010000181.1:4669-8310 GCA_964557235.1 uncultured Nocardioidaceae bacterium
AGCCGTCGGCCCAGCCGTCCTCGCAGCCCACGACCCAGCCGTCGTCGGCGCCGGTGCCGACCAACAAGAGCACGATCAAGGCCCAGCTGGCGTGGATGCGCAACCCCGACGCCGCCTCGCTGGCGAAGTTCCAGGCCTTCACCTGCTCGTCGGAGACCAAGGTGGCCGACGACCCGGCCAAGCCGCTGCTCGCCTGCGACGAGGACGGCAACAAGTACCTCCTCTCGCCGGCGATCATCGAGGGCACCCAGCTCGACAGCGCCGACTACGGCATCCCGCAGAACGACGTGAACTACGCCGTGACGCTGGACTTCAACGGCGACGCGAGCAAGAAGTTCGCCGAGGTGACCTCGTCGATGTCGGGCACCCAGGAGCTGTTCGCGATCGTCCTGGACGGCAAGGTGCTCTCCGCCCCCCAGGTCAACTCGCCGATCACCAACGGCAGCGCCCAGATCACCGGCGACTTCAAGGCCTCCGAGGCGCGCTCGCTGGCCAACTCGCTGAAGTACGGCGCCCTGCCGCTGAAGTTCGACGTCCCGCTGGAGACCGTCGAGGGCCCGACCCTGGCGGCCGACCAGCTCGATGCCGGTCTGCTCGCCGGCGGCGCCGGCCTGCTGCTGGTCATCGTCTACTGCATGTTCTACTACCGCGCGCTCGGCGTCGTGGTCGTCGCGTCTCTGGCCGCGGCGGCGGCGATCACCTATGCCGCGGTGATCTTCCTCAGCGAGCAGGCGGGCTTCACGCTCACCCTGCCGGGCATCGCCGGCCTGATCGTGGCGGTCGGCATCACCGCCGACTCGTTCATCGTCTACTTCGAACGCCTGCGCGACGAGCTCCGTGAGGGCAAGACGCTGCGCGTGGCGGTCGAGGCCGCCTGGGTGCGGGCGCGGGCGACCTGTGTCGCGGCCGACGCGGTCTCCCTGCTCGCCGCGGTGGTGCTCTACATCTTCGCGATCGGCGTGGTGAAGGGCTTCGCGTTCGCGCTCGGCATCAGCACGGTCATCGACCTCGTCGTGTTCTTCTGGTTCACCAAGCCGATGGTGACCTGGCTGGCCCGGTTCAAGCTCTTCCGCACCGGTCACAAGATGTCCGGACTGTCCCCCGAACACGTAGGCATCCGGACGGCCCCCGTCGCGCCGGCGACCGGAGGTGCCCGATGAGCAAGCTCTCCCGCATGGGCCACGCGCTCTACGACGGCACCGTCTCGGTCGACTTCGTCGGCCGCAGGCTCCTCTGGTACGCCGTCTCCGGCGTGATCGTGCTCGTCTCGGTCGGCGGCCTCCTGATCCCCAAGCTCAACATGGGCATCGAGTTCGAGGGCGGCGTGGAGTACCGCGTCGCGCTGGGCAGCGGGCAGGCGACGCAGAGCCAGGTCGAGCAGATCCGTGACGCGGTCGCGGCCTCCGGCATCGACAACGCCTCCTCGCCGATCGTGAACACGTCGGGCTCGGACAACATCCGCATCCAGACCGAGCCGCTCACCACCGACGAGGCCGACGAGATCGGCGCCATCATCCAGGACACCGCGGGCGTCCAGACCGACGACATCAGCCAGGACGTGATCGGCCCGTCGTGGGGCCAGGCGGTCGCCCAGCGCGCTCTGCTGGGCCTGGCGGTCTTCGTCGGCCTGGTGATCCTGCTGATCTGGGGCTACTTCCGCGAGTGGAAGATGTCGGTCGCCGCGATCGTGGCGCTCGCCCACGACCTCGTCATCACGGTCGGCGTCTATGCCTGGTCGCGCTTCGAGGTCACCCCGGCCACGGTCACGGGCTTCCTGACCATCCTGGGCTTCTCGCTCTACGACACCGTCGTGGTCTTCGACAAGGTGCGGGAGAACGTCGCCTCCAGCAAGCGCACGCACCGCACCTATGCCGAGGCGGCCAACCTGGCGGTCAACCAGACCCTGGTCCGGTCGATCAACACCTCGATCGTGGCCCTGCTGCCCGTGGGCGCGCTGCTCTACGTCGGCGCGGTCTACCTCGGCTCCGGAGCGCTCAAGGACCTCGCGCTGTCGCTGTTCGTCGGCATGGCCGCCGGTGCCTACTCCTCGATCTTCATCGCGACGCCGCTGCTGGTGCAGCTCAAGGAGCGCGAGCCCGGCGTCAAGGCCGGCGACGCCCGTGCCCGCAAGCACCGCAGCCGGCGCGAGGTCGACCCCTACGCCGCCGTCCCGGCCTACACCGAGGACATGCCGGAGTACGTCGACCCGGGCCACGAGGGCGAGGTACGTCGCCGCGGGGCGGACGAGGGCGACGACGGCGCGCCGCGCGCCGGCAACCGCCCGGTGAGCGGGAGCACGCCCGGCCGCTACACAGCCGGTGAGCGCACCGCCGACGGCCGCCCGATCCCGATGGGCGACACCTCGTCCGCGGGCCGACCGCAGCCGACGCGCAAGCCGCGGTCGCAGCGCGGCAAGCGGTGAGCGGGGTGCCCGACCGGCCGACGCTGGAGTCGCAGATCCAGAGCCTGATCCGCGACGTCCAGGACTTCCCGCAGCCGGGCATCGTCTTCAAGGACATCTCGCCGCTGCTGGCCGACCACGACGGCTTCACCGCGGTCGTGCAGGGGCTCGCCGCGATCGGGCTGGACGAGGCGGGCGGGTCCCGAGTCGACAAGGTGCTGGGCATCGAGGCGCGCGGGTTCATCCTGGCCGCGCCGGTGGCGCTGCGCCTCGGCACCGGCTTCGTGCCGGTCCGCAAGGCGGGCAAGCTGCCCGGTCCCACGCACCAGGTCGCCTACGCCCTGGAGTACGGCGAGGCGGTGCTCGAGATGCACCGCGACGCGATCGCCCCCGGCGACCGCGTGCTCGTGGTCGACGACGTGCTCGCGACCGGTGGCACGGTCAACGCGACCAAGGAGCTCGTCGAGCGGGCCGGTGGCGAGATCGTGGCCGTCTCGGTGCTCATGGACCTCTCCTTCCTCCCGGGCCGCGAGGCCCTCGGCGACACCCTGCTGCACTCGCTCCACACGGTCTGAGCGGCGATCGCGTCGGTCCGACCGAGTCGCGCGACCTAGACTGACGGGGGAGCGCGAAGGGAGCACGTCGTGAGCGAGGAGCGGGTGTCCACGTCCGCTGCTGCCACGCGCCCCGGTCCCGAGCCGGAGGCCGAGGCGGTCGAGCGTGACGAGACCTCCGACTCCGCGCGCGTCCAGGCTCCCGACAACCGCGCCGAGGCCTCGACCCCGGCCGCCCAGGCAGGCCGGATGCGCACCCGCCTGGCGCGCATCGGCGGCCGCGGGCAGTCCAACTCCCCGGTCCTCGAGCCGCTCTTCCGGGCGGTCCGGGCCAACCACCCCAAGGCCGACCTCGCCCTGCTGGAGCGGGCCTACAAGGTCGCCGAGCACGCCCACCGCCACCAGCTGCGGCAGAGCGGCGAGCCCTACATCACCCATCCGCTCGCGGTGACGGTGATCCTGGCCGAGCTCGGCATGACCGAGCCGACGCTGGTCGCCTCGCTGCTGCACGACACGGTCGAGGACACCGACTACACCCTCGAGGAGCTGCGCGCGGAGTTCGGCGAGGAGGTCGCCCAGCTCGTCGACGGCGTCACCAAGCTCGACAAGGTCAAGTACGGCGAGTCCGCGCAGGCCGAGACCATCCGCAAGATGATCGTGGCGATGAGCCGCGACATCCGCGTGCT
>CAZKZQ010000182.1:0-8302 GCA_964557235.1 uncultured Nocardioidaceae bacterium
AGCCACGCCGCCGCCCACGGGATGGGCCGGTTCGCTTCGGTCGCCCAGGAATGGGCACGATGTCCCGTGACCACCTTGACCCCCGCACCCACCCCCGTCGCCCCCCGGACGGAGCCCGCCGCGCCCGTCCAGGAGCCTGCGAGGGGTCCGCACGGACTGACCAGGGACGAGGTCCGCGATCTCGGCGAGGCCCTCGACGCGATCCGCGAGAGCGTGGTCCAGACCCGTGGCGCCCGTGACGCGGCCTACATCCGGCGCGTGATCGCCACCGAGCGGCACCTGCGGGTGGGCAGCCGCCTGCTGCTGGTCGTCGCGGGCCGCAACAAGGCTGCCTGGGTGCTCGGCACGAGCGGCCTGGCCGTCGCCAAGATGCTCGACAACATGGAGATCGGCCACAACGTCCTGCACGGGCAGTGGGACTGGATGCGCGACCCGCAGATCCACTCCGGCACCTGGGACTGGGACCACGCCTCGCCGCCGGCCCAGTGGAAGCGCGCGCACAACGAGCTTCACCACGTGCACACCAACGTCCTCGGCCGCGACAACGACCTCGGCTACGGCGTGATGCGCGTCGACGAGGCGCAGGAGTGGGAACCGCGCCACGTCTTCCAGCCGGTCTACAACCTGCTCAACGCCTGCCTGTTCGAGTACGGCATCGCGATGTACGACCTGGACCTCGGCGCGACGCTGCGGGAGAACCGCGGATGGACGCCCGAGATGAAGCGCGACCTGCGCACCACGCTGCTCAAGGCCGGCAAGGGCGCGCTGCGCGACTACGTCGCCTTCCCGCTGCTGTCGGGTCGCGGGGCGAAGGCGACGTTCACCGCGCACCTGACCGCCAACCTCGCCCGCAACCTGTGGAGCCACTCGGTGATCATGTGCGGCCACTTCCCCGAGGGGGTCTCGACCTTCGAGGTCGACGAGATCGCCGAGGACGAGAGCCGCGGCGACTGGTACCTCCGCCAGATGCTCGGCTCGGCCAACATCTCCGGCGGCCCGGTGCTTCACGTGATGGCCGGCAACCTCAGCCACCAGATCGAGCACCACCTGTTCCCGGACCTGCCGAGCAACCGCTACGCCGAGATCGCGCCGGCCGTGCGCGAGGTCTTCGACCGCTACGGCCTGGCCTACAACAGCCGCCCCATCGTCAAGCAGGTCGCCTCGGCGTGGCACAAGATCCTGCGGTTGTCACTGCCTGACCGCGAGACGCGCAGGGCCCGCCGGGCTGCTCGCGTCAGCTGAAGATCATGCAGCTCGAGGTCGCGTGGGCCACGAGCTTGCCCGCCTCGTCGAACACCTGCGCCTCGGCCAGGGCCGTACGCCGGCCGCGCTGGAGCACGCGCCCCTCGGCACGCAGGCGACCCGACGCGACGGTGGCCGGCCGCAGGAACTTCACCGTGAGGTCGAGGCTGGTGTAGGCCTCGCCCGGCGCGAGGGTCGAGTGCACCGAGCACGCCGCGGCCGTGTCGAGCATCGTGGACAGCACGCCGCCGTGGACCGACCCCAGCGGGTTGTAGTGCCGCTCCTGCGGCACGAGCTCGACCGAGAAGGCACCGACCTCGCCGTCGAAGTTCTCCAGCCCGATGGTCGCGGCGATCGGGGCCGGCGGCAGACCGCCCTCGCCCATCGCGCGGAGCTGCTCGATGCCGCTCATCGCGGCGAGGTCCTCGAGGGACACCTGCTGGGTCTGCGTCATGGACCCAGCATGGCCGGGACTGGCTGAGTCTGTCAACAAGACCTAGACTGTGACCATGAGCACGACGACGCAGTCGCCCCCGGCGCTCGCCTTCTCGATGGACAACTGCCAGGTCGCCCGCACCCTCGAGGTGATCGGCGAGACCGGCACGATGCTCGTGCTCCGCGAGGTGTTCAACGGCGTGCGGCGCTTCGACGACATGCGGCGCCACAGCGGCGTCTCGCGGCAGGTGCTCACCAACCGGCTCAACGCGCTGGTCGAGCACGGCATCCTGCGGCGCGTGCCCTATCAGGAGGAGGGTGCGCGAGCGCGCCACGAGTACCGCCTGACCCCCAAGGGCTTCGACCTCTACCCGGTGCTGGTCGCACTGGCGCAGTGGGGGGAGCGCTACGTCGCCGACCCCGACGGCGTGCCCGTCGAGTTCGAGCACCGCGGCTGCGGTGCGGTGGCCCGCAGCGTCCTGGTCTGCGACGAGGGCCACCGCATCGACGACCTGCGCGAGGTCGGGACCCGGCCGGGCCCGGCGGCCCGTCCGTTCGAGCCGGCCTCCTGAGGGCCTAGTGCCCGACCGCGGCCGCCGCGGTCGCGCCGCCCGGCGTGGTCCGGAGCCCGCTCTGGTGGCTGGGGCGCTCGAAGAACATCACCGCCACGAAGCCGACCACGAACGCCGCCGGCACCAGCCACATCGCCTGTGCCATCGCGGTCGAGAACGGCTCGAGCACCTGCGGGGGCAGTGACCCGCCCGCACCCTCCCCGCCCTTGCCGGGCTCGAAGGTGAGCCCCTGGGCAGCGAGCCGCGAGTCCATCAGCACCGCCACAGCGGCCGACCCGAGCACGGACGCGACCTGGCGGGTGGCGTTGTAGACGCCCGCCCCCGCGCCGGCCTGGCGCATGGCGAGGTTGCGCGTCGCGGTGGCGCTGTTGGGCGCCCAGACCAGGGCGTTGCCGATGCCGAAGACCGTCATCGGCACGATGACCCAGACGTAGGACGAAGTCGCGGTGAGCTCGGAGAGCACCCACACCATCGACAGTGCGAGCAGGGCGAAACCGGCACCCACGAGCCGCCTCGGGTGCACCGAGTCGGTCCAGCGCCCGACCACCGGCGCCAGCGCCATCGTGGTCAGCGCCATCGGCAGGAACAGCAGGGCCGCCTGGGTCGGGCTCAGCCCGCGGACCAGCTGGGCCCACAGCATGAGCGGGAACGCGAAGGCCGTGACCGCGAAGCCCATCGCGGCGATCGCGACGTTGGCCAGCGAGAAGTTGCGGTCGGCGAAGAGGTTGAGCGGCAGGAGCGGCTCCTCGGTGTTGCGCCGCTGCAGCCAGATGAACACCGCCAGCACGACGAGGCCGCTGACGATGAGCAGGGGAACCGAGACGAACCCGGTGATCCGGCCCCAGTCGTACTGGTGGCCTTCCTGGATGCCGAACACCAGCAGGAACATCGCGACCCCGCTGAGCACCACGCCCACCCAGTCGAACTTGTGCGGGTGCGTCGGCAGCAGCGGCACGAGCCGCCACGCGAGCACCAGGCCGAGCAGGCCGACCGGCACGTTGATGAAGAAGATCCACTCCCAGCCGAGGCTGTCGATGAGCACGCCGCCGAGGATCGGCCCGACGAGCATCGCCAGGCCGGCGGTCGCGCCCCACATCGCCATCGCGCGTCCGCGGGACTCCGCCGGGAAGATGCGCGTGATGGTGGCCATCGTCTGCGGCGTCATCAGCGCACCGCCGAAGCCCTGGAAGACGCGGGCCACGATGAGGCCCTCGACCGAGTGGGTCAGGCCGCACCACAGCGAGGAGGCGGTGAACAGCGCCAGGCCGATGAGGTAGATCCACTTCTGGCCGTAGCGGTCGCCCAGCCGCCCCGTGATCAGCAGCGGCACGGCGTAGGCCAGGAGGTAGGCGCTGGTCACCCAGACCACGGAGTTCACGTCGGCCTGCAGGTCCTCGATGATCGCGGGGGTCGCGACCGAGACGATCGTGGTGTCGACCAGGATCATGAAGAAGCCGAGGCACAGGGCGGCCAGGGCCGCCCAGGGGTTGTAGTCCGCGGCGCCGGAGCCGGCCGGGGTCGTCGGAGGAGCGGTGTCGGTCACGCATCCAGGCTAGGCCTCACCACCGACGAGACGCCGGGCCCGGGCGGCGCCGGTGTAGGTTCGAAGCCCAGGGTGGCGGCGTTCGCCTCCACCCACCGCGGTCCGGATCTCCGGTTCCGCACACGGAGCGGAGCTCGATGGCCAGCCCGAGGCAGGACGTCCGGACCCAGCTCAACGCCGCCGTCGTGGGCGGCCGACGCGGCGGCCCGGCCGCCGACGAGCTCTGCCTGGCCTGCGTCGGGCTCCTCGGGGTGGACGGGGCAGCCGTCTCCGTGGTCAACCGCGGGTCGTCGTACGGCACGTTCGGCGCGAGCAGCGACGTCAGCCGTCGGCTGGACGACTACCAGTTCACCTTCGGCGAGGGGCCGTGCCTTGATGCGGCGCGGAGCGGTCGCCCCGTGATGGCCCCCGACCTGGAGTCCCCGGACGAGGTCCGATGGCCGGGCTTCTCCGATGCGCTCCTGGACGAGGGGATCCGCAGCGTGTTCGCCCTGCCCATCGTCGTCGCCTCGGTCTGCGTCGGCGCCCTCGACCTGTTCCGCAGGCTCCCCGGTCCGCTGTCGCCCGACCACCTGGCCGGAGCCCTCGTCGCGGCCGAGCTGGGCGCACTGCCGCTCCTCGATGCGCTGGCGAGGGCCTCGGACGGCGACCGGGTGCAGGACGAGGCCGCGGACCAGGCGTCAGCCGCAGACTCGGACCCCGAGGCGGAGGAGCCGTGGGCAGGGATGGACCGGGTCGAGGTCTACCAGGCCACCGGCATGCTCATCGCCCAGCTCGACGTCGGGGCCGAGGAGGCGCTGCTGCGCCTGCGCGCCCACGCGATCGGGACCGGACAGACGGCCAGCCAGGTGGCGTGGGCCATCATCGAGCGGAGGCTGGTGCTGGAGCGCGACGACGACGGCGGAAGGAGCCCACGATGAGCGACACGAGGGAGCGCGAGGTGATCCGGGCCTTCGTCGACCTGTCCACCGAGCTCGTCGACGGCTACGACATGGTCGATCTGCTCGCGCACCTGACGAGCAGCTGCGCCCGCCTCCTCGACATCGCCTCGGCCGGGCTCCTGCTCGCCGACGCGCGTGGGGTGCTGCACCTGGTGGCCGCCTCCTCGGAGCGCACCGAGCACCTCGAGGTGATCCAGCTCCAGCGCGAGGAGGGCCCGTGCCTGGACTGCCATGCCTCCGGTGCCGCCGTGATCGTGCCCGACCTGGCAGCCGAGGCCGAGCGCTGGCCGCAGTTCTGCGAGGCCGCGGCGGACGCCGGCTTCGCGTCCGTCCACGCCCTGCCGATGCGTCTGCGGGAGACCGTGCTGGGCGCCCTCGGACTCTTCGGGGACGAGCCCGGGCGGCTGGACGAGGACGACCTCGCGCTGGCCCAGGCCCTGGCCCACGTCGCCAGCGTCGCCATCGTCAACGAGAAGTCCGCGGCGGACTCCCACCTGGTCAACACCCAGCTCCAGAACGCACTGGACAGCCGCGTCGTGCTGGAGCAGGCCAAGGGCGTCCTGGCCCATGCCGGCCGCGTGGAGATGGGCGACGCCTTCGCGGCCCTGCGGCGTTTCGCCCGCGACCACGGCCGGCGGCTCAGCGAGCTGGCCGCCGAGGTGGTGAGCCGGCGCGTGCCCGCCGAGGAGGTCCTCCAGCACGCGCGCGACACCGCCGTCATCCGCTGACCTCGTGCTCCGGAGCGCACCCGCCGGGGTGGGAACAGGCGTCCCCGGCGGCCCGTACGATCGAGGTCCTCGTCGTCCCGGACCCGACGGCACCCGCCACCCGCCCGAAGGGTCCACCCGTGGACGAACGACCCCCGCCCCTCCTGCACCCCTCGGTGCGTCCCCTGGCCGTCCCTCAGCCGGTCCCCGCCGCGCCCGCTGAGGAGACCGGGCACCTCGAGGCGCAGGTCGCCCGCCTCGAGCGGGCCCTCGCGACCCGTTCCCAGGTCGACCAGGCCAGGGGCATCCTCATGCACCGTTTCGCCCTGGATGCGCCAGCGGCCCTCGAGCTGATGACCCTCTGGGCAGCGGTCACCGGCCTGGCGCTGGCGGACCTCGCCACGGCGCTGGTCCAGCTGACCGGAGGCGGCGAGGCGGCCACGAAGCTCCCCGGCAAGGTCGCGCGCCAGGTGTTGCGCCTCATGCGGGAGGGGCCGCGCGACCCGGACACGCCGAGTCCGGGACTGCGCTCGATCACCCCGCCCTGAGCGAGGCTGTCGGCCCTCAGGTGGCCGGCAGCACCTCGTCGACCAGGAACAGCAGGGTGTCGCGCAGCAGGCGGTGGGCCTGCTCGCGGGTCATCGCGCCCCGGCGGGCCCACTCGCGTGCGGTCGCCTTGGCCAGGCCGCCGTAGGCCCGCACCTGGGCGCGCGCGAGCGCGTCCTCGTCGTCGAGCCCGACCAGCTGGAGCACGCGGCGGGCGGCCAGGTCGTCGGCCTCGTCGAGGATCGCGGCGACCTCGAGGTCGTCGGCGACGCCCTCGGTGCCGAAGACGGCGTAGTTCGAGGCGGCCTGCGGGGCCACCGAGTCCAGGAACCACTCGACCGCGATGTCGACCCGGTCGGGCAGGGCGGTGGGGAGGTCGGCGGGCACGACGTCCGGCGCGGGCAGCAGCAGCCACCGGCGTACGACGGCGAGGTAGAGCCCGCGCTTGTCGCCGAAGTAGTGGTTGAGCAGACCGCGGGCGATCCCTGCCTCACGGGCGATCTCGACGGTGGAGACCTGGCTCCAGGGTCGCTCCTCGAAGAGCCGGGCGGCGGCCAGGATGATCTCCTCGCGCCGCTCGTCCGGGGCGAGGCGCCTCGCCCTCGGCCCGGTCGCCGTGGCTGGCTGACTCGTCACGCATCAAGTGTGCCATGTTCACCAGTTCTGTTGGCAAACTGCCAACAGAGCGTCTACGGTGTCGCGCCATGACCTCGACGACGCCGGCGACCCCGCGGAGAACCCGAGCGGCCGCCGTCAGGCCTCCCCGTGACGTCCCGGTCCCCGCCTCCTTCGACATGCGGCGCTACATGTCCGGCCTCGGCTCCCAGCTGGCCGGCAACGCCAACGTGATCATGCAGCTGAGCCGCCCCGAGGTCGGCTACGGCGTGATGAACAGCCGCGTGCACAGCGGCTCGGCGCTGCGGCACCCGGTCAAGCGGGCGCGCACGACGTTCACCTACATCGCCGTGGCCATGCTCGGCACCGACGAGGAGCGCACCGTCTTCCGCCGCGCGGTCAACGGCCAGCACGCGCAGGTCGTGTCCACGCCGGAGGAGCCGGTGGACTACCACGCGATGGACCCCGAGCTGCAGACGTGGGTCGCGGCCTGCCTCTACGTCGGCACGCGCGACATCGCCGAGCGGCTGCACGGCCGGCTGCCCGAGGAGGAGGCCGACGGGCTCTACGCCCACTGCGCCCGCTTCGGCACGACGCTCCAGATGCCGGCGGCGGCGTGGCCGGCCGACCGCGCCGCGTTCGAGCGCTACTGGCAGCGCGAGCGGCGTCGCATCCATGTGGATGCGGCCGTCCGGGCCTACCTCCTGCGGCTGCTCACCCAGGGCGCGACCGGTCCTCTCGGCCGGTTCGTGGTCGGGCGGCACCTCTTCGCGACCCGGGGCTTCCTCCCGCCCGAGTTCCGCGAGGCGATGGGCCTGCCGTGGAGCTCGGACGACCAGGCGAGGTTCGAGCGCCTCACCCGACGAGCCGGCCGGCTCGAGCGCGCCCTGCCGCTGGCCTTCCGCACGCTGCCCTTCGACCTCCTGCTGCGGGACCTGCGTCGACGCGTCCGCAGCGGCGTCCCACTGGTCTGAGTCATGAGGGAGAAACCTGAGGCGGCGTAACTTTCGGAGTTTGTTGACGTTGTGCCAGCAGGCCGCGTGATGGTGGTCACAGGACAGAGCGATCGGGGGATCGGATGAGCCAGGCAGCGATGCCGACGCGCGTGTCCCTGCGCCGTCCGCTGGTCCCGGTCGGGAGGCTCTTCGCCTTCGCCCTCGAGGTGATGCGGGCGATGTTCCAGCGGCCCTTCCAGTGGCGCGAGCTCAGCGACCAGGCGTGGTTCGTCACCCGCGTCTCCCTGCTGCCCGCCATGGCGATCACGATCCCGTTCGGCGCGGTCCTCTCGCTCCAGATCGGCTCGCTGTTCAACCAGCTCGGCGCGACGTCGTTCACCGGCGCCGCGGCGGTCACCGGCATCGTCCAGCAGGCAGCCCCCGTCGCCACGGTGGTCATCGTCGCGGGCGCGGCCGGCACCGCCGTCGCCGCCGACCTCGGCTCCCGCAAGATCCGCGAGGAGCTCGACGCGCTCGAGGTCCTCGGCATCTCCCCGCTCCAGCGGCTCGTCGTCCCTCGCGTCCTCGCGATGGCCGGAGTGGCCGTCCTCCTCAACGGCGTCGCCACCGCGGTCGGCACCGGCGGCGCCTACGCCTTCAACGTGATGGTGCAGGGCGGCTCGCCCGGCGCCTACGTCCACGCCTTCACCGCGCTCGCCCAGCTGCCCGACCTCTGGGTCGGCGAGCTCAAGGCCTTCGTCTTCGG
>CAZKZQ010000183.1:0-8299 GCA_964557235.1 uncultured Nocardioidaceae bacterium
CGCGGGCGATCGTCTGGGCGACCTCCTGGCCGTAGGCGCCGACGTTCTGGATCGGCGTGGCCCCGACCCGACCGGGGATGCCGGCAAGCGCCTCGACGCCGATCCAGCCCTCCTCGACCGCGCGGGCGACCAGGTCGTCCCAGCCCTCCCCCGCCGCGACGGTGACGAACGCACCGCCGCACGCGTCGCCCTCGACGTGGACGCCGCGCAGCGCCACGTCGACGACGCGGCCCGGGACGCCCTCGTCGGCGACGACCAGGTTGCTGCCCCCGGCGACCAGCAGGACCGGGGTGCCGGCCTCGTCGGCGGAGCGGACCGCCTCGACCAGCGAGTCCTCGTCGTGCGCCTCGACCAGCTCGGCGGCCGGACCGCCGAGCCGCAGCGTGGTGCGGTCGGCCAGGCGGGGACCCGGGGTGTGGCTCCCGGTCACCCCTCGTGCCCGTCGGGCACCACGAAGACGGCCTTGGGCGCCCCGAGGACCTTGTCGATGCCGCAGGTGACCTCCAGCGTCACGGCCACGGCGGTGCCACCGCCCTCGGCGGGCTCGACGGAGCGGACGACGCCGCCGACGCGCACCCAGGCCTCCTCGTCGGCCTCGACCACGACGGGCCGGGTGAACTTGGCCCCCAGCTCGCGCACGCGACCCGGGCCTCCCGCCCAGGCCTCCACGGCCCGGGCGGCGAGGGCCAGGGTGACCATGCCGTGCGCGATGACGCCGGGGAGTCCGACCGCGCGGGCGACGTCCTCGTCCTGGTGGATCGGGTTGTCGTCGCCCGACGCCGCGGCATAGGCGCGCAGCGATGCGCGGGTGACGGGGAACTCGTGGGACGGCAGGGCCTGGCCGGGGGCGAAGGTGCTCATCGCTGCCTGCCGATCTGCGGAGGGACGGCGGAGTCGGGCTCGGCGGACTCCTCCGAACCAGGCGGCTCCACGGCCTCGGGCTTGGGGGCGCTGTGCACCAGGGTCGCCAGCGCGGTGACCACGTGGGCGCCGTCGGCGTCGGTGATCTCGCTGCGCGTGCCGATGATGTCGGCGCCGCCGAGGCTGCGCACGGAGGTCACGGTCAGCTCGGCGCTCAGCACGTCACCGGGCACGACCGGCCGGGTGTAGGCGAACCGCTGCTCCCCGTGGATGACGTGCTGCAGCGAGATGCCGACGTCGGGGTCGTCGAGCAGCGTGCGCATCGCTGCGAACGCGACGACGATCGGATAGGTCGGCGGAGCCGCGCCCCCGGCGTACGACGCCCCGAGGGACTGCGCGAAGGCCTCCACGTGGTCGTGGGTCACCTCGAAGGGAGCGGTCGGCGGGAAGGTCCGCCCGGTCAGGTCGGGGCCGGGGCTCATGACCGCGACGCTATCAGCGCACAAGCAAGGACGGCCCCCCGTCTGGGGAGCCGTCCTGGGTGCTCGGGAGGCGCCTGGGGCGCCGGGTGCGGACCGCGGTCAGCGGGTCTCGCGGTGCGCGGTGTGGGTGCGGCAACGCGGGCAGAACTTCTTCAGCTCGAGCCGGTCGGGGTCGTTGCGGCGGTTCTTCTTGGTGATGTAGTTGCGCTCCTTGCACTCCACGCACGCCAGCGTGATCTTCGGCCGGATGTCGCTTGCCTTGCTCGCCACGGCGATGCCTCTCCTCGGTGTTGCTCTGCTGTGCTGCGCTGCGGACTTGCCTCGCGGCGATCTGTCTGATGAGTAGCGGGGGCGGGACTCGAACCCGCGACACCACGATTATGAGCCGTGTGCTCTAACCACCTGAGCTACCCCGCCAGGGGCGGCAGGTCCCCGCCTCCCCGGGCCGTTTCCGGCCCGGATCGGCGGATCCTGGCTCCCAGAGCCCCTTTACGGAATCGAACCGTAGACCTTCTCCTTACCATGGAGACGCTCTGCCGACTGAGCTAAAGGGGCAAGCGAGGACAGAGCATACACAGGGCCCGACCCCAACCTGAAATCGCCTCCGGAGCCTGCGAATCAGGACGTGCGGAAGGCCCTGACCGGACCTTCGTCCATGGTACGGACCCCACCCTGAGCGGTGTGCTGGGTGCACCAGTGCGGTTGCTGGGGCAGTCGCACGCCCGGACCTGAGGGGGCCTCCATGAGGAGCACCTACAAGTACCTCGCCTACGCCATCTGCCTGCTCGTCGTCGCCCAGGCCTCGTTCGTCGTCTATGCCGACGCGGGCCTGTTCAAGTGGATCAGCGAGGACGGGGGCGTGCTCGACAAGGCCTTCATCGACGACGAGTCCTCGAGCTTCCCGGGTCTCGGCGGCTTCATCGCCCACGGCATGAACGGGATGATGGTGATCCCGCTGGTGGCACTCGCCGTCCTCGTGGTCAGCTTCTTCACCAAGGTCAAGGGCGCCTCGATCCACGGCGGCGCGATCGTCGGGCTCGTCGCCCTCCAGATCACGCTCGGGCTGGTCGCCCACAGCGTCCCGGCCATCGGCCCGCTGCACGGCATCAACGCCTTCATCCTCTTCGGCACCGCGCTGCACGCGGCGAGCCTGATGAAGGCCGGTGGGGCAGCGGCGGCGCCGACGGTCGGCAAGGGCTCGGCCGTCCCCGGCCAGGCTGACCACGCGTCCTCCCAGATGCAGGCGTGACGCGGGCCCGACTCCGGGTCCTCCTCCCGCTGGCGGCCGCCCTCGCGGTCGTCGTACCCCTGGCCTGGATGTGGCAGGCCAGCCTCCTGCCGGACACCTATGCCGTCACGGAGATGGGCTACGTCGACCTCGGAGGCGGCCCCTCGGTGTCCATGGCCGGGATGCCGGACATGGACGGGATGCACCACGGCGGCACCGGCGACGACGGCGCCGCCGCCGACACCACGAGCGTCGCGGACCTCGTCGGGCCGCGCACGGGCGAGCCCGACGTCTCGGTCACCCTCACCGCGCGCAAGGAGCGGTTCACGCTCGCGTCGGGCCGCGAGGTCGACGGCTACACGATCAACGGCACGAGCCCCGGACCCACGATCGAGGCCGAGCAGGGGGACCTGGTCGAGGTGCGGCTGGTCAACGAGTCCGTGCCGGACGGCGTGACCCTGCACTGGCACGGGGTCGACGTGCCCAACGCCGAGGACGGCGTCGCCGGGGTCACCCAGGACGCCGTCGCGACGGGCGAGGAGCACACCTACCGCTTCGTCGCCGAGCAGGTCGGGACCTACTGGTACCACTCCCACCAGGTCTCCCACGTGCAGGTGAAGAAGGGGCTGCTCGGCGCCCTGGTGGTCCACTCGCGCGGCTTCGCCCCCCAGGACGTCGACGTCGTGGCGCTCGCGCACACCTACGCCGCACGCACGCTCAACGGGGAGGAGGGAGCGGTGAGGGTCCCGGCCGAGCCGGGTGACCTCGTGCGCGTGCGGGTGGTCAACACCGACAACACCGCCCTCGACACGTGGGCCGACGTGCCGTTCGAGGTCGTCGCGCTGGACGGGTACGACGTCCACGAGCCCACGCCGGTCGAGGACCGCAAGCTGCTGGTCACCGCGGGCGGTCGTGCCGACCTCGAGCTCACCGTCCCCGACTCGGGCGAGACGGTCCGCGTGCAGGTGGGCAAGGCGACGTACCTCGTGATCGGGCCGACGGGCGCCGACGAGCCGCCCGAGCCCGCGCAGCCACGCGACCGGCTCGACGTGCTGGCCTACGGCTCCCCCGTGCCGCTGCCCTTCGACGCCGACCGGCCCGACCGCACGTTCCGCTACGAGATCGGACGCCGGCCCGGCTTCGTCGACGGCAGGCCGGGGATGTGGTGGTCGATCAACGGGCACCTGTTCCCCGACGTGCCGATGTTCACCGTGGAGGAGGGCGACGTGGTCGTGATGGACCTGAAGAACTCCTCGGGCGAGACGCACCCGATGCACCTGCACGGCCACCACGCCGTCGTGCTGAGCCGCAACGGCGAGCCGGCCACGGGCAGCCCGTTCTGGATGGACTCGCTCGAGGTGAGGTCGGGCGAGCGCTACCGGATCGCCTTCGTGGCCGACAACCCGGGCATCTGGATGGACCACTGCCACAACCTGCCGCACGCCACGCAGGGGCTGGTGGCGCACCTGATGTACGCCGGGGTCACCACGCCGTACAGGGTCGGCCACGAGGACAACCACCCCGAGTGAGGACCGGCCGGTGCCGCGGACGCTGGGGTGAGCACTGGTCCAGACGAGTTTGCTTGCCGGAATATCATTTCGCATGTCAGGAGGGGAGTAACCCCCCGTCGGCACGTCGTCAGGACGGTCCGCCCGCGCGGACCCGGTGTGCCGGGGTCGCCGGGTGCGACCGGGTGAGACCTCCGGTTCCGCGAACAGGAGACCCTCCATGACCCAGCCGATCCTGCCGACCCTGCCCACCCTGCACAACGTCGACCACCTCAGCGCCCGCCACGTCGCGGAGCTCGTGCAGAACGCGGCGTGGCCCGCCGTGACGGTGCTGCTCGACACCACGCCGGCGGACCGCATGACCCTCGAGGACCGCTCGCGCCTGTCCCGGCTGGTCGACGACGCCGAGCGCCAGCTCGTCGCGCGCGGCGCCCACGGCGCCACCCGCATCGTGTCCGCCCTCCGCACCCTGGCGCACGAGGCCGGCCAGTCCCCCACCGCACGCGGTCTGGTGGTGCTCGCGAGCCTCGGCGTGCAGCGGACCTACCGGCTGCCCGGGGCGGTCGCCCCCACGGCCGTGGTGGAGCGGACCTTCCGGACGCGGGAGCTGCTGCAGACGCTGCACCGCACGCCGCCGCACCTGCTGCTGATGGTCGAGCCCCTGTGCGCACAGCTCTACCGCGTGTATGCCGACACCCTCACGCCACTCGTCGAGGACGGGTTCCCGCTGCAGTTCGCCTCCCCCGTCCGCGGAGCGCTGGAGGCGGGTGACGATCGGCTCGAGGGCCGGATGATCCAGCTCGACCGCATGCTGGGTCGCGCGCGGAGGAGGCATCCCTCGCCGATCATCGTCGCCGGGGACCATGACCAGGTGCACGCCGTCCTGCGCCGCAGCCGGCACCTGGGACGGCTCGCCGGCGTCCTGACCGGACCCGAGGTCAGCAGTCCCTCCCGGCTCTACCTCGCCGCCAAGGCGTCGCTGGAGGAGTACCTCCGTGCACGCCAGGACGAGGCGATCCTGCTGCTGCAGGAGCGCACGAGCGAGCGACCCGAGACCGTGCACTCCGGGGTCGAGTGCGTGTGGCAGCGGATGGAGGGCCAGGACCGGCCCCTGATGCTCCTGGTGGAGGAGGGCTTCTCGTTCCCGGCCGTCGTCGACGAGCGTGGCGTGCGCCGGGTCGACTGGCTGCGGGCCCCCGAGGCGGTGCCGGCGGGCCTGCACACCGACCTCGTCGACGACCTCATCGAGATCGTCATCGACCGCGGCGGGTGGGTGGCCTTCGCCGCCGACGGCGCCCTGCGCAAGCACCAGCGCATCGCCCTGGTCACCAGGCAGGGGTGAGTGCGCCGTTCTCGCGGCCGGGTCAGGTGGACCGAGCGGAGCTCACCAGGTCGAGGAAGTCCCCGACGGAGACGTCGTGCTCCAGCGGGTGGCGGAACCGGCCGGAGCGGTCGACCTGGTAGCTGTTGCGCCGACCCGCACGGGTCTTGCGGAGGTAGCCGGCTCGCTCGAGGTCGGCGACGATCTGCTGCACCGCGCGCTCGGTGATCCCGACCCGCTCGGCCACGTCACGCAGCCGGGCGTCGCTGTCGTCGGAGAGGCAGACCAGGACGTGGCCGTGGTTGGTCAGGAAGGTCCACTGCTCGGCCACCGGCCGAGAGTACAAGAGCGCCGCGGTCAGGCGCGTTCCGCGAGGTGGGCCCCGTCCGGGTGCTGGGTGGACGTGAGCGCGGCCGCGTGGCGCCCGGCCCGCCGGCCGAAGTACGACGCCTCCCCGAGCTGGGTGCCCGAGGAGTAGCCGGCGCCGTCGAGGGCGATGTTGCACGCGCCCGCACCGACCGAGTAGACCCCGGGGACGGGCTCGCCGCCCTCGGTGAGGACCTCGCCGTCGAGGCTCACGCGCAGGCCACCGAGGGTGAAGCCGGCGTAGAACGCCTTGCCCGGCGAGAGGTCGAAGGCACCCCACGGGCCCTGGTCCAGCGGCGTGAGCCACTCGGCCGCCTTGTGGAACTCGGGGTCCTCGCCGCGCGCCGCGTGCTCGTTGTACGACGCCAGGGTCGCGGCCAGGTTGCCGGCGGGGATGCCGAGACCCTGCTCCATCTCCTCGACCGTGTCCCAGCCGTCGACGAGCGGGGTGAGGTTGTAGTAGGTCTCGCCGATCGTGGCGGAGTCGAGGACCAGGTAGCCCTGCTGGCCGGGCTGCTCGAAGACCGCGCTGGCGGTGCGGGAGTGGTAGCCGTCCTCGTTGATGATGCGGTGGCCCTCGTTGTTGACCACGATGCCGAACACGTGCTTGCCGGGCGGGTAGAACGGCGCGGTGAAGAACGCGCCCTCCATGTGCTCGAGGACCCCGCCGACCGAGACGCCCATGCGGATGCCGAGACCGTCGTCGTGGGAGTTGCCCAGCGGCATGCCCTTGGCGACGAGCGCCTGGAGGCGGGGGGCGTAGGCGTCGATCATCTCCTGGTTCATCACGAAGCCGCCGGCCGCGATGACCACGGCCCCGGCCCGGATCGCGCCCTGCTCGGTGAAGCGGCGCCAGGTCGCCCCGACCACCCGTGAGCCGTCGGTGACCAGCGCGGTCGCGCCGGTGTCGTAGCGGACCTCGACACCGAGCTCGTCGAGCCGCTCCACGGCGAGGTTGACCACCATCGCGGCCCCACCGGTGTCGCCGGGCACCGGGACCTTGTGGCCGCGCGGGGCGGGCTTGGCCTGCTCCACGAACGGCCAGGCCTTCTCCGAGCCGGTGTACATCAGGCCCTGGGTGCCCGGCTGGACGACGGCCTTCTCGGGGTAGTAGCTGCGCTCGAACTCGAACCCGAGCCCCTCGAGCCAGTCGAAGTGCTCCGGGGAGTCCTCGCAGTAGGCGCGGATCTTGGCGGGGTCGGCGTCGGGGCTGACCGCCTGGAGGTACTTCGCCATCTCCTCCGGGCTGTCGTCGTGCCCGGTGGCCTGCTGCACCTTGGTGCCGCCGCCGAGGTAGAAGTGGCCGCCCGCCATCGCCGTGGTGCAGGTGCCCGGGCCGCCCTTGTCGAGGACGAGCACGCGCGCCCCGGCGCGTGCGGCCTCGAGCGCGGCGCTCACGCCGGCCATGCCGGCGCCGAGCACGAGGACGTCGACCTCGTCGCTCCACTGCTCGACGGAGTCGCGGGGCACAGGGGCGGGGATCTCGACGCTCACCGGACCAGTGTAGAACGTGTTCTAGTTCTGCGGCAGGGTGGAATGCTGGTGCGACGTCAGGCGTTCAAGTGGTTGACGTGACAACAGCAGTCCTCAGGAGGAGCCCATGTCCGCCCAGCCCCAGGTGCAGCTCGGCATCTTCAGCGTCGGCGACCTGACCCCCGACCCGACGACCGGGCGCACGCCGACGGAGCACGAGCGGCTCAAGGCCACCGTCACGATCGCGCAGAAGGCCGAGGAGATCGGGCTCGACGTCTTTGCCTGGGGCCAGCACCACAACCCGCCCTTCGTCTGCTCCGCGCCGACGACGATGCTCGCCCACATCGCGGCGCGCACCGAGCGGATCGTGCTGTCCACCTCGACCACCCTGATCACGACCACCGACCCGGTGCGCATCGCCGAGGACTACGCGACGCTGCAGCACCTCTCCGAGGGCCGCAACGACCTCATGCTCGGCCGCGGCAACACCGGCCCGGTCTATCCGTGGTTCGGCAAGGACATCCGCGAGGGCATCGCGCTCGCCGTGGAGAACTACCACCTGCTCCACCGCCTCTGGCGCGAGGAGGTCGTGGACTGGGAGGGCCGCTTCCGGACCCCGCTGCAGGGCTTCACCTCCACGCCGCGCCCGCTGGACGGCGTACCCCCGTTCGTGTGGCACGGCTCGATCCGCTCCCCCGAGATCGCCGAGCAGGCGGCGTACTACGGCGACGGGTTCTTCTCCAACCACATCTTCTGGCCGGCCTCGCACACGCAGCGGATGGTGCAGCTCTATCGCCGCCGCTTCGCGCACTACGGCCACGGCACCCCCGAGCAGGCGATCGTCGGGCTCGGCGGCCAGGCCTTCATGCGGCGCAACAGCCAGGACGCGGTCCGGGAGTTCCGGCCGTACTTCGACAACGCACCCGTCTATGGCCACGGCCCCTCGCTCGAGGAGTTCATGGAGCAGACGCCGCTGACCGTCGGGTCGCCGCAACAGGTGCTCGAGCGCACGCTCGGCTTCCGGGAGTACGTCGGCGACTACCAGCGCCAGCTGTTCCTC
>CAZKZQ010000184.1:0-5153 GCA_964557235.1 uncultured Nocardioidaceae bacterium
GGCAGCAGGTGCGACTCGCACAGGATCTGGAAGCCGTTGCAGATGCCGAGCACCGGCATCCCGCCCTGCGCGGCACGGATCACCTCGGTCATGACGGGTGCGAACCGCGCGATCGCGCCGCAGCGGAGGTAGTCGCCGTACGAGAAGCCTCCGGGGAGGACCACGGCGTCGACGCCCTGCAGGTCGGCGTCCCCGTGCCAGAGGCGTACGGCGTCCCCGCCGGCCACGCGCACCGCGCGGGCCGCGTCGACGTCGTCGAGCGAGCCGGGGAAGGTGACGACCCCGATCCTCACGCGACCGTGTCCTCGTGGACGACGACCGTGAAGTCCTCGATCACCGGGTTGGAGAGCAGCTTCTCGGCCAGGTCGTGGATCTCCTGGAGCCGGGCGTCGGTGAGGTCACCGTCCACCTCGAGCTCGAAGCGCTTGCCCTGGCGGACGTCGGTGATGCCGTCGAACCCGAGCTTGGGCAGGGCGTGCTGCACGGCCTTGCCCTGGGGGTCGAGGATCTCCGGCTTGGGCATGACGCTGACGACGACGCGTGGCATGACCCTGAGTCTAGAGGGGTTCCGAGGCTCGCTCCGCTCGCACCTCAACCAGCGACGAGCGACTCCACCTCGGCCAGGGCCTTCCTGGCGTAGCCCTTCCAGAACACCCCGATCACCGGCAGCAGCCGTGCGGTGACCGCGTTGGTGGGGTGCAGCGTCCACGACCAGGACACGACCGTGCGGGTGCCGGCCTGGGTGAAGGTCCACCGACCCTCGGCCTGGGAGACCAGCAGCTTCATCGGGCCCTTGATGTCGGTGATGGTGTACGACGACCGCGAGGGCCGCTCGGACTCGACCAGCGTCTCCTTGACCGATCCGCCGTCGGAGAGGTGGATCGTGCGGGTCTGGCCGATGGTGTCGCCCCACACGCCCTCCTGGCCGGTGACCCTCACGATCGGCGGCATCACGACGTGGCGGTGCTTGAAGATCGCCTCGAGCCGTCCGGGGACGACCGCGTCGTACGCCTGCTCCGGGGTGCCCGGGACCTCGCGGGACTCCTCGACGTGCAGGCTCACTTGACCAGCTCCCGCTTGAGGATCTTGCCGGTCGCGGTCATCGGCAGCTCGTCGCGGAACTCCACGATGCGGGGGTACTTGTAGGAGGCCATCTGCTCCTTGCCCCAGGCGATCAGCTCGTCCTCGGTGATCTCGGCGCCCTGCTTCTTGATCACGAACGCCTTGACCTCCTCGCCGTGGCTGTCGTGCGGGACGCCGACGACGGCGACCAGCGAGACCGCCTCGTGGGTGAGCAGGACCTCCTCGATCTCGCGGGGGTACACGTTGTAGCCGCCGCGGATGATCATGTCCTTGGACCGGTCGACGATGTAGTAGTAGCCGTCGTCGTCGCGGTAGGCGAGGTCGCCGGAGCGGAACCAGCCGTCCTTCATCACCTCGGCGGTGGCCTCGGGGCGGTTGTAGTAGCCCTTCATGATGTTGTGCCCGCGGATCGCGATCTCGCCGATGTTGTCCTGGCCGTTGCCCTCGACTGTGGTCCAGTCGTCCTTGATCAGCTTCACCTCGACGCCCCAGATCGGGTAGCCGATCGAGCCGGGCTTGGCCGGGCGGTCCTTCTGGTTGAACGTCGCCACGGGCGAGGTCTCGGACAGGCCGTAGCCCTCGAGGATGTCGACGCCGAAGCGGCTCTTGAACTCCTTGAGGATCTCCACCGGCAGGCTCGCGCCGCCGGCGGCGGCGACGCGCAGGTTGCGCGCGATCTTCTCCACGTCGACCCCGCTGTCGTCGAGCGCACCGAGGAGACCCCAGTACATCGTCGGGACGCCGGCGAAGAAGGTGATCTCCTCGGCGTCGAGCAGCTTGACCGCGGCGGAGGCGTCGAAGCGCGGGATCAGCACGAGGGTGGAGGCGCTGGCGAAGCCGGCGTTCATCTGCACCGTCGAGCCGAAGGAGTGGAACAGCGGCAGGGTCAGGAGGTGGCGCTCACCGGTCGGGTCCGTGCCGAGCATGCGGTTGGACTCCAGCGCGTTGAGCACCAGGTTGGCGTGGCTGAGCAGCGCGCCCTTGGGCTGGCCGGTCGTGCCGGAGGTGTAGAGGATGACCGCACCGTCGTCGGGGTCGGTCAGCACCGACTGGAAGACCGGCGACTTGCCGGCGACCGCCGAGCCCATGGTCTCGGCACCCTCGATCGGCGACTCCGCGGCCGGGTCGACGGTGATCAGGAAGAAGTGCTCGCAGCCCTCGGCCGCCTGGAAGCCGGTCCAGCCCTCCTGCCCGATGGCGAGCTCCGGAGTGCCCTCGAAGCAGAAGTAGGCCTTGGCCTCCGAGTCGCCGAGGTGGTAGGCCACCTCGCGTCCCTTGAGCAGCACGTTGAGCGGGACGACGACCGCGCCGGCCTTGAGGATGCCGTAGTAGACGATCGGGAAGAACGGCAGGTTGGGGCAGCTCAGCGCCACCTTGTCGCCGGGCTGGATGCCCTTCTCCACCAGCAGGTTCGCCACCTGGTTGGCGGCCGCGTCGACACGGCCGTAGGTGAGTCGCGTCTGTCCGAGGACGACCGCGTCGCGGTCGGCGTGCTTGCGTGCGCTGTCTTCGAGCAGGGCGGAGAGGTTGAGCATCGGTGAGCCTCCAGGCGGTCAGGGTGAGCCCAACCTAGTCGCGGCCCCCACGCCGGTCGAGGATCCGTGCGGCCCGCCGCAGGTCGTTGCGCACCAGGAGCGCGGCGACGCCCATCGCCCCCAGGGCCAGTGGTCTGGCCGGCCCGGACGCGGTCACCCGCGCCACGCAGACCACCTCGGTGCCGGCCACGCCGTCGCGGCTCGCGTCGGAGAACAGCAGAGTGCCCTCGGCGGTGAACGGGCCGGACGTGCCGACCTCGGCCCACACCCGGCCGGGCTCGAGCTGCGTCGTCACGAGGTGGAACGGCGGGGCGCCGTACACGTGGTCGACCCAGCGCTGCCCGACGTGCGGCTCACCCGGGTCGAGGACCTCGACGCTGCGCAGGCTCGCCTGCCACTCGGGCCGGTTGACCGGGTCGGAGAGATAGGCGAAGACCGTGTCGCGGGGGGCCGGGACGAAGACGCGCGCGTCCCACCGGCGTGGGGTCGGGGTGGCCGCGGCGCTCACTGGAACCGCCTGCCCGTCAGGCGCTCGTAGGCCTCGACGTACTTCGCCCGGGTCTGGGCGACGACGTCCTCGGGCAGCGGCGGCGGTGCCTCGCCGGAGTGGCGGTCCCAGCCGCTGGCGTCGGAGAGCAGCCAGTCGCGGACGTACTGCTTGTCGTACGACGGCTGGGCGCGGCCCGGCTGCCACAGGTCGGCCGGCCAGAAGCGCGAGGAGTCGGGGGTGAGGACCTCGTCGGCCAGCACGGTCGTGCCGTCGGGGCGGGCGCCGAACTCGAGCTTGGTGTCGGCCAGGACGATGCCCCGCTCGCGCGCGATCTCCTCGGCCGTGGCATAGACGCGGAGGGTGAGCCCGCGCAGCTCGACCGCGCGCTCCTCGCCGATCTCGGCGACGACGCCCGCGAAGGAGACGTTCTCGTCGTGCTCGCCGAGGGCCGCCTTGGTCGCCGGGGTGAAGATCGGCGCCTCCAGGCGGCTGCCGTCCTCGAGGCCCGCCGGCAGCGGGATGCCGCAGACCTCGCCGGTGGCGCGGTAGTCGATCAGGCCGGAGCCGGTGAGGTAGCCCCGGGCCACGCACTCGACGGGATACATGTCCAGGGACTCGCAGACCACGGCCCGACCGGCGACCTCGGCGGGCACGTCGGTGGACAGGATGTGGTTGGGCAGGTCGGCGAGGCGCTCGAACCACCACAGCGACAGCTGGGTGAGGATCCGGCCCTTGTCCGGGATCGGCGAGGACAGGATGAAGTCGAAGGCGGAGATCCGGTCGCTGGCGACCATGAGCAGCGTGCCGTCGCCGAGGCGGTAGAGATCACGCACCTTGCCGGAGTGCACGTGCTGAGCGCCCTCGATCGCAGGGGCGGCCGGCAGGTCGGGCAGGGGCATGAGGTCACCTTAGAAGCACCCGAACGGGCGATTCCTGCGCGTTGCTCTGTGACGTGACACTCATCACCTCCACACTCGTGCCGTGGGCCGGGAGTGGCGTGGGCCACATCGGGTACTACTGTCCCTGCCCGAGGACCACGCCTGTGGATTCCGGGGGAACGAGAGGCAGTCGCATGATCGAGCACCGCATCGGCACGTCGCGCCGCTCCGACGCCGTGCACGCGATCAGCAAGCTGACCATCGGCCCCGTCATGAAGTGGGGCCCGCTGACCTCCACCACGATGAAGCTGTTCCCGCTCATCGACCGCGCCGCCAACCGGCTCCCCCGCTCCGGGCGTTGCAGCCACCGCGAGATCGTCGCCCGCACCTGGCGGGGCGAGCTGGTCACGCCGATCGACGGCACCACCTCCGACGGCGCGATCCTCTACCTCCACGGCGGCGCCTTCCTGGCCTGCGGCCTGGGCACCCACCGCCGCCTCGTCGAGCGCCTGTCGTGGCGCACCGGCATGGCCGTGCTGGCCGTCGACTACCGCCAGCTGCCCGTCGGGATCCTCGACGACAGCCTCCAGGACGCCGAGGACGCGTTCCGCTGGCTCACCCGCAACGGCCACCCCGCCCACCAGATCGTCCTCGCGGGCGACTCCGCGGGCGGCCACCTCGCCTTCGCCACCGCGATCCGCATGCGCGACGCCGGCCTGCGCCCCGCGGGCGTCGTGGGCCTCTCGCCCTGGCTGGACTTCGACCACCGGCCCAAGGTCGCCCACCACAACGCGACCCGCGACGCCTACATCCCCGTCCGCCGCCTGCGCCGCGTGGGCCGCATGGCCGTCGGCGCCCGCGTCGAGGACCACCACTCGCCGGTCAACGCCGACCTCACCGGCATGCCCCCCGCGCTGATCCTGGTCGGTGCCGACGAGGTGCTCCGGGTCGACTCCGAGCTCATGGCCGAGCGCCTGCTCGACGCCGGCGTCCACTGCACCCTCCAGGTCTGGGAGGGGCAGGTGCACGCCTTCCCGGTGATCGCCGACCTCAACCCGGAGAGCCTCGCCGCGATCGAGGAGATCGCCGTCTTCACCACCACGGCGGTGGCCGAGGCCTCGCGCACCCGCCGCACGGGCGTCACGCGCATCGGCGTCGCCTGACCCT
>CAZKZQ010000184.1:5253-8260 GCA_964557235.1 uncultured Nocardioidaceae bacterium
AACTGACAACGTGTGACGTCTGTCATGCGAGATTGAGCGGCGCAGGCTCTGGCGGATCACGAGAACGCGTTACAGACTGACCCCCAGCCGTCGTTGACAGCACCACTGTCACGATCCCCGGCAGAGGAGGGTCCTTGACCACCACGCAGCACCCAGAGACCGAGCAGCCCACACCGTCCGGCCACGGACTGGAGGGGCTCGCGGAGCGGATGCGGGCGACGTACCGCACCGGGCGCACGCGCAGCGAGGAGTGGCGCCGCAGCCAGCTCCAGGCGCTCGGCCGGCTGATCAAGGAGCGCGAGGACGACCTGCTCGCCGCGCTCGCCGCCGACCTGGGCAAGCCACCCTTCGAGGCCTGGCTGACCGACCTGCGTGGCACGGGCCGCGAGATCGAGTACGCCGAGAAGCACCTCGCCTCGTGGATGAAGCCGTCGGCCCAGAAGGTGCCGCTGCTGCTCCAGCCCACCAAGGCCAGCGTGATCCACGAGCCGCTCGGCGCGGTGCTGGTCATCGCGCCGTGGAACTACCCCATCCACCTGCTGATGACCCCGCTCGCCGCGGCCCTGGCCGCCGGCAACACCGTGGTCTGCAAGCCGTCGGAGGTCGCCCCGGCGACGTCGGCGATCATGGCCAAGCTGATCCCGGAGTACCTCGACCCCGAGGCCGTCGTGGTCGTCGAGGGCGGCGTCCCGGAGACGACAGCCCTGCTGGAGCAGCGCTGGGACCACATCCTCTACACCGGCAACGGCACGGTCGGGCGCATCGTCGCCCAGGCCGCGGCCAAGCACCTGACCCCGGTCACCCTCGAGCTCGGCGGCAAGAGCCCCGCGATCGTGGACAAGGACGCCAACCTCAAGCTGGCCGCCGGCCGCATCGCGTTCGCCAAGTGGACCAACGCCGGCCAGACCTGCGTGAGCGTCGACCACGTGTTCGTCCACCGCGACGTCGAGGACGAGCTGGTGGAGCTGCTCGCCGGCGAGCTGCGCACCCGCTTCGGCAAGGACCCGCGCACGAGCACCGACTACGGCCGCATCGTCAACACCGGCCACGCCCTGCGCCTGAGCCAGCTCATCGACGCGGGCGGGTTCGAGGTCGTCGCCGGCGGTGACGCCGACGAGGCCGAGAGGTACGTCGCACCGACGCTGCTGCGCGGTGTCACCCGCGAGTCCTCGGTGATGCAGGAGGAGATTTTCGGGCCGATCCTCCCCGTGGTCGCGGTCGACGACGTGGACGAGGCGATCGCGGCCGTCAACGAGGGCGACAAGCCGCTGGCGCTCTACGTCTTCGGCGAGGAGAACGTCGAGAAGGTCCTCACCGAGACCTCGTCGGGCGGGGCCTGCGTCAACGACGCGATGGTCCACATCGGCGTCAACGCGCTGCCGTTCGGCGGCGTCGGCGAGAGCGGCTACGGCGCCTACCACGGCAAGTGGGGCTTCGAGACCTTCAGCCACCGCAAGGCGGTGCTGCGCCGGCCCTCGTGGTTCGCGGACTCGCCCGTCCTGCGGCCGCCCTTCTCCGGCTGGAAGCAGGCCATCGTGCGGAGGATCTTCTGATGGTGGCGCTCCCGTCGCTGCCGGCGCTGCCCGCGCTGAAGCGACCGACGCTGGCGCACTACCCCGGCGACAAGTACCTCGAGCCGGTCTTCCGCAGCATCCACGGCAAGGTCTCCGCGCTGGCCGAGCCGCCGGCCGGATCGGACCTCAAGCCGGTGATGGGCGAGCCGGGCCTGCCGGTGGTCGGCAAGACGTTCCTCTTCATGCGGCACGGCCCTCAGCTCTCCATCGAGCAGTACGACAGGTTCGGGCCCGTCTCGTGGACCAGCTTCCTCGGCATGCGCGCGGTCGCCGTCGTCGGCGCCGAGGCCGCGCAGGCCGTGCTGGTCAACAAGGACAAGGCGTTCAGCCAGAACGGCTGGGAGTGGTTCATCGGGCCGTTCTTCAAGCGCGGCCTGATGCTGCTCGACGGCGAGGAGCACCTCTACCACCGCCGGATCATGCAGGAGGCGTTCACCCGACCCCGGTTGGAGGCGTACGCACGGCAGTTCAGCGCGGTGATCGAGCGCGAGGTCCCGCAGTGGCCGGCCGACGAGCCGGTGCAGGTCTACCCGATGATCAAGGACCTCTCGCTCGGCATCGCCACCGAGATCTTCATGGGCGCGGAGCAGACCGAGGAGTCGGCCAGGATCGCGGAGGCGTTCGAGGACTGCGTGCGCGCCGGCATGGCGTACTTCCGCTTCCCCGTGCCCGGCCTGCGCTGGGACCGCGGGCTGCGCAGCCGCAAGGTGCTCGAGGAGTACTTCCGCTCGCGCATCCCCGCCAAGCGGGACTCCGACGACGAGGACCTGTTCGCCGCGCTGTGCAAGGTGACCACCGACGAGGGCCACGCGTTCTCCGACGAGGACATCGTCAACCACATGATCTTCCTGATGATGGCCGCGCACGACACCTCGACCATCACCGCGACGGCCGTGTGCTGGTTCCTCGCCAAGCACCCCGAGTGGCAGGACCGCTGCCGCGAGGAGTCGCTGCTGCTCGGCTCCGACGGACCGATCGACCTCGCCGGCACCGAGAAGCTCGCCTCGCTCGACCTCTGCGTGATGGAGGCGCTGCGCCTGGTCACGCCGGTGCCGGGCATGGCCCGGCGCGCCGTCCGCGACACCGAGATCCTCGGCCACTTCGTGCCGGAGGGCACGATGATCACCGTCTCGGCGTGGGCCTCGCACCTGCTGCCGATGGTGTTCGCGGCGGCCGACCAGTTCGACCCGGGACGTTACGAGGAGCCCCGCCGCGAGGACAAGCAGCACCGCCTGGCCCACATGGCCTTCGGCGGCGGCGCCCACAAGTGCATCGGCATGAGCTTCGGCCGGGCCGAGGTCAAGGCGCTGGTCCACACGATCCTGCTGCACCACCGCCTCGAGCTGCCCGACCCGGGCTACGAGGTGGCCTGGGACATGAGCTCCCTCCCGACCCCCGAGGACGGGCTCCCGCTCGTCCTCCGCCCTCTGTGA
>CAZKZQ010000185.1:0-8227 GCA_964557235.1 uncultured Nocardioidaceae bacterium
CGGACCCGCGCGGCCAAGCTGCTGCTCGACGCCGCCGCGAGCCGGACCCCGGTGCCCCCGCTGACCGAGACCTTCGCCGGCCTCACGATCGCCGACGCCTACGAGATCCAGCTGGCGCAGGTCGAGTCGCTGGTCGAGGGCGGTCGCACCGTGAAGGGCATGAAGGTCGGGCTCACCTCGGCCGCGATGCAGAACCTCCTCGGCGTGCGCCAGCCCGACTTCGGCCACCTGCTCGACGACTTCTTCTTCCTCGAGCACGAGCCGATCCCCACCTCGCGCTTCCTGCAGCCGCGGGTCGAGCCCGAGGTGGCGTTCGTGCTGGGTCGGCCGTTGCGCGGTCCCGGCGTCACCGTGGCCGAGGCGGTCGCGGCGGTCGACCACGTGCTGCCGGCGCTGGAGATCGTCGACTCACGCATCGCCGACTGGCGGATCGGCATCGTCGACACCGTCGCGGACAACGCCTCGAGCGGCGGGCTGGTGCTCGGCAGCACGCCCACCCCGCTGTCGCAGGTCGACCTGCGCCTGGGCGGCTGCGTCTTCCGTCGCAACGGCGAGGTGGTCGGCACCGGCGCCGGAGGGGCCGTGCTCGGCTCGCCCCTCAGCTCGCTGGTCTGGCTGGCCAACACCGTCGGCGCGCTCGGCACCGGTCTCGAGGCCGGCTGGGTCGTGCTGCCCGGAGCGATCACCGCCATGGTCCCGGTCACGCCGGGCGACACCTTCACCGCCACCTTCTCGGGCCTGGGGAGCGTCACCGCGCGCTTCGCGGCCGAGCCGTCCGCCACCGTCGACGAGGAGCCGTCATGAGTGCCCGCAGGCACACGCCGGGGAAGGTCGGGGCCGCCATCGTCGGTCCGGGCAACATCGGCAGCGACCTGATGTTCAAGCTGATCCGCCGCAGCGAGATCCTCGAGCCCCGCTTCATGGTCGGGGTGGACCCGACCTCGGACGGCCTGGCCCGCGCCAAGCGGCTGGGGCTGGAGGCGAGCGCGGACGGGGTCGACTGGCTGCTGGCGCAGGACGAGCTGCCCGACATCGTCTTCGAGTGCACCTCGGCCAAGGCGCACGAGGCCAACGCCCCGAAGTACGCCGAGGCCGGCATCCTCGCGGTGGACCTGACGCCCGCCGCGCTCGGCCCCTACCTCTGCCCCCCGGTGAACCTGGAGTTCAACCTCGACGCGCACAACGTCAACATGATCACCTGCGGCGGGCAGGCGACGATCCCCATGGTCAAGGCGGTCTCCTCGGTCGTCGACGTGCCGTACGCCGAGATCGTCGCGTCGGTGTCCTCCCGCTCGGCCGGCCCCGGGACGCGCGCCAACATCGACGAGTTCACCGAGACCACCGCCGACGCGGTGGCCAAGGTCGGCGGCGCGGACTCCGGCAAGGCGATCATCATCCTCAACCCCGTCGAGCCGCCGCTGATGATGCGCAACTCGGTGTTCTGCGCGGTGCCCCCGGAGGCGGGGGAGCCCGGCGAGCTGCAGGACCGCGTCCTGGAGTCGATCCACGCGATGGAGGCCACCGTCCAGGAGTACGTCCCGGGCTACCACCTGCGGGCCACGCCGCAGTTCGACCACGCCCGCCCGAGCTGGAAGGGCATGGCGCGGGTGTTCGTGCCGATCGAGGTCAGGGGACGCGGCGACTACCTGCCCGACTACGCCGGCAACCTCGACATCATCACCGCCGCTGCCGCTCGCGTCGGCGACCTGATGATGGCCCACCGGATGGGCGTCTCGCCGACCTGGCGGTCCTCGTCGGACCTCGGTGACGAGAGCGAGGCGTGAGCGATGGGTGACATGACGGTCCGGCCCGAGGACGTGCCCGTGGTGACCCGTGAGGTCACCGAGAGCGAGGTGCTGGCGCACACGCCGCGGGCCGGCGAGGCCGACCTGCGCATCACGGACTCGACGCTGCGCGACGGGTCCCACGCGATGAGCCACCAGTTCACCGAGGAGCAGGTCCGCGGCGTGGTCCACGCCCTCGACGCCGCCGGGGTGCAGGTGATCGAGGTCAGCCACGGCGACGGTCTCGGCGGGTCGTCGTTCAACTACGGCTTCTCGCTGGTCGACGAGCTCCAGCTCATCCGCGCCGCCGTCGACGAGGCCACCCGGGCCAGGATCGCGGTCCTCATGCTGCCCGGCCTCGGCACGCTCCACCACCTGCGCCGGGCCCACGACTGCGGCGCCTCGGTGGCACGCATCGCGACGCACTGCACCGAGGCCGACGTGTCGGTGCAGCACTTCGCGGAGGCGCGCCGGCTCGGCATGGAGACCGTCGGGTTCCTCATGCTCAGCCACCGCGCGAGCCCGGCGAAGCTCGCCGAGCAGGCGCGGATCATGGTCGACGCCGGCGCCCAGTGCGTCTACGTCGTGGACTCGGCCGGAGCCCTGGTCCTCTCCGACGCCCAGGAGCGCATCCGTGCGGTGCTCGACGAGGTGGGCGACGACGCCCAGGCCGGGTTCCACGGCCACCAGAACCTCAGCCTCGGGGTGGCCAACTCCGTGCTGGCCTACCAGGCCGGCGCCAAGCAGATCGACGGAGCCCTGTGCGCGCTGGGCGCCGGTGCCGGCAACTCCCCGACGGAGGTGCTCGCCGCGACGTTCGAGCGGATGGGCATCAGGACCGGCGTCGACCTCGGCGAGGTGCTCAGCGCCGCGGAGGACGTCGTACGCCCCTTCATCCCGCGGCTGCCCTGGATGGACCGCGCCTCCATCACGCAGGGGTACGCCGGTGTGTACTCCTCCTTCCTGCTGCACGCCGAGCGCGCGGCCGAGAGGTACGACGTCCCGGCGCACGAGATCCTCCAACGCGTGGGGGAGGCCGGCTACGTCGGCGGCCAGGAGGACATGATCATCGACATCGCCCTGCAGCTCGCCGAGGAGCGCGACCTGGGCGACCTGGCCGCAGTGGGGGTGCGCTGATGGGTGCAACAGCCTGGACCGTCGAGTCGGTCGCCGACGAGCTGCTCGCCTGCGAGGCCGAGCGTCGCGACCGCCCGCCGTTCACCGACGAGTGGGACGGGCTCGACGTCGCGACGGCCTACCGCATCCAGGACCTCACGCTGCAGCGCCGCCTGGACCGGGGCGAGCGGCTGGTCGGCGTCAAGCTCGGCCTCACCAGCCGCGCCAAGCAGCAGCGGATGGGCGTGGACCGGCCGTTCGTGGCGTGGCTGACCGACGCGATGCTGCTGCCGACCGGCCTGCCGGTGCCGCAGGACAGGCTGATCCACCCGCGCATCGAGCCCGAGATCGTCTTCACGATGGGCTCGCGGCTCCAGGGACCGGGCGTCGGGCCGGTCGAGGCCCTCGAGGCCGTGCGGCACGTGCTCGGGGGCGCCGAGGTGATCGACAGCCGCTACGCCGACTTCCGCTTCCGCGCCGGCGACGTCGTCGCGGACAACGCCTCCTCCGGCGCCTTCGTCACCGGCCCGGTGGCCCTCGACCCGGCCTCGCTCGACCTGAGCCTCGAGGGCGTGCTGGTCGAGGTCGACGGGGAGGTCGTGGACTCCGCCACCGGGGCTGCCGTCCTCGGTCACCCGGCCGAGGCCCTGGCGCTGGCGGCCAACGAGCTGGGCGCCCGCGGCCTGGCGATCGAGCCCGGCTGGATCGTGCTGACCGGTGGCATGACCGACGCGGTGCCCGCACCGCCCGGTGTCTCGGTCGCCTGTCACTTCACCCACCTCGGGTCCGTGTTCCTCAACGGGGGCGCGTGATGCCGATCATCGACGTGACGCTGGCGGAGGGCCGCACCGCGGACCAGGTCCGCCGGCTGATCTCCGCGCTGACCGACGCCGCGGCCGGGAGCCTCGGCGCCGACCCGGCCTCGGTGCGCGTCATCGTGCGCGAGGTGCCCCGGACGCACTTCGCCGCCGGCGACGTGACGCTGGCCGAGCGCGCCGAACCATCCACCTCCAGGAGCTCCGCATGACTGCCGACCGCCCGTTCTTCGGCCACATCATCGACAACGAGGAGGTCGAGTCCCTCGACGGTGCCCGCTTCGACAGCGTGAACCCCTGGACCCGCGAGACGTGGGCCGAGGTCGCGCGAGGGAGCGCCGCCGACGCGGACCGCGCCGTCGCCTCCGCCCGCAGGGCCTTCGACGAGGGCCCCTGGCCGCGGATGGGTCGCCACGAGCGGGCGGCGCTGCTGCACCGGCTCGCCGACCTCATGGAGCGGGACGCCGAGGTCCTCGCCGGCCTGGACACCAACGACATGGGCAAGCCGCGCACCCAGGCGCTCCACGACGTCGCCCGCTCGGTGCTCAACTTCCGCTTCTTCGCCGACCACCAGCGCGACGCCACCGCCGAGGTGATGCCGATGGACAGCGGGCACCACACCTACGTCGAGTACGCCCCCGCCGGCGTGGTCGCGGCGATCTCGCCGTGGAACTTCCCGCTCATGATGGCCACGTGGAAGATCGCCCCGGCGATCGCCTGGGGCAACACCTGCGTGATCAAGCCGGCGGAGGACACCCCCGCGTCCGTGGTCCACCTCGGCCGGCTCGCCGCCGAGGCCGGCCTGCCGCCCGGCGTGCTCAACGTGCTCAACGGCTACGGCGTGCCCGCGGGCTCCTCGCTCACCGAGGACCCCCGGGTGGACCGCGTGACGTTCACCGGTGAGTCCGGCACGGGCTCGCTCGTCATGCAGGCCGCCGCCTCGCACCTGGCCCCGGTCTCGCTCGAGCTCGGCGGCAAGGGCGCCAACATCGTCTTCGACGACGCCGACCTCGACAACGCGGTCCACTGGGCCGTCGAGGCGATCTTCCGCAACGCGGGCCAGGTGTGCCTGGCGGGATCGCGGCTGTTCGTCCAGTCGGCGTTGTACGACGAGTTCCTCGACCGCTTCAGGAGCGCCGCGGAGGCGCTGCGCTACGGCGACCCCACCGAGCCGGGCACCCAGTTCTCCTGCCTCGCCAGCGAGGAGCACTTCCGCAAGGTCAAGGGCTACGTCGACACGGTCGAGGAGGAGGGCGGCAAGATCCTGACCGGGGGCGTGGTCGAGGGAGCCTGGGCCGTGCGGCCGACGATCGTGGTCGACCTGCCGCTGGAGGCCTCGCAGTACTGCCAGGAGATCTTCGGCCCGGTCGTGGTGGTCAACAAGTTCGAGACCGAGGACGAGGTCGTCCGGCTGGCCAACGACACCCGCTACGGGCTCAACGCGATGCTCTTCACCGAGAACCTCTCCCGGGCGCACCGGGTCTCCTCCCGACTGCGCGCCGGCACGGTCTGGGTCAACTGCTTCTTCATCCGGGACCTGCGCACCCCCTTCGGCGGCGTGGGCGACTCCGGGGTGGGGCGTGAGGGCGGCACCTTCAGCCGGGAGTTCTTCACCGAGCCCAAGGCCGTCGTGATGCAGATCGACCGCGGCTGAACCCAGCACCGGCCGGAGTCGGCGAGCCGCCTAGGCTTGGCCCCATGCCCCAGATCTCCCGCGACGACGTCGCGCACCTGGCCGGGCTCGCGCGCATCCAGCTCGACGAGGCCGAGCTGGACCGCCTGGCCGGCGAGCTGCCCAAGATCCTGGACTCGGTCGCGACCGTGACCCAGGCCCTCGAGGGAGCCGGTGACGTGACGCCGATGAGCCACCCGACGCCGCTGACCAACGTGTTCCGCGAGGACGTCGTCCGACCGAGCCTCTCGCCCGAGGAGGCGCTGGCCGGCGCCCCGGCGAGCGAGGAGCAGCGCTTCCTGGTCCCCAAGATCCTGGGCGAGGAGTGACCGTGAGCCTCACCGACCTCACCGCCGCCGAGGCCGCCGAGCGCCTCGCGTCCGGCGACGTCTCGTCCCGCGACCTGACCCAGGCCCACCTCGACGCGATCGCCGCCCACGACGAGGAGCTGCACGCGTTCCTCCACGTCGACGCCGACGGCGCGCTCGCCGCGGCCGACGAGGTCGACCGGCGCCGCTCCGCCGGCGACGCGCTCGGCCCGCTGGCCGGCGTACCCATCGCGGTCAAGGACCTGCTCTGCACGGTCGGCCAGCCGACCACTGCCGGCTCGCGGATCCTCGAGGGCTGGGTGCCGCCGTACGACGCGACCGTGGTCGCCCGCCTGCGCGAGGCCGGCCTGCCGATCCTCGGCAAGACCAACCTCGACGAGTTCGCGATGGGCTCGTCCACCGAGCACTCGGCCTACGGCCCGACGCGCAACCCGTGGGACACCGAGCGCACGCCCGGCGGCTCCGGTGGCGGCTCGGCGGCCGCGGTCGCCGCGCACCTGGCTCCGCTGGCGATCGGCACCGACACCGGCGGCTCGATCCGCCAGCCGGGCGCCCTCACCGGCACGGTCGGCGTGAAGCCGACCTACGGCGGGGTGTCGCGCTACGGCATCGTCGCGATGGCCTCCTCGCTCGACCAGGCCGGCCCGGTGACCCGCACCGTCCTCGACGCGGCCCTGCTGCACGAGGTGATCGGCGGGCACGACCCCATGGACTCCACCTCCATCGACGCCCCGGTGCCGGGCGTCGTCGAGGCCGCCCGCCGTGGCCACGCCGACGGCGTCGCGGGGCTGCGCATCGGCGTCGTCAAGGAGCTCGGCGGCGAGGGCTTCCAGTCCGGGGTGCGTCAGCGCTTCGACGAGGCGGTCGACCTGCTCACCAAGGCGGGCGCCGAGGTGGTCGAGGTGTCCTGCCCGAGCTTCACGCAGGCGCTCGCGACGTACTACCTGGTCATGCCGAGCGAGGTCTCGTCCAACCTGGCCCGCTTCGACGCGATGCGCTACGGCCTGCGTGTCTCGCCCGAGGGCGTGGAGGACCCGAGCGCCGAGCAGGTGATGGCCGCGACGCGCGACGCCGGCTTCGGCGACGAGGTCAAGCGCCGCATCATCCTGGGCACCTACGCCCTGTCGAGCGGCTACTACGACGCCTACTACGGCTCGGCGCAGAAGGTCCGCGCGCTCGTCGCCCGCGACTTCGACCGGGCCTTCGAGCAGGCCGACGTGCTGGTCTCCCCGACCTCGCCGACGACGGCGTTCCGGATGGGGGAGAAGCTCGACGACCCGCTGGCGATGTACCTCCAGGACGTCGCCACCATCCCCGCCAACCTGGCCGGCGTGCCCGGGCTGTCCCTGCCCGCCGGTCTCGCCGAGGACGGCCTGCCCGTGGGCGTGCAGTTCCTCGCCCCGCTCCAGGCCGACGACCGCGTCTACCACGCGGCCGCCGCGCTCGAGCGGATGCTGCTCGAGCAGTGGGGCGGCCCGCTGCGACCCGAAGGAGTGCGCGCATGACGACCACGCTGGTCCCCTTCGAGGAGGCGATCGAGCGCTACGACGTCGTGATGGGCCTCGAGGTCCACGTCGAGCTCAACACCGCGACCAAGATGTTCTGCGGCTGCCCGGCGCTGTTCGGCGGCGAGCCCAACACCCACGTGTGCCCGGTGTGCCTCGGCCTGCCCGGCGCGCTCCCGGTCGTCAACGGCAAGGCGGTGGAGTCGGCGATCCGCATCGGTCTGGCGCTCAACTGTGAGATCGCCGAGTGGTGCCGCTTCGCGCGGAAGAACTACTTCTATCCCGACATGCCGAAGAACTTCCAGACCTCGCAGTACGACGAGCCGATCGCCTTCGAGGGCTTCATGGACGTCGAGGTCGAGGGGGAGACCTACCGCATCGAGATCGAGCGCGCCCACATGGAGGAGGACACCGGCAAGTCGACCCACATGGGCGGCGCGACCGGTCGCATCCACGGCGCGGACTACTCGCTGCTGGACTACAACCGCGCCGGCATCCCGCTGATCGAAATTGTCACCAAGACAATCGAGGTGCCGTCGCACCTGGCGCCGGCCGTCGCCCGTGCCTACGTCACCCAGCTGCGCGACCTCGTGCTGGCGCTCGGGGTGTCCGACGCCCGCATGGACCAGGGCTCGCTGCGCTGCGACGTCAACCTCTCGCTCAAGCCCAAGGGCTCCACGACCTTCGGCACCCGGTCGGAGACCAAGAACGTCAACTCGTTCCGTTCGGTCGAGCGCGCGGCGCGCTACGAGGTCACCCGCCATGCAGGGCTCCTCGACGCGGGCGAGCGTGTGGTGCAGGAGACGCGGCACTTCCACGAGGACACCGGCACCACCTCGCCGGGCCGCGAGAAGTCCGACGCCGAGGACTACCGCTACTTCCCCGAGCCCGACCTCGCGCCGGTGTCGCCGTCGCGCGAGTGGGTCGAGGAGCTGCGCGGCACGCTGCCCGAGCCGCCGTCCGAGCGGCGTCGCCGGCTCCAGGCCGAGTGGGGCTTCTCCGACCT
>CAZKZQ010000186.1:0-8099 GCA_964557235.1 uncultured Nocardioidaceae bacterium
CTCGATGAACATGAAGTCGATGCTGCGCGGCGGCACCGGCGAGGCGTTCCAGTACTCCTTCCACGGCCCGGGCTTCGTCGTGGTCCAGCCCAGCGAGTGGGCGCCGGTCCAGCAGGGCCAGGGCGGCGGCGGTGGCGGCGGCCTCGTCGGCAACCTGCTCAACGGCTGAGCGGGGGCCGCGACCGATGGCCGCAGGCACCACCGTCCTGCGCGAGCACCGCTGCAACGCCCCGCTCGCCCAGACCTTCGCCTACGTCGACGACCACCGGCACGTGCCGGAGTGGATGTTCGGCGTCGAGCGCTTCGACGCGGTCGGCCAGCCCGACCAGGGGCTCGGGGCGGTCTTCGACGTGGTCGTCCACGTCGGGCTCCCGATCAAGACGCGGATCGAGGTGGTCGGCTGGGAGCAGGACCGGCTGATCGAGTTCGCCTCGGTGACCGGCTTCAAGACCGACTCGGTCTGGACCTTCGAGGCCCTGGACGACGACACGACGCTGATCACCTCGCGCGTCACCTACTACCTGCCCTTCGGCCCGGCCGGCCGCGTCATGGGCAAGGTGATGGAGCCCGCGGTGGGCAAGGTGGTGGACCGCTCCTCGACGGACCTGGTGCGCCGGATCGAGGAGTACGCCGCCCGCGGCTGAGCGCCGCATGTATCTCCAGGCCCCACTGCTCCTCCTCCTGTCGCACCGGCGCCGTTCTCCCACGTGGCGCCCCACACCAGGAGGCCCGTCATGGAGCCAGTTCCCACCTCGTCCACCAGTGCCGTCCGCGGCCGTCGTCGGCGCATCCGCGGTGCGCTCGTCGTCGTACCCTCGACCGGCGCGCTGGTCGCCGGCGTCCTCGCCACCGGTCTCGGCGGTGCCGCGTCCGTGTCGGCGATGGGTGCCGCCCACGCCGCCGAGCTGCCACCGGTCTCCGCGGAGGCGCCGCTGTTCGCGGTGACCCGCGAGGGCCTGGACTCCGACCAGGCGCAGTCGTTCGCCGAGCGCGCGGGCATCCGCAACGCGCTGCGGCGCGACGGCACGTTCTCCTTCGTCAACGCCAAGTCCTTCGGCCGGGTGCCGATGCTCACCGGCGCGGAGGGCAAGGACGAGAACGGCCGTGCGACGCTGGCCCGTCGCCTCGACCTCAAGCGTCTCGACGCGATGGAGCCGCTCAACGCGGACAAGGCGGTGAGCCTGGCCTACGACCTGCTCCCGCTGCCCGAGGGCTTCGACACCTCGGCGCACCCCAGCCACACCCAGCTGACCCTGTCGGGCCTGCGCGGCAAGACGCTGGCGTCCTACGACCTCGACACGACGGTCAACATCGACTACCGCCTCGGCGACTACGAGGTGACCGGCCCGGGCATGCGCACGAGCATCACCTTCGGTCCCCAGGGCGGCGTCCAGGGCGTCACCCTGGCGACCCGCTCGGTCGAGAAGGCCGGCTGGGTCGGCATCGTCGGCCCGGACTACGCCCAGGAGCAGTGCCGCAAGATGTACGGCCCCAACACGCCCCTGGCCGACCCCAAGCTCGTCTACTACGCGCCGCGGCTGACCGGGGCGGGCAAGGGCTCGGTGTCCTACCTTCTCCCGCACTACTCCTGCCAGGTGCCGACCAAGGGCAGCGACGCCTTCGAGGACGGCAGGCTCGTCCCCGCGGCGCCGGAGCTGACCCCGGTCGCCGACCTGTTCTCCACCCGCGACGGCAGCGCGATGACCGGTGAGCTCCGGGTCACCGGCGGCCAGGAGCCCTACCGCATCCAGTGGTCCTCCTCCAGCCGGGGCGCCCTCAAGGGCACCGACGCGGTGTCCTACGCCGCGGCGATCCGCGGTCGCAAGGCGGCCGACGAGACGCTGACCGCGACGATCACCGACGCCAACGGCATCACCACCTCGGTCTCCAGCACCCTCGGCGCCGAGGGCGGCAAGTCCGAGGACACGGGCTACGGCGGCCAGGGCGGCGCGCTGGCCGACGTCGGCATCGAGAACACCGTCGACGAGTGGCAGTGCGCGCAGGACTCCGCGGCCGGCTTCAAGTCGGTCATGCAGAGCAAGGGCCACACCGTGAAGTTCGACTGGCGCGGCATGAACGCCTGGGAGTCGGACTTCAAGAAGACCTCGGCGGGCGGCTTCGACTCCTCCTACACCGACGCGGTGGACGCGCAGTGGTACACCGGCCACGGCAGCCCGGGCGGCATCACCTTCAAGAACACCGCGCACCAGGACGGCGACATCACGCCCTCCGACGTGCGGTGGGGCGACAACTTCAACCTGGAGTGGATGCAGCTCGAGTCGTGCCAGGTGCTGCGTGACACCAACGGCGCCAACGACTACTTCGCCCGCTGGGCGCCGGCCTTCGACGGCCTGCACCTGCTCAACGGCTTCGACACCAACGCCCAGTGCGTCCCCGGTGGCACCGGCCGGCGGTTCGCGGAGTACCTCTTCCCGCGGTCGTTCCTGTTCTTCACCTTCCCGGCGCTGACGGTCCAGCAGGCCTGGCGCCAGATGGCCACCGACCTCGAGCCCTCGGGCCGGGTGTGGCGCTCGATCAGCCCGGCGCGGTCGGGCTGGGTGACGAACCTCGACGACAAGTTCTGGGGCCAGGGCAACGTCGGTCCCGACATCCCGAAGAGCCAGATCATCGGCTACGTCTCGATCAGCGGCACCGTCTGACCGACCCTCCGACTGGTGCGGTGCCAGCACCGCACCAGTCGGTGGTCGAGCCGACCTTCGGTGGTCGAGCCCAGTCGAGACCAGCCCCGTCCCCTCACCGGGGGCGGGGCTGCTCGTCGTTCCACGTGGAACCTTTCATCGGGGCGACCCGGTCACGTCGCCTGACGTTCACCCGACCCCGGTTCGCTGCACCCATGAACCGCCGGACCTCCCTCGCCCTGTCCGCCGCAGCGGCGACCCTCGCCACGGCCGCCGCCGGGCCCGCGCTCGCCGCTCCCGACCGCACCCTCACGCTCGCCCCGCTCGGGACCCACCACACCGACGTCTTCGACGAGGCGGCCGCCGAGATCGTCGAGCACGACCCGCTCACCCAGCGGCTGTTCGTGGTCAACGCCGAGAAGGGCGCGATCGACGTGCTCGACGCCTCCGACCCGACAGAGCTCGACCAGGTGCTCGAGCTCTCGGCCCGCGGCCTCACCGACCGCCAGGGCGTCACGATCGACGACGAGGCGCAGGTCAACTCGGTCGCGGTCCACGACGGCATCGCCGCGGTCGCGGTCGAGGCCGGCGACAAGGTCTCGCGCGGCTGGGTGGCGTTCTTCCGCACCTCCGGCGACGTGCCGTTCCTCGGGGCCGTGCGCGTCGGGACCCAGCCCGACATGGTCACCTTCACCCCCGACGGCACCCGCGTGGTGACCGCCGACGAGGCCGAGCCGGCCGACGACTTCTCCTCCGACCCCGAGGGCTCGGTCAGCGTCGTCGACGTGGCCGGCGCGCTGGGCAGAGCCGGCCAGTCGGCGGTGCGGATCGCGCGCTTCGGCGACTCGGTGCCGGCCGGCGTCCGCGTCCACGGCCCCGACGTGGCGGTCCCGGCGGGCCAGCCCGCGGCGAGCCGCGTCGCCCGCAACCTCGAGCCGGAGTACGTCGCGGTCGACCAGCAGTCGAGGTCGGCGTACGTCACGCTCCAGGAGAACAACGCGATCGCCGTCGTCGACCTCCGCTCCGCGCGGGTGACCCGCGTGATGCCGCTCGGCCTCAAGGACTGGCGAGCCACCGCCTCCGGCCTCGACGCCAGCGACAGGGACGGCGGGGTGAACCTGCAGAAGTGGCCGGTCGCGGGGCTCTACCTGCCCGACTCGATCGCGGCCTACCAGGTGCGCGGCGTCACCTACCTGGTCACCGCCAACGAGGGCGACTCCCGCGAGTGGGGGTCCTACGTCGACGCCAAGCGCCTCTCGGCCAGTGCCTACCCGCTGTGCGCAGGCATGGACGCCTCGCTGACCGGTGCCGCCAGGCTCGGCCGGCTCCTCGTGTCCGAGGAGGACGGCATCCGTCCCGCGACGGCGACGAGCCCGGCCTGCCGCGAGCAGGTGGTGGCGCTGGGCGGCCGCTCGCTCTCGGTGTGGACCACCGACGGCAGGCAGGTCTCCGACACCGGGAGCACGCTCGAGGAGCTGCTCGCCTCCGGTGCCGGCGGCACCGACCCGGCCCAGGTGTTCAACGCCGCGCACGACGAGAACGGCTCGGCCGACAAGCGCAGCGACGACAAGGGGCCCGAGCCCGAGGGTGTGACGCTCGGCAAGGTCGGCGGCCGCACCTACGCCTTCCTCGGTCTCGAGCGCGCCGGCGGCGTGATGGCCTTCGACGTCTCGGACCCGGCGTCCCCGCGCTACGTCTCCTACGTCAACAACCGCGACTTCGCCGCCGACGTGGAGAGCCGCGAGGCGGGCGACCTCGGTCCCGAGGGGCTGGCGTTCATCGCCGCCGAGGACTCCCCGACCGGACGTCCCCTGCTCGCCGTGGGCAACGAGGTCTCCGGCACGACGACGGTCTTCGGCATCACTCGCTGACGGGCCGTCCGAACCGTCGCGCGGCGGGCACGAGCAGGACCGCGCCGAGCAGCAGGGGCCAGGAGGCCGGGACCCCTCGCGCGTCGGCGCCGAGGGCGACCACGACCGCGGCCGTGACGACGGCCAGGTTGAACGCCAGGTCGTAGACCGCGAACACCCGCCCGCGGAAGTCGTCGTCGACGTGCTGCTGGACCAGGGCGTCGACGCACACCTTCACCCCCTGCGCACACAGGCCGAGCACGAGCGCGAGCGGGAGCCACGTCTGCTCGCGCAGCGTGAGCACCGAGGTCAGCGCGAGGGCGACGACGGCGACCCGCACGAGCAGGGGCACGACACGGCTCCGCCCGAGGCGGGTGACGAGCCACGGGGTGAGCACCGCGGCGAGGAGGAACCCGATCGCGGTCGCGGCGGTGAAGCGGGCGAGCGAGGCGGCCTCGATCCCCGTCGCCTCGCCGGCCTCGACGTTGCGGACGCCGAGGACCGTCGTCACCGCGAGGAGGCCGAACCCGAACCTGACCAGCGAGACCCGCACCAGGGCGTCGGCCGCGACCGGTCGCGACCGCAGGTGGCCGAGCGCGGCCAGCAGCCCGCGTGCCACGTGCCGCGGCGACGGCGGCGTGATCGCGTGGTCGGGGCCCAGCGCGCTGCGCCTGGTGAGCAGTGCGGCGGCCGCCGCGAGGGCGTAGAGCGTCGCGCCCCCGACCACGACCAGGGCGTTCGCCGCGGCATCGCCCCGGTCGTCGAGCAGCGCCCGCAGCAGTCCGCCGAGGCCCAGCCCCGCGACGTACGCCCCCGTCCCGAGGGTGGGGGTGAGGGCGTTGGCCGGCGTGAGCTGCTCGACCGGCACCGTGTGCGGCAGCGCCGCGGACAGCCCCGCGAGCAGGAAACGGTTGACCCCCAGCGCGACCAGCACCGCGGCATAGACCGCGACCTCGGCCGCGTCGGACGCGACGAGCCAGGCGACGCCGAGCACCACCACCGCGCGGACCGCGTTGCCGACCAGCAGCACCTGGCGGCGCGACCACCGGTCGAGCAGGACCCCCACGAACGGCCCGAGCACCGAGTAGGGCAGCAGCACGACCGCCGCGGCCGCGGCCAGCTCGACCGGGTCGGCCTGGTCGTCGCCGAACAGGGCGTACGACGCCAGCGCGGCCTGGGTGACCCCGTCGCCGACCTGCCCGAGCACGCGCACGAGCAGCAGCCGCAGGAACGCCGGAGCCCGCCACCACGCCGCGGGGGCGGTGGTGACGGGCTCCGGACTCATGTCCGCATCATGGCGGACGGGCCACGACTCACACGGAGACCAGCTCCGGCTCCGGCTCCGCGGCCGTGCCGTGGTCCTCGTGCCGGATCTGCGGCAGCAGCCGGTCGAGCCAGCGCGGCATCCACCAGTTGAGGTCGCCCAGCAGCGACATCGTCGCCGGCACGAGCACCATGCGCACGATCGTGGCGTCGAGCGCGACCGCGACACCCATGCCGAGGCCGAGCTGCTTGACCACCGGGTCGGACTCGCTGGCGAAGCCCATGAACACCGCGACCATGATCGCCGCCGCGCAGCTGATCACCCGGCCGGTGGAGGCCAGGCCCCGCACCACGCTGCCGCGGGAGTCGCCGGTGATCTCGTAGTCCTCACGGATGCGCCCGAGCAGGAACACCTCGTAGTCCATCGAGAGGCCGAAGAGGATCGCGAACAGCAGGATCGGCATCCAGCTCGACACCGGGGTCGAGTGGTCCAGGCCGAGCAGCCCGGACCCCCAGCCCCACTGGAAGACCATCGTGAGGACGCCGTACGCCGCGGTGATCGACAGCAGGTTCATCACCGCCGCCTTGAGCGGGACGAGCACCGAGCGGAACATCATCGTCAGCAGCAGGAACGACATCCCGACCACGAACGCGATCACCACCCAGAGCCTGTCGGCGAGCATCACCGAGATGTCCTCGTACAACGGCGTGAGCCCGGTCAGCTCCACGCCCGAGGGCAGGTCGGCGCGGACGTCGTGCACGAGGTCGCTCACCTCGGGGTCGGCCGGGCCGAAGACCGGCTCGGCGGCGATGACCGTGAGCTCGCCGTCGCCGGAGACCACGGGCGGTGCGACCAGGGCGATCCGCTCGTCGTCCTGCAGCGCACGGACGGTCTCGCCGACCACGGCCCGCGGGGAGTCGACCGCGGTGTGGTCCACGACCGCGAGCAGCGCGCCGTTGGCGCCGGGCCCGAACTCGTCGGCGACCAGGTCGTAGCCCTCGCGCAGGGTCGTGCCCTCGGCGTGCACGCTCGTGTCGCTGGGCCACGTGCGCATGTCGAGCACCGGAGCGGCGAGCGAGAGCATCACGACGACGGCGGCCAGGGCCCACGGCAGCGGGCGGCGGCCGACGCGAGCGGCCCAGCGAGCCGTCAGGGGCGCCTTGGTCGCGGACCGGCGGGGACGGCGGGACGCCTTGCGCTCGGCGCGGGCCAGGATGCGGCGGTTGCCCAGGCGGCAGAACGCCGGCACGAGCGTGAGCGAGGCCAGCGCCACCGAGGCCACCGAGATGGCGGTCACCAGCCCGAAGGCGGAGTACGTCGGCAGCCCGGCCAGGCCGAGGCCCATGAGCGAGACGAGGACCGTGGCGGAGGCGAAGACGACCGAGCGGCCGGCGGTCGACGTCGCCAGCCCGGCGGCGTCGCGCACGTCGCGCCCCTCACGCAGGTGCTCGGCGAACCGCACCACCAGCAGCAGGGCGTAGTCGATGCCGACACCGAGACCGACCATCGTCGCGACCATCGGGGCGCTGGGGCTCACGTCCATGACCCCGGCGAGCAGGGTGGTGCCGAAGCCGCCCATCACCAGGCCGACGACGGCGGTGCCGATCGGGACACCGGCGGCGACGACCGAGCCGAAGACCAGCACGAGCACGAGCAGCGCGGCGGCGATGCCGACCAGCTCGCCGGTGCCCTTCATCGGCTCCGCCGACTGCTCGGCCATGGTGCCGTTGAGCTCGACCTGGAGCCCGGAGTCCCGGGCCTGCTCCACCGCCTCGACGAGCGGCTCGCCCTTGCCCATCAGGTCGCGGTGGGTGACCGGGGCGTCGTACTCCACCGAGAGCAGGGCGGTGTCGCCGTCCTGGCTGAAGCGGGGCGGGGACACCGACGCGGCGTGGGGCATGTCGCCGAGGCGTGCGGTGAGGTCGGCCAGCGCGGCCTTGCCCGACGCGTCGGTCAGGACGCCGCTCTCGCGGTGCACGACGACGCGGGCGTCGGCGTTGGCGGCGTTCTCGCCGTGGTCGCGCAGCAGCTCGACGCCCTGCTGGGCGCGGGCTCCCGGGACGTCCCAGTTCTCCTGGGTCTCGCCGCCGTACGCCGTCGCGAGGCCGGCGGCCACCGCGAGGGCGACCAGCCAGCCGAGCACGACGCGCCACGGGTGGGCAGCGCTGGAGTGGCCGAGGCGGTAGAGGACGGTACGCATGGTGTTCTCCTGTGAGGTCTGTCGAAGCTGACCTGCACAGCGTCGGGCCGCCCGCTTGTGAGTCACTTGAGCCTGGCTTGCGGCTCCCGTGCAAGCGGCCGGGAACGCCGACGGGCCGCGCCCCCGAGGGGAGCGCGGCCCGTGGC
>CAZKZQ010000187.1:0-2681 GCA_964557235.1 uncultured Nocardioidaceae bacterium
CCGGTGAGCACGACGTCCCAGCGATAGCCGAGGGACCACTCGTGCTCGGAGGTGTCGTGGTCGTAGGCCGCGACGAGCCGCGCGCGAGCGGCCGGGTCGACGACCGCCTGCAGGATCGGGTCGAAGGGGAACAGCGGGTCGCCGGGGAAGTACATCTGCGTCACCAGCCGCTGCGTGAAGTCGGTGCCGAACAGCGAGAAGTGGATGTGCGCCGGCCGCCACGCATTGTGGTGGTTCTTCCACGGGTAGGGGCCCGGCTTGATCGTGGTGAAGCGATAGGTGCCGTCGTCGTCGGTGAGGCACCGCCCGACGCCGGTGAAGTTGGGGTCGACCGGCGCGGGGTGCTGGTCGCGCTTGTGGACGTAGCGCCCGGACGCGTTGGCCTGCCAGATCTCGACCAGCTGGCGCCGCACGGGCCGCCCGTCGCCGTCGAGGATCCGCCCGGTCACCGTCATCCGCTCCCCGATCGGCTCGCCGCCGTGCTGGATCGTCAGGTCGGCCTCGAGCGGGTCGACGTCGCGCTCGCCGAAGCAGGGCGCCCACAGCTCGATCCCCTCCGGGTCGGCGTGGTGCAGGTCCTTGGTGGGGTGGCGCAGCAGCGAGGACCGGTATGGCGGGTAGTCGACCCGCACGCGCGGTTCGGCGACGCCCGCCTTGTCGTGCTGCTCGGCGATCGTCGCGATCTCGGCGTCGATCGTCGCCTGGCTGGCCAGGCCCTGTCGTCCGTCGGCGTTCACAGGTGCGGCCATCCGGTGTATCCCTCCGCGAGGTAGGTGGCGCCGGCCTCGGACGAGACCAGCGTGGTGAGCTCGCCGAGCTGGCGGCGCTCGTCGAAGGCGTCCCGCTGGGCCTCGGGTCCGCTGTGCAGCATCGTGGTCATCCAGTAGGAGAAGTGCTGCGCCCGCCAGACCCGCGACAGCGCGCGGTCGGTGTAGGTGCCGAGCACCTCCTCGTCGTCCTTGAGCAGGTGCTGCTCGACCACGTCGGCGAGCAGGCGCGCGTCGGCGAGCGCGAGGTTGAGGCCCTTCGCGCCGGTCGGCGGCACGGTGTGCGCGGCGTCACCGGCCAGCAGCAGATGGCCGTGCCGCATGGGGGTCTGGGCGAAGCTGCGGAACGGCAGGACCGAGCGCTCGGTGATCGGCCCCTCCTGCAGCTGGAAGCCGTCGGGCCCGGACAGCCGCGTCTGCAGCTCGCTCCAGATGCGGTCGTCCGACCAGGCCTTGGGGTCCTCGTCGGGGTCGCACTCGAAGTACATCCGCTGCACGTCGTCGGTGCGCGAGCTGATCAGCGCGAAGCCGCGGTCGGATCGGCAGTAGATCAGCTCCGGCGCGCTCTTGGGCGCCTCGCAGAGGATCCCGAACCAGGCATAGGGATAGGTGCGTGCGATGCGCTCGTGGCCGGCGACGAGGTCGCGGCAGATGCTGCGCGACCCGTCGGCGCCGACGACCAGGTCCGCCACGACCTCCTGCTCGACGCCGCCCTCGTCGACGAAGGTGACCCGCGGGGTGCCCTCGACGTCGTGCACCTTCGTGTCGGTGATGCCGTAGCGCAGGTCGCCACCGTCGCGCGTCCTCGCCCGGTGCAGGTCGGCGAACACCTCGGTCTGGGGATAGAGCCACACCGACTCCCCCACGAGCTCCTCGAAGTCGACGTGGTGGCTCTCGCCGCCGAACCTCAGGAAGATGCCGCCGTGGCGCACGCCCTCGGTCAGGACGCGCTCGGCCGCCCCGTCGTCGTACACCCCGGACTCGGTGAGGGTCCGCACGCTGCCGGGCTCGAGGATGCCGGCGCGGTGGGTGGTCTCGATCTCGTGGACGGTCCGGTTGTCGACCACGACGGTCTCGATGCCGGCGCGGTGCAGCAGGTGGCTGACCAGCAGTCCGGCCGGTCCGCCGCCGACGACGGCGACCTGGGTGCGGGTGGAGTCCATGGCCCGACCGTAGGAACCCGCACCACACGCGGTCGAGGCCTGTCTTCCACTCAGTGGAATATGCTCGCGACATGGCCGGCCGCTCCGCCCCCGGCGCCTCCCTGGTGGACCGCACCATGGACGTGCTCTGGGCCTTCGACGACGACCACCGACGCCTGCGCCTGGTCGACCTCGCCGAGCGCAGCGGACTGCCCCCACCGACCGCGCTGCGGATCGTCCGCCGCCTCGTCACGCGAGGGGCACTGCAGGCGCTGGACGACGGGACGTACGTCGTCGGGCGGCGCGTGTGGGACGCAGGCCTGCTCGCGCCCGTGCAGACCGAGGTGCGCGAGGTCGCGGCGCCGTACCTCCAGGACCTGCAGGCCGCCACCGGAGCGACCGTCCACCTCGCGCAGCGCGACGGCGACCAGGTGCTCTACGTCGACCGGCTCTCCGGGGTCGCGTCGGTGCCGGTGGTCAGCCGGGTCGGCTCGCGGCTGCCGCTGCACACGACCGGGGTCGGCAAGGTGCTGCTCGCGCACGCGCCTCCCGACGTGCAGGCCCGAGTGCTGCGACGGCTGACGCGCGTGACGGCCTACAGCGTCACCTCGCCGGGCCTGCTGAGCGAGCAGCTCGAGCGCGTGCGGCGCGAAGGGGTTGCGACGACGCAGCAGGAGATGTCGCTCGGGGCGTGCTCGGTCGCCGTGCCGGTGCGCGGTCCGGACGGGGGCGTGGTCGCCGCGCTCGGCATCGTCGTGTCGTCGCTGCGTCA
>CAZKZQ010000187.1:2781-8098 GCA_964557235.1 uncultured Nocardioidaceae bacterium
CGGCGGGTGTAGGCCGCGACCTCGATCGGCTCGACCTCGACCGGCAGGTCCCACAGGCGCACCGCGTGGCGCGCGGCGAAGATCTCGGCGATGTGGCGCGGGACGATCGAGAGCAGGTCGCCCTCGGCGACGACGTACGGCACCGCGGAGTAGTTGCTCAGCTCGAGCTCGACGCGCTCGTCCAGCCCGAGCGCCGAGATCAGCCGGACCGGTCCCCAGTGCCCGGTCGTGCCGCGCACGCTGACGAACCGCTCGCGGGCGAACTGCCGCCGGCTGACCTTGCGTCCCCGCAGACGCGGGTGGTCGACCGCACCGAGCACGACGTAGTCGACGCGCATGAAGGGACGTCGCAGCAGGTGCTGCTCGGGCATGCGGACGCTGGTGACCGCGAGGTCGACGTGGCCGCGGCGCAGCAGGTCGGGGGCGTCGTCGACGACGAGGTGCTGCACCCGCAGCCGCACGCCGGGCGCCTCGCGTGACATCCGCGCGAGCAGCAGCGGCAGGAACGACAGCTCGCCGAACTCCGAGAGCATGAGGGTGAAGTCGCGCTCGGCGGTCGCGGGGTCGAACGCCTCCTCGTCGCCGGTCGCCACGTCGAGGGTCTCGAGCACGGAGCGGAACGGCTCATAGAGCGCGGTCGCCGCCGACGTCGGCTCGAGCCCGTCGGAGGTCCGCACGAACAGCTCGTCGTCGAAGCGCCGGCGCAGCTTCTTGAGCGTGTAGCTCACCGACGGCTGCGTCACGTGCAGCAGCTCGGCGGTCGCGGACACCGAGCGCGTCTCGACCAGGTGGACGAAGGTGCGCACCTGCACGAGATCGAGGTCGGTTGTCACGTGCCCATAGAACCTCTCTATGGCGGCGCCGAGCAACTTCTATTGGCCTTTAGGCCGTGGAGGTTCGTACGGTGAGGTGACGGCGATCACCCTGCTCGGGAGGAGATGGTGCCGGTGCCCACCACGACGGCCACCACGGTGCGCGACGCGACCCACCGCCTGCTCGAGCGGACCGGCGCCTCGTTCGTCTTCGGCAACCCCGGCTCCAACGAGCTGCCCTTCCTCAGCGGCCTGCCGCGGTCGATCCGCTACGTCCTCGGTCTCCACGAGGGCGTGGTCGTGGGGATGGCCGACGGCTACGCCCAGGCGTCGGGTCGCACCGCGATCGTCAACCTGCACGCGGCTTCCGGCACCGGCAACGCGATGGGTGCCCTGACCAACGCCGCGGTCTCCCGCACCCCGATGCTCGTCGTCGCCGGCCAGCAGGTCCGCGACACCGTGGGCCAGCAGGTGATGCTCGCCAGCACCGACGCCGCGCTGCTCACCCGCCCGCTCACCGGCTTCAGCGCCGAGCCGCTCAGCGCGGCCGACGTGCCCCGCACGATCGCCGAGGCGCTGCACCGCACGACCGCGGGCCGCGGCGGGCCGTCGTACGTCTCCGTGCCGTACGACGACTGGGACCGCGAGGCGCCCACCGGCACCGACCTGCTGCTGGACCGCACGGTCCGCCTGGCGGGCCACGTCGACCCGGCGGTCGTGCAGGACCTGGCGACCCGCCTGGACAACGCCGCGAGCCCTGCGCTCGTCCTCGGGCCCGACCTCGACGGCCGGGTCGACCAGGCCCTGCTCGTCGCTCTCGCCGAGCACCTCGACTGCCCCGTCTTCGTGGCGCCGTCCCCGCACCGGTTGCCCTTCCCCAACCGGCACCGCCTCTTCGGCGGCGTGCTGCCGGCGTCTGTCCGCGCGGTCTCCCGCGCCCTCGAGCCTCACGACCTCGTGCTGGTGGTGGGGGGTCCGGTCTTCCGGTACCACCAGCACGAGCCCGGCGACCTGCTGGCCGAGCACACCCGCCTGGTGCAGGTCACCGACGACGTCGCCGCAGCGGCCCGCGCCCCCATGGGCGAGGCCCTCGTGGCCGACCCGGTCGCTCTCGTCGACGGCCTGGCCGCGCGGCTCGACGTGCGCCCGGTCGACCTCGACGCCCACGACGAGACCCGCTGGCTCCCCTGCGCCGAGGCCCCCACCGCCGCGGACGGGCTGCACCCGGCCGAGGTGTTCGCCGCGCTGCGCGAGACCGAGCCGCGCGACACGGCGTACGTCGTCGAGTCGACCTCGACCAACGCCGACTGGTGGGCGCAGACGGACCTGCGGCACAGCGGCAGCTACTACTTCCCGGCCTCGGGCGGGCTCGGCTTCGGCCTCCCCGCCGCCATCGGGGTCGCGCTGGCCCAGCCCGAGCGGCGCGTGGTCGCGGTGGTCGGCGACGGCTCCGCCAACTTCGGCATCACCGCCCTGTGGACCGCGGCGCAGCTCGGGGTCCCGGTCACCTTCGTGATCCTGCGCAACGGGTCGTACGGCGCGCTGCGCTGGTTCGCCGACCTGCTCGGCACCCCCGACGTGCCGGGGCTCGACGTGCCCGGCATCGACTTCGTCCCGCTGGCCGCCGGCTATGGCGTCCCAGCGGTCCACGTGAAGGACCGCGCCGCGCTCGAGCACGAGCTGCGACGCCCACCCGACGGACCACGGCTGATCCAGGTCGACACGGCCCTGACCACTCCCGAACCGCCGCAGAACCCCAGGAGGAACCCGCGATGACAGCCTCGAGCACCAGATCCACCGGCGCGCTCACGCCACCGAGCTCCGCCTTCGGCTGGACCCGCGCACTGTGCTGGCTCACCGTGACGCTGGAGGGCTTCGACATCGTCGCGCTGAGCGCCTCGCTGCCGACGATCCTCAAGACCCAGCACGTCGGCATCGACAAGGCCGACGCCACCTTCATCACCACGATCTCGCTGGTCGGCATCCTCGTCGGCGCGCTGGCGGTCGGTCCGATCGCGGACCGCTTCGGCCGCAAGCACGCGCTGATCGGGTCGATCGCGCTGTTCTCGGTCCTCACCCTCGTCGTGCCGTTGGCGGGATCGGTGTCGGCGTTCGCCGCGCTGCGGTTCTTCGCCGGCATCGGGCTCGGCGCCTGCATGCCGGTCGCGCTCACGACGATGAGCGAGACGGTCGAGCCCGGCCAGCGCGCACGCGGCGCCACCCTGGCGATGACCGGCTACCACACCGGCGCGCTGCTCACCGCGCTCGTCGGCCTGCTCGTCATGCCCAGCTGGGAGTGGCTGTTCATCCTCGGTGGCGTCGTCGGCCTGGCCGTCCTGCCGGTCATGTGGGTCAAGCTGCCCGAGACCAGCGAGCGCGCGCTCGCCCGTCGTACGGGTGCGGTCGAGGCCGACAAGGTGCCGTTCTCCGCGCTGCTCAAGCAGCCCTACCTCGTCGCCTCGCTGGCGACCTGGGTGGCGTCCTTCATGGGCCTGCTGCTGGTCTACGGCCTGATCTCCTGGCTGCCGACGATCATGAGCGAGGCGGGCTACAAGCTCTCCACGTCGCTGGTGATGCTGTTCCTGCTCAACCTCGGCGGCGTCGCCGGGCTGGTGCTCTCCGGCTTCGTCGGTGACGCCCGCGGGATCCGTCCGAGCGCGATCGGCTGGTTCGTCGCAGCCGCGGTCTTCCTCGGCCTGCTGAGCATCAAGATGCCGACCCCCGTGCTCAACATCGTCGTCTTCCTCACCGGCGTCTTCGTGTTCTCCGCACAGGTCCTGGTCTATGCGTGGATCACCCGCAGCTATCCCTCCGACGTGCGCGGCACGGCGCTCGGGCTCGCCTCCGGCATCGGCCGCGTCGGCTCGATCGTCGGCCCGTCGGTCACCGGCGCCCTGGTGACGGCCGGGATCGCCTATCCGTGGGGCTTCTACTTCTTCAGCGGCGTCGCCGTGCTGGCCGTGGCCGCGATGGCGACGGTCCCGCGACACCTCGAGACCGCGGAGGAGCACCGCGAACGACTGCTCCACACCAAGACCCAGGAGGCGGTCCGATGACGACCACTGCATGGCACGAGCGCATCTTCAGCGGCGGGTTCACCACCGGCAGCGGCCCGAGCACCGACGTGGTCGAGAAGGCCACCGGCGAGAGCCTCGGCCGCGTCGGGTCGGCCGGGACCGGCGACCTCGACAGTGCGATCAAGGTGGCACGCGAGGCCCAGCGCGACTGGGCGGCGGCGCCGTACCAGCAGCGCTCGGACGTGCTCCTCCGCGCGGCCGCCCTGCTCGAGAGCGAGCCCGACCGCCTGCTGCCGTGGCTCGTCCGCGAGGCCGGCTCGGCTCCCGGCAAGGCCGGCTTCGAGCTGGGCCTGGTCGTCTCCGAGCTGCGCGAGGCCGCCGCGACCGCGTCCGCGCCGTACGGCCGGGTGCTGCGGTCCTCCCGTCCGCGCCTGTCGCTGGCGCGCCACATCCCGGTCGGCGTGGTCGGCGTGATCTCGCCGTTCAACTTCCCGGCGATCCTGTCGATGCGCTCGGTCGCTCCGGCCCTCGCGCTGGGCAACGCGGTCGTGCTCAAGCCCGACCCGCGCACGACCGTCGCCGGCGGCATGGCCCTGGCCGAGCTGCTCGCCGACGCAGGCCTGCCCGAGGGCGTCCTGCACGTGCTGCCGGGGGGACGCGAGCTGGGCGAGGCGCTGGTCGCGCACCCCGACGTGCCGTGCCTGTCCTTCACCGGTTCGACGGCCGCGGGCCGGTCGATCGCCGGCGTCGCGGCCCCGCTGTTCAAGAAGCTGCACCTCGAGCTCGGCGGCAACAACGCCCTGCTGGTGCTGCCCGACGCCGACCTCGAGGCGGCCGCCTCCGCCGGCGCGTGGGGCTCCTTCCTGCACCAGGGCCAGATCTGCATGACCACCGGCCGGCACCTGGTCCCCCGCGAGCGCGCGGACGAGTACGCCGAGATGCTGGCCGCCAAGGCCGACGCGCTCCCCGTGGGCGACCCGTGGGCGGGCGAAGTCGCCCTTGGTCCGCTGATCGACGAGACCCAGCGCGACCGGGTGCACGGGCTGGTCACCGGCGCCGTCGACCGTGGGGCGCGGCTCGCCGCCGGAGGGACGTACGACGGCCTGCTCTATCGCCCGACCGTCCTCGCCGGCGTCGACCCGTCGCAGCCGGTGGCCCGCGAGGAGATCTTCGGTCCCGTGGCGCCGATCGTGGCCTACGACTCGGTCGACGAGGCGATCGCGCTGGTCAACGACGACGCCCACGGCCTGTCGGTCGGGATCCTCACCGGCGACGCGATGGCGGCCTACGACCTGAGCAGCCGGCTCGAGGTCGGCATGGTGCACGTCAACGACCAGACGGTCGACGACGAGGCGGTGATCCCGTTCGGTGGCATCAAGGCCTCGGGGTCGGGAGGGCACTTCGGTGGCGCCGAGGCCAACCTGGACGCGTTCTGCCACCTGCAGTGGGTGACCATGCAGGCCGAGATCGCGCGCTACCCCTTCTGAG
>CAZKZQ010000188.1:0-8076 GCA_964557235.1 uncultured Nocardioidaceae bacterium
CGCTCTTGGGCGGGATGCCCTGCTCGTCGAGCAGGCCGGCCTCGGCGCCGATCGCCGTCATCGTGCCCATGGTGTCGAAGAAGTCGGCCAGCAGGAGGGTGAAGATCAGCAGCGCGATCGCGATGAACGCGGCCGCGTCGTAGCCGCCGATGGTGTCTCCGAGCTTGCCGAGGTCGTCGAAGATCGCCAGGTGCCACAGGTCGTCGAGCTTGGTGAACGGCGAGGTGACGACGTCGTCGGGCAGCTGGGGCACACCGAGGTTCCAGCCCTTGGGGTTGACCTTGTCGGGCGGGGTGAACGACGCTCCCACGTTGGCGATCGACTCCACGACGATCGCCAGCACGGTCGTGGCGAGGATCGAGATCAGGATCGCGCCCTTGACCCCGCGGGCGTAGAGCGTGATCACCAGGAACAGCCCGAAGACGAAGACCAGCGTCGGCCAGCCGTCGAGCAGCCCGCCGACGCCGAGCTCCACCGGGACCGGGCCGGTGCCCGTGCGGCGCACGAAGCCCGCGTCGACGAGGCCGATCAGTGCGATGAAGAGGCCGATGCCGACGCTGATCGCGGTCTTGAGCGACGTCGGGACCGCCTTGAACACCGCCGTCCTGAAGCCGGTCACCACCAGCACCAGGATGATCACGCCCTCGAGGAACACGAAGGTCATCGCCTGGTTCCAGGTGTAGACCTTGGCGATCGAGAACGTCACGAACGCGTTGAGGCCCAGGCCCGTGGCCAGGGCAAGGGGGTAGCGGGCGACGACGCCCATGAGGATCGTCATGATGCCGGCGACGACCGCGGTCGCGAGCGCCACCAGCGGGAGGTTCGGGGCGTCGCCGCCGCCGAGGAACTTGCCCGCGCCATCGGTCTGCGTGCCGATGATGAGCGGGTTGAGCACGATGATGTAGGCCATCGTGAAGAAGGTGACGACGCCACCTCTGACCTCACGACCGACCGTCGACCCGCGCTCGGTGATCTTGAAGAACGTGTCCACGCTGTGGGGCTTCCCCTCTGTGTGCACGCCGGAGAGGTCGGCGTGCAGGCTGGTGTCGGGAGCACCTTAGAACGGGGCACGACCTCGTCTCACAACGGCGTGCGGTCCGATGGTCCCGACGTTGACCGCAAGGACGCGAACCGGCGACACCCGCGCGTAACGCGGGTGCCGCCGGCACTTCCCCAGGTCGCTCGGCTAGGGCGTGACCGCCTGCACGATCACGTCTCCGGAGCCGACCAGCACGTTGGTGTCGGTGCGCACCTGAACGGTGCCGAGCAGCACGCGGCCCGACGCCGGTGCCGTGTTGGCCGTGACCGTGGCCGGCACCGTCCAGCTGGAGCCCGCCGGCCGCAGCGCGTCGGCGTCGGTCACCGACACCGAGCCGAAGGCCGGGTTTCCCACCACGTCGACGTAGTCGTACGACGTCGCGCCGCTCGGGACCGCGAACCCGTCGACGAGCACCACCCAGGTGCCGGCTGCCGGGTTGGCGAGCGTCACCGACTCCTCGCTGTCGCCGTCCGCAGACTGCCCGGCGAGCACGCATGAGCCGCTCGTGCAGTTGTAGACGAACAGGTCCAGGTCGGCCGCCGTGTCGGAGGTGTTGCCGATCGTCGCCCGCAGGCTGGTCGAGCCGGCCGGGACCGTCACGACGTTCTGCTGCTGGGCGAGGTTGGCGATCGTCGGAGAAGCGATCTTCGCGCTGCCGAGCGTGGTGCCCACCGCTCGACCGGTGAAGGCGCCGAACTGGTTGGCGAGCGTGTAGCTGCGGGCCACCGGGACCCCGATCGTCGCGGACGCGACGGTGTCGGGGTTCGGCGAGACCGAGGCACCGAGGATCGACGCGGTCAGGGTGTAGGGCGCGTTCTCCGCGTCGGAGGTGCGCCTGGCCTCGACGGTGACCTCCCAGACACCCGCCAGCGGGTTGCTCGTGGTCCGCGACAGCGCACTGCCCGTGCTGCACCCGGCGCCGGCGTTGGGCACGTAGCAATTCGTGGTCGTGTTGCTGTCGATGGCGACGCCGTAGGGGTGGAACCGGAGGAACCGCACCTGCCCCGTGCCGGGCGTGGCGTCTGGGCCGGACAGGTCGACCTTGAACGCCGGGGTGCCCGCCGGCACACGGAAGAAGTACGACGTGGTCTGGTTGCGCCCGATCGTGCCGGTGTGGGTCACCGTGTAGTTGTTGTCGGCCGTGAACTGCTCAGCAGCGACCACGGTGTTGAGCGTCGCGAAGTCGATGCCCGGGGTGGCCGGGTCGTCGAGACGCAGGATCGCCGAGTGGATGCCCGAGCTCGTCGGGGCCACGGTGACGGCGTACGTCTTCGCGGTGCCGACCGGGAGCGACACCGTGCCCGCACCGCTGAAGGTGCCGTCGTTGCCGACCCAGGTGGCGTTGTAGGTCACGTTCTTGGCGCCGGTCGACCGCTTGAAGGTGTAGGTCCGGGTGTAGGAGTCCCCGGCCTTCACACCTTCGCGGTCGTAGATGCCTACACCCTGTCCCGAGGTCGCCAGGAAGCCGGAGAGCACGGTGTCGACCGGGACCGAGGCACTGATCGAGACGGGCTTGACGGTCTGCTTGAGCACGTCCCAGGCCGCACCGACGTCGATCAGGCCGTTGCCCTGCTCGTAGGCGCCGTATCGGCTGAGGTGGCGGGCCGAGGAGTACAGCGCCTGACGGAGCTGCGCCGGCTGCTTCTGGACGCCGACCTGCTTGGCCGCGCTGACCAGGAGCGCGCCGGCACCGGCGGCCTGGGGCGAGGCCATCGAGGTGCCGTTGAACATCCCGTAGCCCGGCGGCAGGGAGTAGGTGCCGGCGACCGGCTGGCCCGGCTGCCAGGTCGGGACCGTCGAGACCGCCGAGCCCGGCGCGACGATCTCGGGCTTGAAGCCGCCGTCCTCACGCGGGCCGCGGGAGGAGAAGCCGTGCAGGTTGTCCACGAACTCCGAGTCCGAGCCGTAGTTGGACTGCCAGGTGTCCTTGCTGATGTAGGACCCGGCAGACACGACCTTGCTCGCCACCGACGGGTCACCGATGGTGTTGAGGCCGGATCCGTTGTTGCCGGCCGAGATGAACATCTGGACGTTGTACTGCTCGATCAGGCGGTCGTAGAGGATCGCGCGGGCGTTGTTGCCGTCGTTGAGCGCAGGGAGGCCGCCGATCGACATGTTGATCACGTCGACGTTGCCCTGCTTGGCCACCCAGATCATGCCCTCGACGAGAGCGTGGGCGGTGCAGCCGGTGATGAACATGCACACGCGCACGCTCTTGATCTGGGCGCCCGGCGCCGCGCCGGTCATCGCACCGCCGAACATGCCGTTGGCGGCGGTGATGCCGGCGACGTGGGTGCCGTGGGCTCCGGAGACGATGCCGATGTTGACGACCTTGTTCTTGCCGTCGGTCTGGACGACGAACGGCATGCGCTCGGCGATCGGGGTCGCCGGGTTGTCGGTGCCGAAGTGCCCGATGTCGCGCCGCACCTTGTAGTCGGTCATCGCCTGCTCGTCAGAGAACGACAGGTTCTGGTCGGTGTCGACCCAGACGTTGTTGGACGCGGTGTCCCACAGCACGCCGAAGAGGCCGTCACTGCCCGCCGGGTTGCCGTCACGGTTCACGTCGCTGCCGACCTCGCCGCCGAGACGCGGGTCGCGCTCGTTGAAGACGCCGATGCGGTAGGAGCCGGCGGGGGCCGTGTAGGTGCGGCCGCCGAAGGCGAACGACGAGCCGCTCACCTGCGCGGTCATGCCGACCCAGGTCGGGTCGTCGTCGGTGAACGGGTCGGTGTAGGTGACCCAGTCGGTGATCTTGGGCTGGCCGGTGGTGGTGGTGGCCAGGGCCGGGTGGTCGAGGTCGATGCCGCTGTCGAGGATGCCGATCGTCGTCCCGCGGCCGTCCCACGTCGGGTGGGCGGCGACGAACTGCGCTGCGCCGGTGTCACGGGTCGGCATGTAGGGGTTGCTGTTGGGGGTGCTCGCCGACGGCGCTGTCTGCGGAGTCGGGACGGTGGCCCCCTGCGGCTTGGGGTCGTCCAGCGGCACGACCTCGTCGAGGTCGGCTCCCTGCACGCCGGACAGGCGTGCGGCCTGCTCCGCCTTCCCGATCGGTACGACGGCCCGCAGGTAGCTCACGTCGTCGTCGCGCCTCGCGACAGTGGCGCCGAGCCCGGTCAGCCCGCTGACCACGGTCTTGTTGGCACCCGCCTTGCTCGCGACGAGCAGGGTGACGGTCTTGTCGCCGTCGGCCCTGGCCTCGGCGAGCAGCTCGCGGTCGTGCTTGTCGAGGCCGCTGCCACTGGCGGAGGGCGCGGCCTGCGCCCCTGGCAGCGTCAGCACGGTGAGGGTCGCCGCGACGAGGGCGGCGGCGGACAGGCTCGGGAGGCTCGTGCGGGACATGTCACGTCCTTAGCGCCGGTGGGTGGCCGGCTGGTGGGAGAGCGCGACTCGGGGGCGGTCGCGGCGTCCCAAGTTGTAGTCCTCCGCGCCCCGGGGGACGAAGAGACCAAGGTCCCCTCCTCCGGGCTGCCCCCGGGTCACCCCGGCATGGGGAGCGACGCGTTGAGGGCCCAGCGGCCGCCGGGCAGCGCGCCCGCGGTGAGCGTGCCGCCGAGGTCGCGCACGCGGTCGCCCAGCCCCTGCAGGCCGCGGCCCGATCCCACGAGCCCGGTCGGCCTCTCGGCGGCCGCATCGTTCTCGACCACCACGGACACCGCGTCACCGAGTGCCTCGACGCGCACCCGCACGGCCGCCCCCGGCGCATGGCGCAGCGCGTTGGTCAGGCCCTCCTGCACGACCCGGAACGCCATGTGGGCGGCCGCCGGGGCCACCGCGTCCAGGTCGCCGGCGAACACGCACCGCACGTCGAGCCCGGCACCGGCGGCGCGGCGGACCGCCTCGTCGACCAGGGTCAGTCCGCCGCCCTCGGCCTCCGTCCCCCCGAGCAGGTCGACCAGTCGCTGCAGGTCCTCCCGGCCCTGTCGGGCGGACTCGGCGATCGCCTCGAGCGACCGGCTCGCGCTGGCCGGGTCGCGGTCGACCAGGCGCTGCCCGGCGGCGGCCTGCACCACCATCACCGACAGCGCGTGGCCGACGACGTCGTGCAGCTCGGCGGCGATCCGGGTGCGCTCGTTGCGCACCGACAGCTCGGCGTAGAGCTCACGCTCGTGCTCCAGCTCCGCGACGCGCTGAGCCAGCGCGGCCGCCGTACGACGGGGACGCAGGGCGGCGCCTGCGACGTAGCCCGGAGCCGTGAGGACGAGGAACCCGATGGAGGAGCTCGAGTCGAGCCGCATCAGCACGACGACGTAGGCCAGGAGCGCCGCGCCCATCGCCCAGGTCTGCCAGCCGGTGAACGAGACCGCGGCGAGGGCGAACAGCGCCACGAGGAACACCAGGAGCGAGTCGACCGAGGTCCCGATCACCAGGCAGCCGACGAGGATGAGCAGGAGCCCGACCACCGTGGTCGCGCGCGGTCGGGCTCGCCAGAGGACCGTCGTCAGGCAGCCGAGGCCGATGAGCACCAGCGCGGCCGCGTCGGACGTCGAGAGCGGGTGCACCCTCCACCACGCCTCGGCCAGGGTGCCGACGGTGAGCAGGACGATGACGCAGGTCTCCCACCAGTGGTGCGAGCTCGCCTGCGGCTCGACCGTGCTCACCCCGGCACCAGCACCGGCAGGTGCGCGACCACGCGCGCACGCCCCTTGCCGACCTTGGACTCCAGCTCGCCCTGGTGGAGCCGCGCCCGTTCACGCGCCCGGAGGAGCGCGGCGCGCAGCTCGCTGCCCGACTCGACCGGGCCGACGACGGACAGCTCGAGCACGTCGTCACCGAAGGTGACACCGACCTGGGTGCCGGCGTCGCCGAGCACGTCGAGCAGGTGCTCCGCGATGCGGTACGCCGACAGCTCGACGCTGGTGGGCAGGCTGCGAGGGGTGCCCTGCACGAGGAGGGCCGGCAGCCCGCGCTGCGCGAGGAGGCCGTCGAGGCTGGCCACCGACGGTGCCGGTGCCAGCGCCAGGTCCTCGCCACGGAGGACCCCGATCACGCCGCGCATCTCCTCCAGGGTCGCGCGGCTCTGCACCTCCAGGTCGACCAGCAGCGCCCGGTCCCCGTCCGCGTCGCCGGTCCCCCGGTGGGCGGCGTCCTCCAGCGAGCGCAGCCGCTCGTCGACGAGCGTCTCGAGGTGCCGGCTGATCGTGGCGCGGGAGTCCGCGACCTCGAGGGCCGCCCGCTGGTCGCGCAGCTCCTCCAGCTCGGTCGTCCGCGCGGACAGCTCGGCGGAGATCAGCGTCCGCGTGCGCACCGTGCGGCCGGTGAGCCACAGGACGCCACCGATCGCGAGCACGAGGGGCAGGATCTCGAGGCCGGCGGCGAGGTCGCGCACGAGCACGAGGAACGCGAGCAGGGCCGTGAGACCGGCCGCGACGAGCGAGCGACGGCGGTCCTCCCCCGCACCGGCGAGCAGGGCGAACACGAAGACCAGCGGCAGGCCCGCCCCGCACCGCACCAGCCCGTCGAAGAGCAGCACGTGGGCGGCCATCGCCGCGCACGAGAGTGCCAGCGCCAGGATGACGTCGCGGCGCCACAGGACGACCGGGAGCACCGCGAGCAGGAACACCGGGAGCATCCACCAGGTCCGGGTGTCCGGCACGATCGTGAGGTCGTCGCTCTTGATGTTCATCACCATCAGCAGGGCGCCGAGACCCATCAGGACGACGAGCACGACCGTGTCGAGGAGCCGCTGGCCCCTCGACACGGTCTGCTGGTGCACGAGGCTCATGTGAACCGTCCGGTCCGGTGCTCAGACCGTGGTCGCGACGCGGTCGTCGTACGACGGCGCCTCGACCCGCTCGGAGCGGCGCTGGAGGAACATCCCTGCACCCCAGCACGCCGCTGCGATCACGGCGGTGACAGGGATGATGTCCAAGCCTGCGGCCGAGTCCTTGACCAGGACAAGGACCTGAAGTCCCAGGCTCATGGCGAGACCGATCCAGCCGTCGCGACCGCGCAGCAGCCGGCCGGCGCCGTACGCCATCGCGAACGCGAGCGGGAGACCGGCCCCGCAGCGGACCATCCAGCCGAAGGCCACGACGTGCACCGCCATCGCGGCCAGGGAGACGCCCAGGACCGCGATCATGCTGCGACGACGCCACAGGATCGGGAGCGCGGCGGCGGCGAAGACCGGGATCGTCGCCCAGGACGTGCTGTCGACCCGCGTGCCGTCGTCGCCGCCGTTGATGTTGGCGATCATGAGCACGACGCCCAGCGCGGTGAGGGCGAGGGCCAGGACGGCGTCGAGCGGGCGGACGCTGCGGAAGGTGTCGTTCATCGGAGTTCCTCTCGGGTCGGGCCGTGGTCGGCGCGTGGCTCGACGCTAGGAGCGAGCGGGGTCCCGGCGCGTCAGCCCACGGGACGAACTCGTGGCGCGGCCTCATCCCCCAGGACGAACCTGGGTGGAGGTCCTGGACCGGCGCCTCCCGCCCGGCGACGATGAGCGCGTGACCGTTCCTCGCACGCGCGTGCTCGTGGCCGACGACCAGCACCTGGTGCGCACGGGCTTCCGCGTGATCCTCGAGTCCGAGCCCGACCTCGAGGTGGTCGGCGAGGCCGCCGACGGTCACGAGGCGATCCGCGAGGCCGCGCGGCTGCGGCCCGACGTGGTGCTCATGGACATCCGCATGCCCGGGCTCGACGGGCTCACCGCCACCGAGCGGATCCTCGCCACCGACGACCCGCCCAGGATCGTCGTGCTCACCACCTTCGACCAGAACGAGTACGTCGTCCGCGCGCTCCGCGCCGGCGCCTACGGCTTCCTGCTCAAGGACGCGCCGGCCTCGCGGCTGCTCAACGCCGTGCGCACCGCGGCCGCGGGGGACGCCCTGATCGAGCCCGCGATCACGCGCAGGCTCGTCGAGCGGTTCGCCGTCCCGGTGGAGGACTCCTCCCCGGTCACCATCGAGGGCCTGACCGAGCGGGAGTGCGACGTGCTCCGGCTCGTCGCCCGAGGGCTGTCGAACTCCGAGATCGCAGCCGAGCTGGTGGTCGCCGAGACGACCGTGAAGTCCCACGTCGCACGCCTGCTGAGCAAGCTCGGG
>CAZKZQ010000189.1:0-8054 GCA_964557235.1 uncultured Nocardioidaceae bacterium
AGGCCGACCGCGTCGTACCTCCGGTAGCAGAGCAGGCGCTCGTCGGCGGCGTGGACGTCGAGGTCGTCGGGGCGCGTGCCGGTGACCTCGAGGACGGTGTCGGAGTAGGCCTCGCCGGAGCTGCCCTCGGCGTTGACGCAGAGCGAGGAGAGCAGGGGCTCGTCACGCGCGGCGCACTCGCGGCCGACGCGGGTGAGGACGTCGCCGATCCAGTAGTGGGCCGGCTTCTTGGTGCGGATGCCGCTGCGCTTCTGGACGATCGCGGCGAGCTCCTTGCTGGTGATGACCGCGTGATAGGTCTTCGCGACCTCCAGCAGCTCCTCGCGGGCGGCCTCGGCCCAGGCGGTGCGGGCCTCCTCGACGCCGACCTCGCTGGCGTCGATGCCGTCCGGCACGCTCACCTCGAAGCCGAGGTCCGTGAGCACCTTCACGGCGCCGTCGCGGCCGCCGGAGAACTCGTCGGAGGAGGCGGGGGAGCCGTTGGCGTGCCTCAGGGCCACGCCGAGGATGGCCTTGGAGTCATAGGTGCGGCCCTCGTAGACGAGGACGTACTCCCGGGACGGGCCGAACCCGTAGCGCTGGCGGAAGGCCTCGCCGCCGAGCTCGTCGTACTCCTTCAGCGCCTGGTGGACATGGTCAGCAGTGACATCGGCGAAGAGAAGCATTCTTCGACACTATGCCCTCGGGGCCGACTTGCCATCATCGCGAATGTCTCAGTCCAACCGCACCCGCTCGCCGAGACGGGGTACGACGGCGGTCCAGCCCAGCTCTTGGGCGATGCGGCGGGCGAGCTCGGCCGACCCCGACGGCTCGCCGTGGACGACGAAGACGGTCCTCGGCGCGGCGGGCATCCGGCCCAGCCAGCCCAGCACCTCGTCGGCGTCCGCGTGGGCGGAGAACTCGTCGTCGACGACGATCTCGGCCCGCACCGGCACGTAGCGGCCGTGGATCTTGACCGTCCGCGCGCCCTCGGCCAGGTCGCGGCCGCGGGTGCCGACCGCCTGATAGCCGGTGAGCACGACGGTGTTGCGCGGGTCGGGCAGCTGGTGGGCGAGGTGGTGGACCACGCGGCCGCCGGACGCCATGCCCGACGCGGAGACGATGATGCTCGGCCAGTCCGGGTCGTTGAGCTGCTCGGACTGCGACGCCGACTCGGCCGTGCGGAGGTCGGGGATGCCGAAGCCGGACGGCAGCCCGCGTGAGCGCAGCGAGCGCTCATAGACCCGCAGCGCCGCCAGCGCCATCGGGCTGTCCACGTGGACCGGCACGGTCGGCACGGCACCGCTGCGCATCAGCTCGCCGATCTCCAGCAGCACCAGCTCGGTGCGGTCCACGGCGAACGCCGGCACCAGCACGGTGCCGCCGCGGTTGACGGTCCGGCGGATCGCCTTGGCGAGGGTGGTGGTGCGCCCGGGGTGGCGGCGGTCGCCGTACGTCGACTCGACGACGACCAGGTCCGCCGCCGGCGGGTCCTCGCGCGGCTCGACCAGCGGGTGGTGGGGCCGGCCGAGGTCCCCGCTGAAGAGCACGGTCGTGTCGCCGACCTCGAGCTGGGCGGTGGCGGAGCCGAGGATGTGCCCGGCCGACCTCAGGGTGAGCGCGATCCCGGGAGCCGCGGCCACCCGCTCGTGCAGGGCGACCGGCGCGAACAGCTTCTCGGTGCGCTGCACGTCGTTGTCGTCGTACAACGGGAGCGCGGGGTGGTGCTTGGAGAAGCCGGCCTTGTTGGCATAGGCCGCGTCCTCCTCCTGCAGGTGGGCGCTGTCGCGCAGCACGATCGCGGCCAGCTCGGCCGTCTCGGGCGTGCTGAGGACCGGGCCGGAGAACCCGTCGCGCACCAGGCGCGGCAGGTAGCCGCAGTGGTCGAGGTGGGCGTGGGTGAGCACCACCGAGCTCAGCGTGGTCGGGTCGAGGTCGAGGGGCTCCCAGTTGCGCAGCCGCAGGGACTTCACGCCCTGATAGAGCCCGGCCTCGACCAGCACTCGTGACTCGGTGCCCTCCACGAGGAAGCGGCTGCCGGTCACCGTCTCCGTGGCGCCGAGGAACGTCAGTCCGGGCGTTGTCGCCCTGAGGTGGTGGCCCATGGCCCCAGGCTCCTCCGCGAGGCCGACCGACCCCAGGGGCGAAGGACTCTCGCCGGGGGTCCACCTGGCGTGTCGGACCCCCACCAGGTGCCACCTGGCCCTGCGCACCGCCCGGGCGAGCGACGCACGATGAGGCCGAAGGGAGGGGCCATGGCCGGTCCTGCGGGCGTCGCCGACCACGTGCGCGGTCTGACGTCGGCCGAGGCTGCTCAGCGCCTGGACGCCGACGGCCCCAACGTCCTGCCGCAGCGCAAGCGCGAGCCGCCGTGGCGCCAGCTCGCCGCCCAGCTCACCCACATGCTGGCGCTCCTGCTCTGGGTGGGGTCCGTGCTCGCGCTCATCGCGGGCATGCCGGCCCTCGCGGCGGCGATCGCGGTCATCGTCGTGATCAACGCGGTGTTCGCCTTCTGGCAGGAGTACCGCGCCGACCGCTCCGCCGACCGCCTCCGCAGCCTCATCCCCACCCGCGCCACCGTCCTGCGCGACGGCTCGTGGGACACCTGCGACGTGGTCGACCTCGTGCGCGACGACGTGGTCCGCCTCGAGGCCGGCGACAAGGTCGGGGCCGACCTGAGGGTGCTCGCCGGTGAGCACCTGCACACCGACGAGTCGCTCGTCACCGGCGAGAGCGTCCCGGTCGCGCACGTGGCGGGGGACCAGCTGGTCACCGGCTCCTTCGTGGTCCAGGGCGAGGCGACCGCGGTGGTCGAGCAGACCGGGTCGCGCACCACGCTCGCCGGCATCTCCGCCCTCGCCGAGTCCGCCGAGCGCCCGCCGAGCCCGCTGGTCCTCGAGCTCGACCGGGTCGTCCGCGTGGTCGCGGTCATCGCGATCAGCACCGGCACGCTGCTGGGCGTCGGCTCCGTGCTGCTCGGCCTCGACCTGGTCGACGCGTTCCTGTTCGGCATCGGCGTCACCGTCGCCCTGGTCCCCGAGGGCCTGCTGCCGACGGTCACCCTGTCGCTGGCCCGGGGCGCGCAGCAGATGGCCGACGAGCAAGCACTGGTCCGCCGGCTCGACTCGGTCGAGACGCTCGGCGCGACCACCATCGTCTGCACCGACAAGACCGGCACCATCACCCAGAACCGCATGCAGGTCGTCGAGGTCGCCACCGCCGACGGACCCGTCACGGTGGACGGCGAGGGCTACGACCCCGCCGCGACGCTGACCGGCTCGCCCGACGCGTGCCGGCGTACGACGGCCGCGGCGGCCGCCGCGGCTGCCTGCGTCACCGGGCGGGTCGTCCAGCTGCCCGAGGCGCCGACGGTGTGGACGGCCGAGGGCGACCCGATGGAGGCGGCCCTCGACTGCCTGGCCCGGCGCTGCGGTGTGACCGACCACGGGGATCGGGTGGTGTCGCGGCAGCCGTACTCACCCGAGCGTCTCTGCAGCGCCGCGGTCGTGGACGGTCGCGTGCACGTGCTGGGGGCGCCGGAGGCCGTCTTCGCCGCAGCGGTCCACGTCGACCCCGGCCTGCAGACCAGCCTCGCCACGTTGACCGAGCGCGGGCTGCGCGTGCTCGCCGTCGCGTCGGGCGAGGCGTCGTGGGACCCCGAGCAGCCCTGGGAGATCCCCGACCACGGGCTCGAGCTCCTGGGACTGCTCGCGCTCGAGGACCCGCCCCGCTCCGGCGTGCGCGAGGCCCTGCTGGCGTGCCGCGACGCCGACATCCGGGTCGTGATGCTGACCGGCGACCACCCGCGGACCGCGCGGGCGATCGCGCGCGAGGTCGGGCTGCTCGGCCCGGCGGGGAGCGTGCTGGTCGGGCGTGGGCTCCCCGCCGACGACGCCGTGCTCGGCGAGATGCTCGACCACCCGCACGGCGCGGTGGTCGCCCGCGTCACGCCGGCCGACAAGTTCCGGATCGCCAAGGTCCTGCGGGAGCGCGGCCACGTCGTCGCCATGACCGGCGACGGGGTCAACGACGCCCCGGCCCTGCGCGAGGCCGACGTCGGCGTGGCCATGGGCGCGACCGGCAGCGACGTGGCGCGCGAGGCCGCGGACGTCGTACTGCTGGACGACCACTTCGCGACGATCGTCTCCGCGGTGCGGCTCGGGCGGGCGACGTTCCAGAACGTGCGGCGCTTCCTGACCTATCACCTCACCGACAACGTCGCCGAGCTGACGCCGTTCGCCCTGTGGGCGCTGACGGCCGGCCACTACCCGCTGGCGATCTCGGTCCTCCAGGTCCTCGCGCTCGACATCGGCACCGACATGCTGCCGGCGATCGGGCTGGGCGCGGAGCCCCCGGGGCGACACGTCATGGAGGGCCGCCGGCACGACTCGCTCGTCGACCGCTCGCTGCTGGTCCGGGCGTTCCTGGTGCTGGGTGCAACCGAGGCGGTCCTGTCGATGACCGCCTTCACGATCGTGCTGCGGCAGGGAGGGTGGCAGTGGGGTGAGACCCCGGGGACGACGCTCGCCGCTGTCGCGTCGGGCTCGGCCTTCGCGGTCATCGCCTGCTGCCAGGTGGCCAACGCCTTCGCCTGCCGCAGCACCACCCGTCCGGTGTGGGCCATGCCCCCGTTCACCAACCGCCTGCTCCTCGGCGCGGTCGTCGCCGAGCTCGTCCTGCTGGTCGTCTTCCTCGGCTTCCCGCCGGTCAGCGACCTGCTCGGCGGCTCGTGGCCGACCGCGGTCGGGTGGACAGCTGCCGTGGCGTCGGCCGCCGTGCTCCTCATGGTCGACGCCACGGCCAAGGCGTGGCACCACCGCGCCCGCGAGGCAGCCCGATGAGGACGCCCGCACACCACCTCACGCTCCTGTCGCGACCGCCGCGACAGGCCATGGAAGGAGGACGTCATGCACGCCCACACATGGAACATCCGGGTCAACCTCAGCGAGAGCGGCAAGGACACGATCGCCGAGGCGGTGCTGCACACCGATGCCGGCACCGAGCTGCGCCACGAGGGGAGGGCCCGTCGCAGTCCTGCCGACCGCGACGTCCCCGAGATCGGTGACGAGCTCGCCGTCAGCCGCGCGCTCATGGGGCTGGCGCACGACCTCTTCGAGGCGAGCGTCGCCGACGTCGAGCAGAACACCGGCGCCGAGGCCGAGCTCACGCTCTGACGTACGCCGTCGCCTCAGCGACGCAGCGCCAGGCGGGCGACGTACGCCGCCTCCGGGCTGACCCGGTCCCGGTCACGCTGAGGTGCGGCGCTGATGTCGCGCAGGACGTCGCGTGCCGGCAGGGGACTCAGGTCGTGGCGCTGGATCCGTGAGCCGTCGGAGCGTCGCCACCCGACGTCGTCCAGGTGCGCCGCGATCTCGTCGTACGCCGGTCTCCCGCCAGGCGTCGCGGCGGCGTACGCCAGGACCAACAGGGACGTGTCCAGCTCGGCCGGCCCATCGCAGGACGCGACGAGGTGGTCGGCGATGGCCTCCACGAGTGCCCCGAGGTCCCGCTGCGCGACCGCGCCGAGCCGGGTGAGGACGAGCGCGCCCTTGTGCCTGCGGAGCAGCCTCATGGCCTGCAACCTCTTCCGGAAGCGCAGGACCGGGATGGTGTGCACCTCGCGGTTGCGGGTGCCGATCCCGTCGTGGGCGGAGGGCACGAGGTCTGCGGCCGCGACGACGTCGTCGGGCTTGAGGTAGCCCGCGTTGCTGAGGGGCAGGCCACCGGCGGCGGCCCGGTCGAGGAACCACTGGTGCGCCCGGAGTGCTGCGCGGAGCTCGTCGTCGGACGGCGCCTCCCGCGCGAGGGCTGTCGCGACGCCGCCGGCGAGGCGCGCTCCCTCCTCCGACGAGCGCAGCATGAGCAGCAGCTCGGCCAGCCTCGGGTGGAGCCGGCTGCCGGCCGTGGCCTGGGCCATGGCGCCGTTGACCTCGGCGAGCTCGAAGCGCTCCGGATCCGGCAGGACCTGGGCCAGGTCGGCCGCATCGGTGATGCCACCGCAGTCCTCCGGAGGAGCCGCCCGTCGGCCGTCCGTGCAGACGGCGTCCGGCTCGTCCAGGTGTCTGAGACGGGTCTCCTCCAGCTCGATCGTGAGCTCCCACGAGTCGCCGTAGTCGTAGACGTAGTGCAGCCTGTCGCCGGGCTCCTGCAGGGTCTCGTCGAGGCGTACGTCGGCGGTGGGCGTCCCCTCGTCCTCACCTTCCTCCACGTCGAAGGGGCAGAGGAACAGCTCGCTGGTGAGGTCGAACGGACTGCCGCCGAGGGCGAAGCGGTGCAGGTGCGCGTCGTCCCAGTCGTACGCCGCCTGGAGGACCTGGTGCACGACGTCCAGCCTGAGGTCGGAGCGGAGCTCGAGCCGTCGCCAGATGGGTGGGTCCGCGTGGTCGAGGTCCACGCGAACGCGGTAGGTCGACACCTCGTCGGGCGGGGAACGGCGCAGGCTGGGTCGGGCCGAGCCGACGACGTGCTCTCCTCCGGTGATCACGGCGACACCGTAGCCGCTCCCACAGCTCTGTTGATTAATCGAACTGGTGTTTGCTTGTCGTCGATGACGTGCTAGGCTTGGCCCAGAGCTTGGAGCTGTCGAGCCAGACCCGCCGTCAGAGCGGGCCACCTGCGCTTTCTCGGCCGTGATGGGCTCAGTCGTGAAGGTGACGTAAGAGTCCTGGGAACCCGGGCCCCCGAGAGCGACGACCAGTGGTCACGCACGTGCGTGACCGATCTGTCGTCGAACTCGTGAGGGGGCCCTCGGTGTCGGTCGAGCCCACAGCACTGCCACGCCATCCACTGCTGGTGGCCACGTCCACCATGAGCCAAACCCTGACGGCAGTGTCCGACGTCAATCCGACATTCATGGACACCGAGGTCAAGGCGACCGCGATGCGGGAGATCGCTGTGCTCGAGGGACAGCTGGCCGCGGTCAGGCTGAGCCTCCTCGCGGACGCGCAGGACGTCGCGATGGAGGACGCCTCTCGCGATGCAGGCGTGTGGCTGGCGCACCACGCCCGCACCGGCCATGCCGCGGCCAAGGCCGACCTGCGCCTGGCCACCGAGCTGGATCGTCGCCGGCTCCTGGTCGCCTCCGCGATGCGCGCGGGCACGGTGAACGTGGCGCAGGCGCGGGTGATCTGCACGGCCCTGGGGCGGCTGCCCGCGGACGTGCCCGCGGAGATCGTCGCCGAGGCCGAGGCCCACCTGGTCGGCGCTGCGGAGGAGTTCGGGCCCGAGCAGCTGGCCAAGCTGGGCCGCAAGATCCTCGAGGTCGTGGCGCCGGAGATCGCCGATGCCGCCGACGCCAAGGCGCTCGCGGGGGAGGAGGCCGACGCGTTCGAGCGGATCCGGGCGACCCTGCGACGCCGCGGCAACGGCATCACCCGCCTGTCCGCGGACCTGCCCGACCACGTCGCCACCCGTCTCGCGGTCTTCCTCGAGGCGCACACCAACCCGCGGAAGAAGAACACCTTCGGCGAGGCCGCGCTGCCCGACGGCGCCACTGCCGACGACCTCAGCGAGGCGCTGGCCGAGGCGGCCGTCAACACCGGCGCACTCCCTGACTCCTCCGACCCGGTGGAGCGCCTGCCCTACCCGCGACGTCTCGGGCTGGCCCTGTGCGCCTTCCTCGAGGCTGTCGACCCCAGGCGGCTCCCGATCCACGGTGGCGACGCGACCACGATGCTCGTCACCATCCGGCTGGAGGACCTCAAGAAGGACCTCGCGAGCGGGGAGGTCCTGACCACCGCCGCGATCGGCGGTGACCCCCACGGCGAGTCCCGCGGCGGTGGGGAGGCCCTGACCGCCGGGCAGATCCGCCGACTGGCGTGCAACGCCCGCATCATCCCGGCCGTGCTCGGAGACAGGTCCGAGATCCTCGACCTCGGGCGCTCACGCCGATTCTTCACCGCAGCTCAACGCAAGGCGCTGTTGTTCCGCGACCGGACCTGCCGGGCCGAAGGGTGCGACATCCCCGGCACCTGGGCCGAGGCCCATCACTGGATCCCGTGGCTGCTCGGCGGCAAGACCGACCTCAAGGACGGTGTGCTGCTCTGCAGCCATCACCACCACCAGGCCCACGACGA
>CAZKZQ010000190.1:0-5073 GCA_964557235.1 uncultured Nocardioidaceae bacterium
AGCGGCGCAGCACGTCGAAGTTGACCGCCGAGCGGACGTGGCCGACGTGGGGCTCGCTCTGGACGGTGAGACCGCAGACGTAGATCCCCACCTGGCCGTCGCGCAGGGGCACGAAGTCGCGGACCTCGCGGGTGGTGGAGTCGTAGAGCCGGATCACCGGGCGATTCTACGGGCGCGCAGGCCCGACCGAGACAACGAGGAGGTCCGGGACGGATGTGGCGGAAGTGCTCCACAGGGGCAGGAGCGACACCTACCCTCGTGCGGTGCGCACCCTGCTTCCCCTGCTTCTCGCCGCGTCCGCGCTCGTGACCTCGCCGGCACCGGCCGACGCCGCGGTGCAACGCCACGTCAACTACCGCCAGTGGGACACCGACGCCGAGCTGCGGTCCGGCACCGGGTCCGGCGTCGCCGTCTCGGGCGGGTCCGTGCGCCTGGCGCGGGGCGACCGGGGCACGTGGACGAGCCCGTGGGTCGAGCCGGGCTTCGCGCTCACCGAGCTCATCCCGTCGTGGGAGGCGTCGACACCCGGCGCCTCGCGGGTCAAGGTCGAGGTGCGCGGCCGCAACGCCTCGACGACCAGCTGGGACACCGTCGCGGTCTGGGCCTACACCGACCGTTCGGTCCGCCGCGCCAGCGGCACCTCGCAGACCGACGACGGCGGCCGCATGTCCTACGACACCTGGATCTCCAACGCCTCGGCCGGCCTCACCGCGTGGCAGCTGCGGGTGACCCTTTCGCGGCCCGCGGGCAGCACCGCCGTACCGTCCCTCGACACCGTCGGGGCCGTGGCCAGCCGCCTGCCGGGCACCAGCGACCCCGCGAACTCCACGCCCCGACCGCGCCCCAACGCCGCGCTCGGCAAGGTGCTTCCCGTCCCACGCCTCAGCCAGATGACCCACGAGGGCGACTACCCGCAGTACGACGGCGGCGGCGAGGCCTGGTGCTCGCCGACCTCCACCACGATGGTGCTGGGGTACTACGACGCGCTGCCCGGCCCGGGCGCCTATGCCTGGGTCAAGGACGGCCACGCCGACCCGCAGGTCGACCACGGCGCGCGGATGGTCTACGACACGACGCTCGAGGGCACGGGCAACTGGGCCTTCAACACCGCGTACGCCGCCCGCCGCGTCGGCCACGGCCACGTCACCCGGCTGCGCAACCTGCGCGGCGCGGAGTCGTTCATCGAGCGCGGTGTCCCGCTGGTCGTCTCGGTGACGTTCGGCCGCGGCCAGCTCAGCGGTGCGCCGATCTCCTCGACCAACGGCCACCTGCTCGTCATCGTCGGCTTCACGAAGGCCGGCGACGTGGTGGTCAACGACCCTGCGGCGTCGAGCAACGCCGGCGTCCGGCGCACCTATGACCGACGCCAGTTCGAGGACGCGTGGCTCAAGCGCTACCCGTCCGGCGGGTCGCTGAAGGGCTCCGGCGGCGTCGCCTACGTCATCACGCGCTGAGGTCGACCCAGTAGCGCCGCTTGCCGTGGCGCACGTCCTCCAGCACGCCCCTGTTGCGCAGGATCGTGGCGGCCGACGCGGTGTTGTCGTCGTCGCAGGTGATCAGCGCGCGGTCGACGCCGAGGTCGCGCAGGTGGTCGAGCCCCCACGCACAGGCGGCGGTGGCGAGCCCGCGCCTTCGCGCGGACGGGCGCACCGAGTAGCCGATGTGACCGCCCTCCTCGAGCAGGAAGTCGTTGAGCTCGTGTCGCACGGACAAGAACCCGACGACCGTCCCGTCCTCGACGAGCCAGCGCTTGGTGTCGGGCACCATCGCGAAACCGCGAGCGACGTCGCCGTCGGCGAGCTGCGCCATCGCCTCGGCGTACGCCGCGAAGCGCTCGGCCGAGCCGAGCTGCGAGACCCGCCAGGGCTCTCCGAGGACCTTCTCGTCGGGCATGTCCTCCGGGGTGATGCCGGAGCCGTGGGGGTACTCACCGGCCGCACCGAACTCGGCGACCGCGTCGAGGAAGGCCTTGTGCAGCAGGGGATCCGGGACGGCGAAGGTCGTCATGCATCGACCCTAGGGAGGCCCGTCCGGCCCAGCCACTCGATTTACTCCGCGGTGAACTCGATCGAGTGCCAGCCCGACGCACCGTCGGGGACGACGTCGGTGCGCACCGAGGTCTGGGTCTCGCCGCTCTTGTCGGTGGCACGCACCGCCAGCCGGTGCACGCCCGGGTCGACGTCGACCTCGCCGTGCCACTGCACCCAGGTGTCCAGCGAGGGCACGCGGGCGAGCTCGACCTCCTGCCAGGCCTCGCCGTCGACCTGGACCTCGACCTTGTCGATGCCGAGGTGCTGCGCCCACGCGACGCCGGCGACGGTGACCTTGCCGGAGTCCACCCGGTGGTTGCCGCGCGGGACGTCGATGCGCGACTGCGTCTTGATCGAGCACTGCTCGGCCCAGCCGCGCTCGGTCCAGAACGCGTCGAACTCGGAGAACCGCGTGACCTTGAGGTCCACCACCCACTTGGTCGCGGACACGAAGCCGTAGAGGCCCGGCACGACCATCCGCACCGGGAAGCCGTGCTCGACCGGCAGGGGCTTGCCGTTCATCGCGATCGCGAGGAGCGCGTCGCGGTCGTCGGTGAGCGCCTCGATCGGCGTGCCGCACGTCCAGCCGTCCTCGGAGGTCTGCAGGACCGCGTCGGCGCCGTCCTGCACGCCTGCCTCGCGGAGCAGGTCGGCGATCCGGACGCCGCTCCAGTGGGCGTTGCCGACCAGCTCGCCGCCCACGCGGTTGGACACGCAGCACAGCGTCACCCACGCCTCGGTGAGCTGCCGGGCGCGCAGGTCGTCGTAGCTGAGCCGGATCTCCTTGTCGACCATGCCGTGGATGCGCAGCGACCAGTCCTGGGTGCGGATCGCGGGCAGCGCGAGCGCGGTGTCGATCAGGTAGAAGTCCTCGTTGGGGGTCCGCCAGGGCGCGAGGTCCTCGAGGTCGAGGTCCGCCCCGGCGGGCACGGTGCCCTTGGTCACCGGCAGGTCGAGGGCGGCGATGTCACGCTCGACCTCGCGACGCTTGCGGCCGAAGACCCCGCCCAGCGCGCCGGCGCCCGCGCCGAGGACGGTGACGATCACCGCGCGTCTCCCGAACGTACGACGGGCCGCGTCGTCCCCCGCCTGCGCCGCGGGAGCGCCCCGCAGGGGCTCGAGCAGCATCGGCAGGGCGACCAGCCACACCACCAGGCCGACCACGACCGGCAGCAGGGAGGCGGTGTCCGCACCGCGGCGATCGAGCACGCAGAGCCCGGCGAGCACCGCCATCGCGAGGAAGACGGCCTGGCCGCGCAGCACGCTGCGCAGCCCCACCCGACCGGCGACGGCGGACAGCGCGACGAGGCCGATGACCGTGCCGGCCCGCAGGAGGGGCTTGTCGTTCTGGCCGACGATGCTGACCAGCAGGTGCGCGACCTTGCCGGGGGTGTACTCGATGACGGTCTCGGACACCGCGTTGACCGGCGAGAGGCGCTCACCGAGCAGCGACGTCGTGGCCAGGGCGGCACCGAGCCCCGCTCCGCCGGTGAGAACACCGGCGAGCGCCGCCCACCAGCGCGCGGCGCGCGGGAGGGGCCTGTCGTCGCGCGGGCGCGCGGCGGCAGGGAGTGCCTCGTCTGCCATGTCCTCCATCGTGGACCATCTGCCAAGCCGATGCGTCATGATGCGAGGCGTGCCGGAGCCGCAACCTCTCGTCCCCCGCGTCGGCGTGGGGACCGACGTCCACGCCTTCTCGGCCGATCCGTCCCGCCCGCTGTGGCTCGCCGGCCTCCACTTCCCCGGCGACGAGCCCGGGCTCGAGGGCCACTCCGACGCCGACGTGGCCGCCCACGCGGCGTGCGACGCGCTGCTGTCGGCGACCGGGCTCGGCGACCTGGGCAGCAACTTCGGCACCGCCGAGCCGCAGTGGGCCGGTGCGTCCGGGGCGACCCTGCTGGCCGAGACCGCCCGCCGGGTGCGTGAGGCGGGCTTCGAGATCGGCAACGTCGCGGTGCAGGTGATCGGCAACCGGCCGCGGCTCGGCTCGCGTCGCGACGAGGCGCAGGCCGCCCTGTCCGAGGCCCTGGGCGCGCCGGTCACGGTCTCCGCGACGACCACCGACGGCCTGGGCCTGACCGGCCGCGGCGAGGGGGTGGCCGCGATCGCGACGGCGCTCGTCGTACCCACCGGGGGTGGCGCGTGACCGACTCGCTCCACCGCACCCGCGACGGCCTGCAGCTGCACGTCCGCGCCGAGGGGCCCGTCGACGCCCCGGTCGCGCTGGTCCTGGCGCACTGCTGGGTCTCCGACCACGACTCGTGGCGCTACCAGGTGCGCGACCTGCGGGCGCGCTACGGCCACGACCTGCGGATCGTGTCCTACGACCACCGCGGGCACGGCCAGTCCGACCCGACCACCCGCGAGGGCGCGACGATCGCCAACCTCGGCTGCGACCTGGGCGAGGTGATCGACGCCTACGCCCCGCACGGCCGCCTCGTGCTGGCCGGCCACAGCATCGGCGGGATGACGATCATGGAGCTCGCGCTCCAGCGGCCCGAGCTGTTCCGCGGCGACGAGGCGCGGGTCGGCGGCGTCTGCTTCGTGGCCACCTCGGGCGGCGGGCTGCGCAGCGTGACCCTCGGCCTGCCCGACGTCGGACCGTGGGTGAAGGACAAGATCCCCTACGTCCTGGCGTTCCGCTCCCGCACGCTGAGCCGCCGGCAGCGGCTGCGCGCGCCTGTCATCGAGTCGCTCGTGGTGCGGCGGTTCCTGTTCGGCGACTCGATGCGGCTGCGCGACCACATGCTGCTCGTCGAGGGCCTCGTCAACGTGCCGGGCACGACGATGACCGGCTTCTTCGAGGACCTGATGGAGCACGAGCGCCACGGGCACCTGGAGAAGACGCTCGAGGACGTCCCCACGCTCGTCCTCGTGGGCGACCGCGACCTGCTCACCCCTCCGCCGCACGCCCGGCGGCTCGCCGCGTCGATCCCCGGCGCCCGCCTCATCGTCTCGCCCGGCGCCGGCCACATGCTCCCGCTCGAGCGCGACCGGCACGTCTCGGACATGCTCGAGTCGCTGATCGACCCGCTCCTCAGCC
>CAZKZQ010000190.1:5173-7993 GCA_964557235.1 uncultured Nocardioidaceae bacterium
GAGGCGACCAGCGCGTCGGCCACCTCGGTACGCCGGTAGAGCACCGACCGACCCGACCGCCGGCGTACGACGAGTCCCGCGTCGCGCAGGACGGTGAGGTGGTTGCCGACCGAGCCCAGGGGCAGGCCGGTCAGAGCGGCCAGCTGGGTCGTGGACGACGGCTCGGCGAGCAGCGCGACCAGCCGGGCCCGGTTGGCCCCCAGCAGCCGCTCGAGCGCGTCCGAGGCGACCGCGTCGGCGACGATGCCCATCCCGGACGCCTCGTAGACGATCGCGAACCGCTCCGCCGGCAGGTTCCACAGCACCGAGCTGGTCGGGCTGCTGACCGGGTGGAAGGACAGCGTCGCCCCGCTGCCGAGGTGCTTGGGCGGCAGCGCGTGGCTGCTGATCCGCACGCGCCCCTCGCCCAGGTAGGCCCGGCCCATCCCCTCCAGCGCCGCGCTCCAGCCGCCGGACGCCAGCGCCGCGGTGCGCGAGACGACGTCGGCCTCGAGCACGTGCCGTCGGCGCGGCCACTCGTCGGCGAGGGTGGTCTCCCAGGTCCAGAGCATGAGGTCCGCGACCGCGTCGCCGAGGCCGGAGGTGGACTCCAGCACCTCGGGCAGCGCGGACCGTCCGTGCGCCTGCCTCAGGTCCGCGCGCACCTGCTCGTCGGACAGCAGGCGCACCCCGGCGAGCTCGTCGACGATGTCCCCCACCCGCTCGGGGGCCGCGGTCAGGCAGTCGGCGACCCACCGCGGTCCGAAGCCCTCGGCGACGATCGCCGCCCACAGGGGTCGGTTTCCCATGGTCACCTGGTAGTCCGCCACGTGCCGGGAGTACCACCCCGCCAGCCACGGCGGCGGCGCCCCGCGGCGCAGCAGCCCCAGTGCGCCGAGCGTCTCGGCCGAGGTCGACACCGCGAACCGTGCCCGCGCGAGCACGTCCGGCGCCAGCACCCAGTCGCTCATGTTTCGCCTCCTCGCGAAACTGTAGAGCCGAGATCGGCGCGCGACCAGGCTGCCGCCGTGACGACGTACACCTCCCTGCTCCGCCAGCGCGAGTTCCGCGCGATCTTCGGCGCCCAGGCCGCCAACGTGCTCGCCGGGTCGCTCGCCGGCCTCGCGCTGGCCACGCTGGTCGACCGCGAGACCGGGTCGCCGCTGCTCACCGCCCTCGCCGTCTTCGCCCCCACGCTCGCCAACGTCCTCGGCGCCGCCACCGCCATGTCGCTCGCCGACGGCCGCTCGCCGCGCGCCGCGGTCGTCACGCTCCAGTCGGTGATCGTCGTCGGCCTGCTCGTCCAGGCGCTGCCCGGGATCCCCCTCGGCGCGCGGTTCGCGCTGCTGCTCGCGATGGGCCTGGTGAGCTCGGTGAGCAGTGGCATCCGCACGGCGGTGATGTCGGAGGTCGTCGGCATCGCGGCGTACGCACGGGCGCGCTCCCTGCTCAACCTCTCGGTCGGCGCGATGCAGATCGCCGGCTACGCCCTCGGCGCGGGCGTGCTCGCCGCGGTCGGGCCGTCGCGCACGTTCCTCATCGCCGCCGCCCTCGCGGCCCTCTCGACGGTGACGATGCGCCTCGGCATGCGACGGCACTCCGTCCGCCCCGCCGTCCGCCCGTCGCTGCGCCAGACCGCCCTGACCAACGGCTGGCTGATGCGCCAGCGCCACCTGCGCCCGGTCCTGCTCGCCCTGTGGGTCCCCAACGGGCTGGTGGTCGGCTGCGAGGCGCTGTTCGTGCCCTACGCCGGGGAGCAGGGCGGCTGGCTCTTCATGTCCGCGGCGATCGGCATGCTCAGCGGCGACCTCGTCGTGGGGCGGCTGCTCTCGGAGTCCGCCCGGTCCAGGGTCGGGCCGTGGCTGCGCCTGCAGCTCGCCGTGCCGTTCCTCGCCTTCGCCCTGACGCCGGACCTGCCGGTCGCGATGGCCCTGTCGGCCGTCGCCTGCGTGGGGTACGCCGCCACGCTCCCGCTCCAGGAGCGGCTGCTGGTGCTCACCCCCGACCGGGTGCGCGGCCAGGTGCAGGGCGTCGAGCAGGCCGGCCGGATGACCTGCCAGGGCCTCGGAGCCGTCCTGGCCGGCACGATCGCCGAGGTCGTGTCCGTCGGCACGGCCATGGCGGTGATGGCCGCCCTGTCGGTCCTCGTCACGCTCGCCGTGATGCGGGGGGTGGCGCGAGCCTCGCGGTTGCCGCGCTCATCGGTCCAGGAGGACGAGCTCGTCGGGGCCGGCGAGCCTGCGCCCCGCGACGGGGACCTCGACGTGGACCACCGGGACCCCGCGCTCGACGAGGCGGGCGACGAGGGCCGGGAGGTCGCGGTCGTCCCCGACCAGGTCGACGAGGTCGGCCGGCAGCGCCAGCGGTGAGCACACCGCGACGAGACCGTCGCGGTCGACCGTCGGGCCGACGTACCCGTCCTGCAGCTGCTTGACCGTGTCGGTCACCGGGCGCACGCCGACGGCGGCCGCGCCGTCCGCCTGCGCGACCACCCGGCGTACGTCGTCCGCGGTGACGCCCGGGCACCGCTCGTCGAGCAGCACCAGCCCGTCGCCCTCCGGCAGGGCCGTCTCGGCCAGCACGGAGGCGCACCGTCCCTCCCAGGGCGTGCCGGTGACCCCGGACCACGCCACGACCTCGCTCACCCAGCTCATGGCCGCCAGCCTGCCAAAAACCAAGAACCCCCGGACCAGGTGGTCCGGGGGCCCTGATGAGTGGATCGACACCTCAGGAGGCGAGCACCTCGTCGAGGATCGTCTCGGCCTTGTCCTCGTTGGTGGACTCGGCCAGCGCGAGCTCGGAGACGAGGATCTGGCGCGCCTTGGCCAGCATCCGCTTCTC
>CAZKZQ010000191.1:0-7917 GCA_964557235.1 uncultured Nocardioidaceae bacterium
GCGATCGGCGCCGAGGCCGGCCTGCTCGACGAGCAGGGCATCCCGCCCAAGAGCGAGGCGATCCTGGTCGTCGACTCGATCGCCGCCCTGACCGGTGGTGCCGCGTCGGTCTCGTCCAACACGTCCTACATCGAGTCGGCCTCGGGCGTCGGCGAGGGCGCCCGCACGGGCCTCGCCTCGGTCGTCACCGGAGCGCTCTTCCTCCTCGCGACGATCTTCACGCCGCTGGTGGAGATCATCCCCAACGAGGCGGCGACGCCGGCGCTCGTGCTCGTGGGCTTCCTGATGATGACCCAGGTCAAGAACATCGACTGGGACGACCTCGAGGTGGCGATCCCCGCCTTCCTCACGATCGTCCTGATGCCGTTCACCTACAACATCACCGTGGGCATCGGCGCGGGCTTCATCGCCCACGTGCTGATCAAGCTCGTGCACGGCAAGGTGCGCGAGATCCGCGGCCTGATGTGGGTCGTCGCCGCGATGTTCGTCGTTTACTTCGCGATCGCGCCGATCCGGCAGCTGCTCGGCGTGGAGTGAGGCTGCGCTGAACGACGAAGGAGGGGACCCCCTCGGGGTCCCCTCCTCTGCGTGCGCGTCGGCGTCAGCCGCGACCGCCACCCTTGCCCGGGTGGGTGCCGTTGGCTGCGCAGTACTCCTCGACGCTCTGGTCGGCGGCCTCGGCAGCGGCCTCGAGGCCCTGGAACGGCGGAGCCTTGTGCTTCATCTCCTGACCGCGCTCGGAGCCGGCGAAGTAGGCGGTGCAGAGACCGAAGGTGTTGTGGCCGTTCGGGCCGGGCTCGCCGGCGGCCGCGAAGCCGGCGGCGCCGAACGTGAGGGCGAGGGTTGCCACGGAGGCGGCGAGGATGGGGACCCGCATGATGTTTCCCTTTCGAGGAGTCCTGCTGTGGTGGGGGGCGGAGTAGTCTCTGCCCGGCCGCCGACCCAAGGACTTCGCCTGTGAGACACCGCGTCCGGACCCTGATCCTGCTCCTGGTGGTCCTCGTCCTGCCCGGCTGCGCCGTGGGGGAGGAGCCGGTGTCGACCTCCGAGACCGGTCTCCAGCCCCGGGTGGCACCGGAGAAGACGAGGGTGGGACGTCCCCACGCGGACCGAAGTGCCGGGAAGGGCCGTTCCGCTCACCGCAACGACCGCCCGAGCGGCGGGGTTACGCCCCCGCCGAAGAAAAGTGAGCAGTCATCAGAACCTGATGAATCACCTACCGGAACGGGTCCGAGCAGTGCGCCCCCGACCACGGGTCGGCCGTCCGACGTGGCCGCCGCGTCGGTGGCGGACCGCGCCGGCGATGCGCAGGGGCTGGGAGTTCCGGCGTACGCCGACCTGACCGGGGCGTCCCTGCGGCGTTCGGACGGGCGCTACGACCTCCGCGTGTCCGCGGTCGGGGACTTCCCGACCGGGTCCGATGCGGTGATGCACGTGATCTGCTTCGCCGACACCGACGGTGACGGCGAGATCGACTACGAGCTCTGGGCCACCCTGGCCGACGACGGCTGGAGCGGAACCTGGCGCCACCCCGACGGGGCCGAGTTCGGCTCGGCCAGCGGGATCTCGGTCCGACCGGACGGCCGGGAGCTGGACCTCTCCTTCGATGCCTCCCGACTCGGCGGGGCCCAGTCGTTCCGCTGGTTGGTGGGCGCGGAGCACGGCACGCTCGAGCAGCAGGCGAGCGGGACGATGTCGAAGGACTACGCCCCCGACCGTGGGGCGGTCCGGTTCCCCTCCTGAGGCCCGGAAGACGTTTTTGTTAGCAAAGGTAATGACCTAGACTAAGGACATGCCTGCTGCCGTCGAGACTCGCACCATGTCCACGGTGTCTCCGGCGCTGGCGTCCTCCCTCCGCGTGGCGATCGCCCGCGTCGGTCGCAGGCTCCGTCAGGAGCGGCTCGACGGCTCCTCGGTGAGCCTCGGCCAGATCGGCGTGATCGCCCGGTTGTACGTCGACGGCGACGCCACCATCGGCGCGCTCGCCGAGTCCGAGGGCGTCCGGCCGCCGTCGATGACCCGCACCATCGCCTCGCTCGAGGCTCTCGGCCTGGCCGAGCGCCGCCCGCACCCCAGTGACGGACGCCAGGTCCTGGTGACCCTCACCCCCGCGGGCAAGGACGTCCTCATGGCCGACCGCCGCCGCCGCGACGCCTGGCTGGCCCGCGCCCTGTCCGAGCTCACCCCCGACGAGCGTGCGGTCCTGGCCGCTGCTGCGCCGCTGCTGGAGCGGCTGGCGGGGAGTCGCCGGTGAGCCCGACGTTCCGCAGCCTGGCCCACCGCGACTACCGGCGCTACGCCACCGGCGGGCTCGTCTCCAACGTCGGCACCTGGATGCAGCGGGTCGCCCAGGACTGGCTCGTGCTCGTGGTCACCGGTGGCAGCGCCTCCGCGCTGGGCATCACCACGGGTCTGCAGTTCCTGCCGATCCTGCTGTTCTCGGCGTACGCCGGCGCGCTGGCCGACCGCCTGCCCAAGCGCACGATGCTGATGATCACCCAGGCGTCGATGGCCGTGCCCGCCGCGGCCCTCGGGGTGCTCGCCGTGACCGGTCACGTGCAGACGTGGCACGTCTACGCCCTGGCCTTCGCGTTCGGCACCGCGACGGCGTTCGACGCGCCCGTGCGGCAGTCGTTCGTCAGCGAGATGGTCGGCCCCGACGACCTGGCCAACGCGGTGAGCCTCAACTCGGTGTCGTTCAACGCCGGCCGCATCATCGGCCCCGCCATCGCGGGGCTCATGATCGCCGCGCTCGGCTCGGGGCAGCGGGGGACCGGCGTGGTCATCCTGATCAACGCGGTGTCCTACCTCGCGGTCCTGTTCGCGCTCGCAGGCATCCGCTCCGGCCGCCGTGACCCGTCGCGGGACCGCAGCCTGCCCAAGGGGCGCATCCGTGACGGCGTCGCGTACCTCCGCACACGACCCGACCTGCTCCTGGTCATCGGGGTGATGGGGTTCACCGGCACGTTCGGCCTCAACTTCCAGATGACCTCGGCGCTGATGGCCACGCAGGTGTTCGGCAAGGGCGCGGGGGAGTACGGCATCCTCGGCACCACCATGGCCGTCGGCTCGATCGCGGGCTCGCTGCTCGCCGCCCGGCGGGAGCGCCCGACGGTCCGGCTCGTCGTGGTCGCAGCCCTGGTCTTCGGCACGCTCGAGATCATCATCGGGCTGATGCCGACCTACGGCACGTTCATGCTCATGACCCCGGTGATCGGCATCTGCGCGATGACCACGATCACCTCGGCCAACGCGGTCACCCAGCTCACCGCCCCGGCTCACCTGCGTGGTCGCGTCATGGCGATCTACCTCATGGTGTTCATGGGCGGCACGCCGCTCGGCTCGCCGGTGATCGGCTGGCTGGCCGAGGTGTTCGGCGCGCGCTGGTCGCTGATCGGCGGTGGGATCGGCACGATCGTGGGCTCGCTCGCCGTCCTGGGCCTGCTGGTGGCACGCCACGGCAAGGACGCTCTCTACAATCCGGTGAGTGAACCCCCGCTACCGCCGCCTGGTCATCCCAGGGGCCCTGGTCCTGCTGATCGTGATCGTGCTGGTCAGCTCGCTGACCCGTGGGTGAGCCCGGCGGGCCCGGACCCGGTGGACACGACGGACCCGACGGTCTCGCTGAGGTCGTGCGCGGCCCCCTCCTCGACGCCGAGGGACTGCACCGCGCGGTCGCGTCGGGCCGGCAGCGCGGCCGCGAGCCGCGGTGGCGCCGGGTCGAGCTGAGGTACGTCGACCTCAAGGCCGGACGCCGCCTGCAGGTGACGTCGTACGACGACACGCAGGCGTTCACCGCCAACCACGACGCCGACTCGGCCCCGGCCGCCGTCGACGAGCTCCTGGCCGAGGGCTTCGCCCACTGGCACGTCGCGACCGCGACCGGCACCACCCAGGCGCGGGTGACCAGGAAGGGCAAGGTGCTGGTGCACCGCGACGACGCCGTGGCGCAGGCGCCGGCCCGCAGCCACGACCGCGCCAAGCAGCGGCTGCTGCCCGAGGACGACCCGGTGCTGCGCGAGCTCGGGATCACCGACCACCAGGGCCGGGTCAAGCCGAGCCGCCAGGCCAAGCTGCGCCAGGTCGAGGAGCTGCTCCGCGCCCTCGACGCGGCGCTGGCCGACGCACGGGCGGCGGGGGCGGTCCGCGAGCCCACCGTCGAGGACCCGCTGCGCGTGGTCGACCTCGGGTGCGGCAACGCCTACCTGACCTTCACCGCCCACCGCTACCTCACCTCCGTCCTCGGCCTCCCGGTCGCCACGACCGGCGTCGACGTGAAGGCCCAGTCGCGTGAGCACAACACCGCGGTCGCCGAGCGGCTCGGGCTCGACCAGGTCACGTTCGTCCAGGCCGGCATCGACGGCTGGCAGCCCGAGCAGGCGCCCGACGTGGTGCTGGCCCTGCACGCCTGCGACACGGCCACGGACGACGCCCTCGGCCAGGCCGTCGCCTGGGGTGCGCCCCTCGTGCTCGCCGCACCCTGCTGCCACCACGACCTGTCCGCCCAGCTGCGCACGATCACGCCCCCGCCGGGCGGCACCGCGCTGCTGCGCGACGGCATCCTGCGCGAGCGCTTCGCGGACACGCTCACCGACGCCGTGCGGGCGCTGCTGCTTCGGACCCGTGGCTACCGTGTCGACGTGATCGAGTTCGTCGACAGCGCGCACACCCCGCGCAACACCCTGCTGCGGGCGGTGCACACCGGCGCCGACGGCGGCGAGGCACGGGCCGAGCTCGACGCGCTGCTGGCCCAGTGGCCGGTCAGTCCCGCCCTCGCCCGTCGACTGGCCGACGGCCCGGCGGAGCACCTCGGGTGATCGGCACCCTGATCGCGGCCGCGCTCCTGCCGGCGCTGGCCGACAACCGCACCCTGTTCACGCTCCAGGACCCCGCGATCACCGAGTCCAGCGCGGTCGTCGAGGTCCACCGCCCGCACCGGGTGCTGACCATCAACGACTCCGGGGACGGAGCGGTCGTCTACGTCCTCGACCCCGCCACCGGACGCACGGTCGGCCGGTCGACGTACTCAGGCGACGCGGTCGACGTCGAGGCGCTCACCCGCGGGCGCGACGGCGAGGTGTGGGTCGGCGACATCGGCGACAACGGAGCCGTCCGGGCGGGCATCCAGGTCTACCGTCTGCCCCGCCTCACCGACGGCGACCGCGAGGTGACCTCGACCCGCTACGACCTCGCCTTCCGTGGCGGGGCGCGCGATGCCGAGGCGCTGCTCGTGCACCCGCGCACCGGGCAGGTCTACGTCGTCAGCAAGTCGCTCTTCGGCGGTCAGGTGTTCGCCGCGCCCGAGCGGCTGAGCAGCGACCGGCCCAACGTGCTGCGGCCGCTGGGGCGCGTGCCCGGGCTGATCACCGACGGTGCGTTCTTCCCCGACGGGCGCCACGCGGTGCTGCGCGACTACTCCAGGGCCTACGTCTTCGACACCACGACCACGCCCTGGCGCCGGCTCGACAGCGTCGAGCTGCCCAACCAGCCGCAGGGCGAGGGCATCGACGTCCGCGCGAGCGGCCGCAGCCTGCTGGTCTCCACCGAGGGCGCCAACGAGCCGGTGGAGGTGGTCGCGCTGCCGCGGCGGGTCCTCGCCGAGCTCGCCCCCGCGGCGGCCTCCCCGTCGGCGTCCGCCGAGGACCCTGCGGACCGGAGCCGCCTCGACGCGCTCACCCAGGAGGGTGCCGTCCCGTGGACCCTGGTCGGCGCGGTGGTCGGCGTCTGCCTGCTGGTCGGGCTCGTGCTCAGAGTCGCTCGACGACGTAGTCGATCGACCGGGTGAGCGCCTCCACGTCGGAGGGGTCGATCGCGGGATACATCGCGATGCGCAGCTGGTTGCGGCCGAGCTTGCGATAGGGCTCGGTGTCGACCACGCCGTTGGCGCGCAGCACCTTGGCGACCTGGGCGGCGTCGATCGACTCGTCGAAGTCGATCGTGCCGATCACCAGCGAGCGGTCGGCCGGGTCGGTGACGTAGGGCGTGGTGTACGACGTCCGCTCGGCCCAGCCGTAGAGCGTCTCGGAGCTCTGCGTGGTGCGGTCGACCATGCCCTTGAGCCCGCCCTGGGCGTTCATCCAGTCCAGCTGCTCGGCCATGAGGAAGAGCGTGGCGACCGACGGGGTGTTGTAGGTCTGGTTCTTGGTGGAGTTGTCGATCGCGGTCGGCAGGTCGAAGAACGCGGGGATCCAGCGCCCCGACGCGGCGATCTCGGCGGCCCGGTCGAGCGCGGCCGGCGACATGATCGAGAACCAGATGCCGCCGTCGCTGGCGAAGCACTTCTGGGGCGCGAAGTAGTAGGCGTCGACCTCGGTCAGGTCGACCGGCAGGCCGCCCGCGCCGGAAGTGGCGTCGACCAGCACGAGCGCGCCCTCGTCGGCGCCCTCGACCCGCTGCACCGGCGCCATCACCGCGGTCGAGGTCTCGTTGTGCGCCCAGGCGTAGGCGTCGACGCCGGCCTCGGCGACCGGCGAGGGGCGGCTGCCCGGCTCGCTGCTGATCACCGACGGGTCGGCCAGGAAGGGCGCCTGCTTGGCGGCCGTGGCGAACTTGCTGCTGAACTCGCCGAAGGTCAGGTGCTGGCTCTTCTCGCGGATCAGCCCGAAGGTCGCGATGTCCCAGAACGCGGTCGCGCCGCCGTTGCCGAGCACGACCTCGTGGCCCTCGGGCAGCGAGAACAGCTCGGCCAGCCCCTCGCGCACGCGGCCGACGGTGTTGCGCACCGGCGCCTGGCGGTGGCTGGTGCCCATCAGCGCCGTGCCCGTCGCGGCCAGCGCGTCGAGGGCGCTGGTGCTCACCTTGGAGGGGCCTGCTCCGAAGCGGCCGTCGGCGGGCAGGAGGTCGGCGGGGATGGTGATCGCGTCGGTCACGGGTCCTTCTCTCGGCGGGGAGGAGTCGGGTGGATCGCGGGGAAAGCGGCCTGACGACGCTGTCAGAGTGGCGCGCGGCAGAGCCGTCGGCGCGCTCTATTGTGGCACTCCCGGCCCGTCCTCCCAGGAGCGTGTCCACGTGAGCCAGACCCCTCAGGCGGTGCGCGAGCCGGCCGCGCGGCCGGCCCCCTCCGACCACGTGCGCCAGCTCGTGCTGCGCGTCGCGGGTGGCGCGATGGTGCTCGCCGGCGTCGTGGTGCTCCTCGTCGTCACCGCCGACGTGCTGGGCGCCTTCGGCGACGCGGAGGCGTCGTACTCCCTCGAGGGGATCACCACCGCGGCCGCCCTCCGGCCCGAGAGCGGCGGCGACGTGTCGGGCGTCTTCTTCCTCTGCATCCCGCTCTTCCTGGTCGGCGGGGTCTGTCTCGCCGTCGGGCTGAGCGGCGGCAGGCCGCGAGCGATCGCCGCCGCCGAGGGCGGCTGCCGCACCTGCGGCACCCGCCCCGACCCCGAGGCGCGGTTCTGCCGGACCTGCGGCACGGCGGTGCCGTGAGCGGGACGCGTCAGGACCTCGCGGTCGAGGAGGCGGCGTACGACGACCCGCGCGTCCAGCTCCTCGTCGACGCCGTCCAGGCGGAGTACGTCGAGCGCTACGGCGGCCCGGACGAGACGCCCATGGACACGGCGTACTTCAGCCCGCCCCAGGGGCGCTTCTTCGTCGCCGTCCTCGACGGCCGGCCGGTCGCGATGGGCGGCTGGCGGCTGCGGCCCGACGTCCACGACCTCGGCGCGACCCGCACCGCCGAGGTGAAGCGGATGTACGTCGCCCCCGAGGCCCGCCGCACCGGCCTGGCCCGCCTGGTGCTGCGCACCCTGGAGGACTCCGCCCGGGCCGACGGGTGCGACGTCCTGGTGCTCGAGACCGGCCTGCGCCAGCCCGAGGCGATCGAGCTCTACGAGTCGGCGGGCTACGTCCCGGTCACGCCGTTCGGCTTCTACAAGGACGCCCCGCTCTCGCGCTACTTCGGCCGCCGCCTCGTCGACTGAC
>CAZKZQ010000192.1:0-7856 GCA_964557235.1 uncultured Nocardioidaceae bacterium
CGCGGTGGACCCGCTGACGTCGACCTCGCGGATCCTCGACCCGCAGTACATCGGCCGGGAGCACTACGACGCCGCGATCCGCGTCAAGCAGATCCTCCAGCGCAACAAGGAGCTGCAGGACATCATCGCGATCCTCGGTGTCGACGAGCTCTCCGAGGAGGACAAGATCATCGTCTCCCGGGCGCGCCGCATCCAGCGCTTCCTGTCGCAGAACACCTACGTCGCCAAGCAGTTCACCGGCATCGAGGGCTCGACCGTGTCCGTCGAGGACACCGTCGAGGCGTTCAACAAGATCAGCGACGGTGAGTACGACCACGTGGCCGAGCAGGCGTTCTTCATGTGCGGCGGTCTCGACGACGTCGAGAAGAAGTGGGCCGAGATCCAGAAGTCGACGGGGTCCTGATGAGCGACGCCGTCATGCAGGTCGAGCTGGTCGCAGCCGACCGCCTCGTGTGGTCGGGTGAGGCCAGGATGGTCATCGCCCGCACCACCGAGGGTGACGTCGGCATCCTGCCGAACCACGCGCCGATGCTCTCGCTCATGGTCGACGGGGTGGTCGACGTGACCACCGCCGACGACGAGACCTGGATCGCCGCGGTCGACGCGGGCTTCCTCTCCGTGGCCGGCAACCGGATCTCGATCCTGGCCGAGCACGCCGAGATGGCCCACGACATCGACCTCGAGAAGGCTCGCCACGACCTGGAGCGCGCGCACGCGACGGGCGAGAACGGCGACGCTGCCGAGGACGAGGCGGAGGAGAAGGCCGCCCGCGCCTGGGCCGAGGCCCGCATCCGGGCTGCCGAGAAGCGGTCCTGAACCCATGCCCTGGTGGCAGTGGCTGGTCGACGTCGCCGGCCTCTGCCTGCTGCTCCTCTTCCTGTACGCCGCCGCACTCCTGGTGCGGCGGCGTCTGCTCACCCGGGCCGGCGGCACCTTCGAGGTGAGCCTGCGCACCCAGACCGAGCATCCCGGTCGGGGGTGGGTGCTCGGTGTCGGCCGCTACGTCGGCGACGCGATCGAGGTGTTCCGCCTCTTCTCCCTGCGCATGCGGCCCCTGCGCGTGCTGGTGCGCGCCGACCTCGAGGTCGTCGGCCAGCGTGAGCCCGAGGGCATGGAGGTCTACTCCCTCTATGCCGGGCACCGCGTCGTGGAGCTCAGCGCCGACGGCAGGCCGGTCTCCCTGGCCATGGCCCCCGATGCCGTCACCGGGCTGCTCGCCTGGCTCGAGGCGGCCCCTCCGGGGCGTCGTCCGCGCGCGATCTGAGCCGGGCCCATGTGACCCGTTCGGAGGACCTGGGTCCTCCGGGCGTAGGACCAAAGGGTGTCCTGTGATCATCCGCCATGACCCACCTTCGGGGTCTCTCCCTGTTCCGCTTGACTAGGTCTCCACAGGGGACGAACCTGACGCCACCAGTGGTGCCAGGAGTTCATCACGGCAGTCAACGATGGGAGCGGCCGTGAGCATGGTGGGTGTGGACGAGCGCGTGGTCAGGCTGACCCGCGCCGGCAGTGACAGTGGGACTTTTTCCTCCTATGCCCGCGAGGCCCTGCCCCTCGTCGCGGAGCTGACCGGGTCGGTCGCCGCGGCCGTCGTGCGGCGCAGCGGCGACGGGTGGGTCGTCGACGCCAGCACGGGCGCGCCGTACCCCACCGACGGGGCGGCCGACGCCCTCGTCGGCACGCTCGAGGACGGGACCGAGGTCGCCGGCTGGTGCGGGGTCGAGCGCAACCGCGCGGTGTCCGTGCCCGGCGAGGGCCTCGTGCTGCTGCTCGCCGGCCCCGACGACGCCGCGCCCTGGGCCGCGGCCGCGCTGGACGCCTTCAAGGGCGCCTGGGGCCGCCTGGTGGCCGAGAGCCGCCTGGCCGACCTCACCCAGCGGGTCGACAACGCCCAGCAGCTGGCCGGCATGGGTGACTACGACTGGCACATCCCGACCGACACCAACCGGTGGTCGGACCAGCTCTACCGCATCTACGGCCACGAGCCGCAGTCGTTCAACGCCTCCTACGAGCGGTTCCTCTCGATGCTGCACCCCGAGGACCGCGAGCGGATCATGGGCGTGCACCAGGCGGCGTACGCCACGGGCGAGCCCTACCAGATGATCGAGCGGGTCGTCCGCCCCAGCGGCGAGCTGCGCTACCTGTCCTCCAACGGCCAGGTGATCATGAACGACGAGGGCGTCCCGGTGCGCATGCGCGGCACGTGCGTCGACATCACCGACCGGGTGCTCGCCGAGCAGGAGCGCGAGCGCAGCGCCGCCCGCTTCAAGCTGCTCGTCGAGTCCAGCCCCGACGCCGTCCTCGTGCTCGACGCCGACGGCGTGGTGCTCCAGGCCAACGCGCGTGCCGACGAGATGCTCGGGGGCGACCCGGTCGGGCACCGGCTCTCCGAGCTCCTCCCCGAGCCCGCACTGGTCGGCGGCGAGGCGATCGAGGCCTTCGGCTTCGACGGCCGCGAGCTGCGCCTGGACGCCGCGATGGCGAACCTCGCCGACTCCACCGAGCCGGGGCTGACCGCTGCGTTCCTCCACGACGCCGCTCCGCGCCTGGCCGCGGAGGAGACCGCCCAGCGACTGCGCGACGCCCAGCAGCGCCGCCGCCAGGCGCTGGAGATCAACGACAACGTGGTGCAGGGCCTGACGATCGCGGTCTACGCCATCGAGGACGGCGACTACGATCGCGCCGTGTCCTACCTCGACCGCACGCTGGCTGCGGGTCGCAAGATGATGAACGACCTGCTGGAGCCTCTCGACGACGGGACGATCATGCCCGGCGAGCTCGTGCGCTCGGTCGCCACGTCCCTGGAGGAGGTCCCCGGTCGCGGGGCGCCCGCCGAGGCGGCGCCGTGACACTTCACCGGAGGCTGAGGTGAGTGACCCGGTGAAGGTGCTCATCGTCGACGACTCTCGTGACCTGCGCGACCTCCTCGGGCTCAAGGTCGAGATGTGGGGCGGCTACCAGGTGGTCGGCCTCGCCGCGGACGGTCAGGAGGCCGTCGACCTCGCCAAGGCCAAGCAGCCGGACCTCGTCCTGCTCGACCTCGCCATGCCCCGCATGGACGGGCTCCAGGCCCTGCCGCTGATCCTCGAGGCCGTGCCGGGGGTGCGCGTCGTCGTGCTGTCGGGCTTCGACAAGGGCTCGATGGCCGACCGCGCGATGGAGGCGGGCGCGCACCGTTACGTCGAGAAGGGCCTGTCCACGCGCGAGCTCAGCACGGTCGTCGCCGAGGTGCTCGCCACCACCTGACCGGCGGCGTCGGCCTCAGCGGTCGCCGCCCGGCTTCCACAGCACGTCGCCCTGCGCGCGGTTGGCGTGCCGGGCGAGGATGAACAGCAGGTCGCTGAGCCGGTTGAGGTAGGTGATCGCGACGACGTTCATCGCATCGCCGTGGACGTCGTACGCCGCCCAGGCCGCGCGCTCGGCGCGGCGCGCGACCGTGCGGCAGACGTGGAGGGCCGCGGCCCCGGTGGACCCGCCCGGGAGGATGAAGGACCGCAGCGCGGCCAGCTCCTCGTTGTAGTGGTCGCAGCGCTGCTCGAGCCGCTCGACGTAGTCGGGCAGCACTCGCAGCGGCGGGAACTCGGGGTCCTCGACGACCGGGGTGCAGAGGTCGGCCCCCACGTCGAAGAGCTCGTTCTGGATCAGGCGCAGCAGGTCGGCGACATCCTCGTCCAGCCCGCCGAGGGCGAGCGCGAGGCCGAGCTGGCTGTTGAGCTCGTCGACGTCGGCATAGGCCCGCAGGCGCGGGTCGGTCTTGGTCGTCACGCTGTTGTCACCCAGGCGCGTGGTGCCGGCGTCGCCGGTGCGTGTGTAGATCCGCGTCAGGTTGACCATTGCGTCAGCCTAGACCGGGCTCGGGGCCTCTCCGGGTGTCGCTATCGTCACAGGGTGCTCGCCACCGATCGTGACCTCGACACCGCGCGGCTCGGCGCGGTCGCGGCGGTGCGCTGATGGAGGGTTTCCGGGTCACCTCGCCCGGCGGGCAGGACCGTCCGCTGCGAGGGACCGTCCGGGTCGGCGGCGCCAAGAACAGCGCCCTGAAGCTGATGGCCGCGAGCCTGCTGGCCCCCGGCACCACGACGATCACCAACCTGCCCGACATCCTCGACGTGGACGTGATGGGTCGCCTGCTCGAGGAGCTCGGCTGCCGCACGCGGATCGACCACGAGGCGGCCCGCGCCGAGATCGAGGTGCCGGAGACGCTGTCGCACCACGCGCCGTACGAGCTGGTGCGGAGGCTGCGCGCCAGCATCAGCGTGCTCGGCCCGCTGGTCGCGCGCTGCGGGCGGGCCGAGGTCGCGTTGCCCGGGGGTGACGCGATCGGCTCGCGCGGCCTCGACATGCACGTGGCGGGGCTGGAACGCCTCGGGGTGACCTCGCACATCGAGCACGGCTACGTCGTCGCGCAGGTCGGCGAGGCCCTGCGGGGAGCGCCGGTGCAGCTGGAGTTCCCCAGCGTGGGCGCGACCGAGAACATCCTGCTCGCCGCGACGATGGCGCAGGGCACGACGGTGCTCGACAACGTCGCCCGCGAGCCCGAGATCGCCGACCTCTGCCGGATGCTGGTGTCGATGGGCGCGCGCATCGAGGGGATCGGCTCGGGCACGCTCCGCGTCGAGGGTGTGGACCGGCTGCACCCCGTCGAGCACGCGACGGTCGGGGACCGCATCGTCGGAGGCACGTGGGCGTTCGCCGCCGCGATCGCCGGGGGCGAGATCGAGGTCGAGGGCGTGGACCCCGAGCACCTCGGGATCGTGCTGGACAAGCTCACCGGGGCGGGGGCCGAGGTGACCCGGCACGAGCACGGGTTCGGCGTGCGCGTGGGGGAGCGGTTGCGTTCCTTCGACGTGGTGACCCTGCCGTTCCCCGGGTTCCCGACCGACCTCCAGCCCTTCGCGATGGCGCTGGCGTCGGTGGCCGAGGGGACGGCGATGGTGACCGAGAACGTCTTCGAGGCGCGGTTCATGTTCGCCCAGGAGCTCGCCCGGCTCGGGGCGGACGTGCAGATCGACGGCCACCACGCCGTCGTACGCGGTCGCGAGCGGCTGTCGGGCGCGGAGGTCGTGGCCCACGACATCCGCGCCGGCGCCGCGCTGGTGCTCGCCGGTCTCGCTGCCGAGGGGGAGACGACGGTGGCCGACTCCTTCCACGTGGACCGGGGCTATCCCGGGTTCGTCGAGCAGCTCACCGCGCTCGGCGTGGACATCGAGCGCGTGCAGCTGCCCGACCCCGCCTAGGTCAGGCGGTCGCGCTCTCGAGGGTCTCCCGCTCGCGGGACTCGCGGGCCGCGCGCAGGTCACGGACGACCAGGCCGACCGCGGAGAGCCAGGCGACCGCGAGCACGACGAGCGTGACGGTCACGGGGTGGCCGCTGACCCCGATCGCCCCGAGGACGGTCTGGGTGTTGGTCAGCACGATGATCCCGCCCGCGGCGACGCCGAGCACGGACGCCGGCAGGTGCTTGACCAGCCAGGCGGCGAACGGCGCAGCGACGACGCCGCCGGCCAGCAGCGCCGCGGCGATCTGCCAGTCGATGCCCGACGAGCCCAGGGCGAACAGGAAGCCCAGGGAGCCGCCGACCGCGACGAGGAACTCCGAGGTGTCGATCGAGCCGACCACCTTGCGGGGCTCGAGGCGCCCGCTGCTCAGCAGGGAGGTGGTGCCCACCGGGCCCCAGCCGCCCCCGCCGATGGCGTCCATCGCCCCGCCGACGAGACCGAGGGGGGCGAGGAACCGCGAGGACAGCCGGCCGGGGAAGGTCGGGCGCTCGCCGCGGAGCACGAGGAAGCGGTAGGTGACGTAGAGGCCGAGGCCGAGCAGGATCGCGCCGACCCAGGGCTTGGCCACGTCGCCGGGCACGGAGGAGAGCAGGGTCGCGCCGGCGAAGGCACCGACCGCGCCGGGGACCGCCAGGATCGAGACCGTGCGCCAGTCGACGTTGCCCAGCTTGTGGTGGGAGTAGCCGCTGACCAGCGTCGTGCCGATCTCGGAGAAGTGCACGGCGGCCGAGGCTGCGGCAGGGGCGACGCCGGTGGCGAGGAGCAGGGTCGAGGAGGTGACGCCGTACGCCATGCCCAGTGAGCCGTCGACCAGCTGGGCGGCGAGCCCGACCAGGGCGAGGACGAGGAACTTCTCCATGACGGGGCCTTTCGCACAAGGGTCGCTTCTACTCTCTTAGTTTATCAATCTAAGCAACTTTATGCGCGCACAGTGAGAGGTGACGCCTCTCACCCCTCGTGTGACGCGTGGGGCAGGTGAGTTGGTCACATGACCGACAACTCGGTCGAAAAAGTTCGGCTCGTCAGGCAACCGATCGCGCTCCCGGTGCGTCACTATCAGTGAGCAGACGTGCAGGGGGCGACCCCTGCGGAGGGGAGCGGCCGTGTTCATGGCCAACGAGGACAGCGCGATGGCGCTGTCAGGACGCCTGGACGGTCGTCACGCCTCCGAGATGCGCACGGCGTTGTACGAGCGCATCGACGGCGAGCAGGGCGACGTGGTCGTCGACCTCACCGAGGTGGAGTCGATCGACGGCACGGTGATCAAGCTCCTCGCCGCCGCAGCGCTGCGGCTGCAGCGCACGGGGCGCCACCTGGTGCTCCGCGGATGCTCCCCGGCTCTGCGCCGGGTCTTCGCCTTCGGCGGGCTGCGCAGGCTCTTCACCTGGGAACGCAGCTGAGAGGGGACTCGCCGATCGACGCGACACGACGGCCGGGGCGCAGGTGCGTCCCGGCCGTCGTCGTGCGTGCGGGGTGAGGAGCTGTCACCGGGAGTGTCACGTGTGACCTACTCGCGGGTGTTGAACAGTTCACAAGTCGGCAACCCGGGCGTTGGGCGGCCCTACGCTTGTCGGCTATGAGCGAGCAGCCCGAGACCCCCGCCGCGACCCCGTCGTCCGCCCCGACGCGGCCCGAGCGCGACCGTCCGTGGGTGATGCGGACCTACGCCGGCCACAGCTCGGCGTCGGAGTCCAACGCGCTCTACCGCCGCAACCTGAGCAAGGGGCAGACCGGTCTCTCGGTCGCCTTCGACCTGCCGACCCAGACCGGCTACGACCCGGACTCCTCGCTGTCCCGCGGCGAGGTCGGCAAGGTGGGCGTGCCGATCCCGCACCTCGGTGACATGCGCAAGCTCTTCGAGGAGATCCCGCTCACCGAGATGAACACCTCGATGACGATCAACGCGACCGCGATGTGGCTGCTCGCGCTCTACCAGGTCGTCGCGGAGGAGCAGGCGGGTGCGACCACCGACGAGGAGATCGAGGCGGTCCACAACAAGCTCGCCGGCACCACGCAGAACGACATCATCAAGGAGTACCTCTCCCGCGGGACCTACGTGTTCCCGCCCGAGCACTCGCTGCGGCTGACCACCGACACGATCGCCTACACCGTCAACCACATCCCCAAGTGGAACCCGATCAACATCTGCAGCTATCACCTGCAGGAGGCCGGCGCGACGCCCGTGCAGGAGCTCGCCTACGCGCTGTGCACCGCGATCGCCGTGCTCGACGCGGTCCGCGACTCCGGCCAGGTGGAGCCTGAGGAGATGGGCAAGGTCGTCGGCCGCATCTCGTTCTTCGTCAACGCCGGGGTCCGCTTCGTCGAGGAGACCTGCAAGATGCGGGCCTTCGTCGAGCTGTGGGACGAGATCACCCGCGAGCGCTACGGCGTCACCGACGCGAAGATGCGTCGCTTCCGCTACGGCGTGCAGGTCAACTCCCTCGGCCTCACCGAGGCGCAGCCGGAGAACAACGTCCAGCGCATCGTGCTGGAGATGCTCGGTGTCACGCTCTCCAAGAACGCACGCGCCCGCGCGGTCCAGCTGCCCGCGTGGAACGAGGCCCTCGGCCTCCCGCG
>CAZKZQ010000193.1:0-7842 GCA_964557235.1 uncultured Nocardioidaceae bacterium
CGCGCAGGGCGTCGTAGTCGACGGTCGCGCAGGCGATGCCGCGGTCGGTGGCCAGCACGCGGGCCTGGGGCTTGATCTCCTGCGCCGCGAAGATGCCGCGGACGGCCCCGTTGGTGGTGAGCAGCGGGTCGCGGTTGAGCAGCTCGAGGTAGCGGGTGAGCTGCTCGACCCCGTCGATCTCGCCGCGGCGCTTGATCTCGACGGCGACGCACAGGCCGTCGGAGTCGCGGCACATCAGGTCGACCGGACCGATCGCGGTGGGGAACTCGCGGCGCACCAGCGTGAGCCCCTCGGACAGGGTGCCCGGGTGGTCGGCGAGGAGCTCCTGGAGGTGCTTCTCGACGCCGTCCTTCTGCAGGCCGGGGTCGACGCCCAGGTCGTGGGAGGACTCGTGCAGCACCTCGTCGAGGAGGATCCGCAGCGTGTCGTCGGACTTGGGGTTGCTCACCACCCACTCGCGGCGACCGTCCTCGGCGAGGCCCTCGCGGACCGTGCAGGGCGGCGACATCCAGTTGAGCGGCTTGTAGGAGCCGCCGTCGGAGTGGACCAGCACCGATCCGTCGGCCTTGATCATGAGGACCCGGGTCGCCATGGGCAGGTGGGCGGTCAGACGCCCGGCGTAGTCGACCTGGCACCGGGCTACGACGATCCTCACGCGCGGCACGCTACCCCAGCCCGTGCGGACGCCTCCGGCGTGGTCAGGGTCACACCTAGACCGTCCGTCGGGACAGTGTTACCGAGAGGTAACAACATGGGATCATCCATCGCATGTCACAGATCCACGACCTCCTCGTGCTGCCCTACCTGAACCACGCCGTGCGCATGTACGAGGCCGGCTACGCCTCGCGCGCCGACGTCGACGCCGCGATGCGCTTCGGCTGCGGCTACCCCGAGGGCCCGCTGACGGTCCTGGACCGGATCGGCCTCGACGTCGCACGCGACCGCCTCGCTGCGCGCTTCGAGCAGACCGGTGACCACCTGCACCAGCCGGCCGACCTGCTGGAGAAGCTGGTCGCCGAGGGCCGCACCGGCGTGGCGGCCGGCCGTGGCTTCTACACCTACGCCGACGGTGCCGTCGCAGCCGACGAGGAGACTCCGTCGGCCGACGACGCGCCCCAGCTGCGGCACGACATCGCCACGGTCGGCGTCGTGGGCACCGGCACCATGGCCAGCGGCATCGTCGAGGTGTTCGCCAAGGCGGGCTACGACGTCGTGTTCGTCGGGCGCAGCGAGGACAAGCTCGCCGGCGTGACCGCGGGCATCACCAAGTCGCTGGACCGCGCGATCGAGAAGGGTCGTCTCGAGGAGTCGGCCAAGGCCGAGATCCTGGGCCGCCTCACCGGCGCGACCTCCCGCGAGGCGCTCGCCGACGTCGACCTGGTGGTCGAGGCCATCGCCGAGGACCTGGAGATCAAGACCGAGCTCTTCGCCGACCTGGACCGGATCTGCAAGCAGGGCGCGATCCTGGCCACCACGACCTCCTCGCTGCCGATCCGCGCGTGCGCCTCGGCGACCAAGCGCCCCGAGTGGGTGATCGGCATGCACTTCTTCAACCCCGCCCCGGTGATGAAGCTCGTCGAGGTGGTCACCACCCCCGAGACCCTCCCCGAGGTCGACGAGACCACCCGGGCGCTGTGCGCCAAGGTCGGCAAGGTCGCGGTGTCGTGCGGCGACCGCGCGGGCTTCATCGTCAACTGCCTGCTGTTCCCCTACCTCAACGACGCGGTGACGCTGTCGGAGTCGGGCGTCGCGCTGGAGGAGATCGACGCCGCGATCAAGGCCGAGGCCAACTTCCCGATGGGGCCCTTCCAGCTCCTCGACGTGGTCGGCAACGACGTCTCGCTGGCCATCCAGGAGGAGCTCCTGCGTGAGTTCGGCGAGCCTGGTTTCGAGCCCGCCGCGACGCTGAAGCAGAAGGTCGCCGACGGCGAGCTGGGCCGCAAGACCAAGAAGGGCTTCCACGACTACCGCTGATCCCGCCTGAGGGTTTCCTGAGCGCAGGGGGATTGACCTGCACCTTTCCCGGGTACGAGCCGCTTCGGACAGCCCGTGACGCACCCCTTCTTGTCACCGTGACACGAGGTACGGCCTGTCGCACTCGGGAGGTACGCACATGAGTGTGGAGACGGGTCGGATCACGACCGACATCCCCGGCCGGATGGACCGGCTGCCCTGGGCCCGCTGGCACTGGCTCGTCGTCATCGGCCTCGGGACGGTCTGGATCCTCGACGGCATCGAGGTCACCATCGTCGGCTCGATGTCCGAGGCGCTCAAGCCCGAGGGCACCGGTCTCGGCCTGAGCAGCTCCCAGATCGGCCTCGCCGGCTCGATCTACGTCGCCGGCGCCTGCCTGGGTGCGTTGTTCTTCGGCCAGCTGACCGACCGGTTCGGCCGGAAGAAGCTCTTCCTGCTCACGCTCGCGGTCTACACCGCGGCCACCGTCCTGACCGCGTTCTCGATGAACCCCACGTGGTACTTCATCGCGCGGTTCTTCACCGGCGCCGGCATCGGCGGCGAGTACGCCGCGATCAACTCCGCGATCGACGAGCTGATCCCCAAGAAGTACCGCGGCCGCGTCGACATCGCGATCAACGGCTCGTTCTGGGTCGGTGCGGCCCTCGGCGCCGTGCTCACCATCCCGCTGCTCGACCCCAAGCTCGTCGACCCCGCCTGGGGCTGGCGCATCGCCTTCGGCCTCGGCGCGATCCTGGCGGTGGGCATCCTCGTCGTGCGCCGCAACGTGCCGGAGAGCCCCCGCTGGCTGTTCATCCACGGCCGGGAGGACGAGGGCGAGCAGATCGTCCGCGACATCGAGCAGAAGGTGGGCGACCAGCACGGCAGCCTGCCCGACAGCGACGACGGCACGCTGACCATCCGCCAGCGCAAGACGATCCCGCTGACCACCATCGCCAAGACGGTGTTCACCCTCTACCCCCGACGCACGGTCCTGTGCCTCGCACTCTTCGCAGGCCAGGCGTTCCTCTACAACGCCTTCTTCTTCACCTACGGCGACACCCTCGGCACGTTCATGGACGTCAAGCAGACCGGGTGGTACATCGCGGCGTTCGCGGTGTGCAACTTCGCCGGCGCGATGCTGCTGGGCCCGCTCTTCGACCGGGTCGGGCGCGTGAAGATGATCGCCGGGACCTACATCCTCTCCGGCGTCCTGCTCGGCCTCGCCGGCTTCATGCTCGGCGACCTCACGGCCGTGACGCTGACGGTGTTCGGCGGGGTGATCTTCTTCTTCGCCTCCGCCGGCGCCAGCGCGGCGTACCTCACCGCGAGCGAGGTCTTCCCGATGGAGACCCGGGCGCTCTGCATCGCGTTCTTCTACGCCGTCGGCACGGCGATCGGCGGCATCAGCGGTCCGCTGCTGTTCGGCAAGCTGATCGACGACGCCTCGGCGAGCAAGGACATCACGCAGATCGCGCTGGGCTACTTCATCGGCGCAGCGCTGATGATCTTCGGCGGCGTGATCGAGATCTTCCTCGGCGTCAAGGCGGAGGGCCGTTCCCTGGAGAGCATCGCCCAGCCGCTGACCGCCGAGGAGGAGGAGGGCGAGCGCGTCTCCGCCTGACCATGACCCCACGACGAAGGGCCCGGTGGCAGTCGCCACCGGGCCCTTCGCTCGTCGTGCTCAGTCGTTGGGCTCGCTGGGGAGTCAGGCCTTGTGCCGTCCCGCCTCGGCGGGCTCGCCCTGGGTCGGCTCGGGGTCGGTGGAGGCGTCGGACTCGGCGGCCTCCTGCTCGGCCTCACCGTCGGACTCGCCGCCGGCCTCACCCTCGGACTCGTCCACCTTGTCGTCCGACGAGCCGGCCTGCGTCTCGGGGTCCGGTTCCTTCTGGCCGATCCCGTCGTCCTTGGCGTCGTCGGGGAGGTCGGAGTCCTCGAAGCGGGCCTCCTCGGGGATGAACGTGCGCTGGGTGTTGTCCACCTCGGCGTTCTCCGGCCTGTTGTCCGGGTCCAGACGCTCCTTGCGCTCCTCCTCGATCTCCTTGAGCAGGTCCTGGTCGATGTCGTCGGGGGAGTCGGCCTCCATGATGGCCTCGGTCTCCTCGCGGGAGTTGTTGTTCGACTCGAACCCCGCCTCCTTGACCCCGGCTGCGTCGGCGGAGTCGTCGGACTCGCTCGTCGACGCCTTGGTGTCGGTGTCCTCGCTCATGTGTCTCCTCCGAGTCGGGAGCAGCGCCCGGTGGCCCTGCTGATGGGGTGAGTCGTTCTTGCAAGAGGTCACCGTTTGCGCCCAGACTCAAACTCCCCGAACGACCAGGGAGGCCGAGGGTGCTGATGGGACTGGCGGGCGCGGTCGCGTCCGCCGCGGTGGCGCTCACGACGGCAGCCGGACCGGTGCTCCCCCCGACCGGGACCGACTGGGACCTCCAGCTCGGTGGGGCGAGGTCGGTGCCCGACCACGTCGGCGTCGTGGAGCGCGACCGACACGCACGCCCGATCGCGCGGGCGTACTCGATCTGCTACGTCAACGCCTTCCAGACCCAGCCGGACGAGCGGGCGTTCTGGCGCGACTCGCGCAGGTGGCCGCTGGTGCTCAAGGACGGCCGGGGCAGGGCGGTCGTCGACGAGGCGTGGGGCGAGTGGCTGCTCGACCTGCGCACCGCGGCGAAGCGGGAGAGGCTCGCCACGATCGTCGGGCGGTGGATCGCGCGGTGTGCCCGCGACGGCTTCGACGCGGTCGAGCTGGACAACCTCGACTCGTGGACGCGCAGCCACCGGCTGCTGAGGGCCCGTCAGGCCCGGGCCTACGCGCGCCTGCTGACCGCCCGTGCACACCAGGAGGGCCTGGCCGCCGGCCAGAAGAACTGGGCCGGGATGGACGGCCGGACCCTCGGCTACGACTTCGCCGTGGCCGAGGAGTGCGGGCGCTGGCGCGAGTGCGCGGCGTACGTCGAGGACTTCGGCCGGCGCGTGCTCGTCGTGGAGTACCGCGACGTCGACTTCGACTGGACGTGCCGGCACTGGGGCACCCGCCTGGCCGTCGTACGCCGGGACGTGGCGCTCAGCGCGACCGGCGTGCGGCGCTGGTGCTGACCCGGCGAGGGCAGGGCTAGCGGGCGGACTGGCGGGGGACCCACACCTCGCGCAGCAGCAGCAGGAGCGCCGCCGCGGTCGGGATGGCGAGGAGCGCGCCGACGACGCCGAGCAGCGCTGCACCGGTGAGGGCCGCGATGACCGTGACCGCGCCGGGCACGTCGACCGACCGCGCCATCACCCGGGGGTAGATGACGTAGTTCTCGACCTGCTGGTAGATCACGTAGAAGATCACGCAGATGATGCCGGTCTTGACGTCGGTGGCCATCGCGATGGCCGAGACGATGACGGCGCCGATCGTCGCACCGATCATCGGGATCACGTCGAGGAGCGTCACCACGGCGGCGAGGGCGACGGCGTAGTCCTGCATGCCGACCACCATGAGGAACACCAGGGACGAGACCCCGGCGCAGGTGGCGACGACGACCGCCCCGGAGACGTAGCCGCCGATCGACTCCAGCATCCGGTCGCCCAGGTCGCGGACCCGCGTGCGCCGGCTGGCCGGAGCCAGCTCGTAGATCGCGCTCTTGGTGCGCTCGAGGGAGGCGAGGAAGTAGAGCGTCAGGACGACGACGATGAAGGCGTTGGCCAGGAACCCGAGCACTGCGACGGTCGCCCCGAGGACTCCGCCGAAGAAGCTGCCGGCGAACTTGCCGTCGGAGATGAACGCCTGGGCCTTCTCGATGACCTGGAAGCGCTCGTCGAGGGCCTGGACCTGGGAGTTGCCCTGGAGCTGCTCCAGCCAGCCGGGAGCGTTGTCGACGATCGCGCTGATCTGGTCGGAGATGACGGGCACCAGGGCGACGACGAAGAGCACGAGTGCTGCGACGAAGCCCACGATCACCGCGAGCACGGCGTAGGGCCGGCGGAGCCCGCGACGGGTCAGCCAGCGGACCGACGGGTCCAGGCCTGCGGCCAGGAAGAACGAGACGACGACCAGGATCAGGACCGAGCTGATCGAGACCAGGAGCCCTCCCAGCACCTGGGCGAAGAACCAGCCCAGGCCGACGAGGAACCCCAGCGCCACGGGGCCGTGGTAGGACCACCCCATGACGCCGGGGCGCCGGGAGTCAGGCGCGTCGCTCACTCCGCGGCGGGTGCCTCGGTGGCGCTGGCGAACCCGCCCATCACCTCGCGCAGGGCGTTGAGCTGCGCGGCGATCGCGTCGCGACGCTTGGTCAGGGCCTCGACCTCGTTGGTCAGCTCGACGAGCTGGCGCTCGGCCTCGGCGTGGCCGGAGTCGATGAAGGTCTGGGCCTGCGACTGGGCGGCGGAGACGACCTGCTCGGCCTCGCGGCGCGCACGGGACAGGACCCGCTCGGCCTCGGTGTGGGCGTCCTGGCGGGCAGCCGTCGCGGCGGCGATCGCGTCGCGCGAGCGCTGCTCGGCGGCGTCGGCGCGCTCCTCGGCCTGGGCGAGCAGCTCGTTGGTCTCCGCGATCGCGTTGGAGTGGTTCTCCGCGGCCTCGCGGGTCAGGCGCTCCTTCTCGACGGCCAGCGAGCGCTGCATCTCCGAGACCTCGCGCTGCGCGGTGGCCAGCGCGGTCTCGGCCTCGCGACGGGCGGAGGTGAGCAGGCCTTGGCTCTCCTGCTCCGCGGCCATGCGGCGCTGCTTGGCGTCGCGCTCGGCGGCGGCGAGCATGTCGGTCGCCTCGGTCTCGGCGCTGGAGCGCAGCCGCTCGACCTCGCCCATCGCCTTGGCGCGGGCCTCGTCGAGCTCCTTGAGCTGGGTCATGCGCATGTCGTCGGCGTCGCGGGCGGCCTGGTTCTTGAGCGCACCGGCCTCGTGGTTGGCCTTGCGGAGGATCTCGTCGGCGCGGGTGCGGGCCGAGGCGAGGACCTCCTGGGCCTGCTCCTCGGCGAGGCGGAGGATCTCGCTGGCCTTGCCGCCCAGGCCGGCGAACGTCGGGTTGGCGCTCTCCGAGGCGTCGCTGCGGATGCCCTCGAGCTCCGCGGCCATCTCGGCGTTGCGCTTCTGCAGCTCGGCCACCTGGGAGGTGAGCAGCTTCTTCTCGGCGCTGATCGTCTGGAACAGACGGTCGACGCTGGTGGTGTCGTAGCCGCGACGAGCGACCGGGAACTGCGGGGATGCGCTCACGGCCGGAGCGACCTGGGTGGTGGTGGCGGTCTTGCCTGCCTGCGCGGCGGAGGGCTGGTCGCCCTTGCCCTGCGGTGCGGCGGACTTGTTGCCCTGCTTGCTCTGCTCGTCCTCGAAGATGGACAGTCCGCGCTCGCTCATGGGGTTCCCTCTCTCCTGCGGTGCTACGGCGACGCCCCTAGTCTCACCCAGCCCGGGCACGACAACGGGGCGCCACCCCGTCGTGTCGACGGATTTGGTGGCGCCCCGGTGCTCGGAGGTGGGGGCTGACCAGGGGGTTTCAGACCCCGCGGAAGGCGTTGATCTGGTCCAGGTGCTGGGACCGCAGCTCCTGGTCGCGCACGCCGAGGCCCTCCTCGGGGGCCAGGCACAGCACGCCGACCTTGCCCTGGTGGGCGTTCTTGTGGACGTCGAGCGCGGCCTGGCCGACCTCGGCCAGCGGGTAGGACTTCGACAGGGTCGGGTGGATCTTGCCCTTGGCGATGAGGCGGTTGGCCTCCCACGACTCGCGGTAGTTGGCGAAGTGGGAGGAGATGATCCGCTTGAGGTTCATCCAGAGGTAGCGGTTGTCGTACTCGTGCATGTAGCCCGTGGTCGAGGCGCAGGTGGTGATGGTGCCGCCCTTGCGGGTGACGTAGACCGAGGCGCCGAAGGTCTCGCGGCCCGGGTGCTCGAAGACGATGTCGATGTCCTCGCCGC
>CAZKZQ010000194.1:0-7830 GCA_964557235.1 uncultured Nocardioidaceae bacterium
CAGTCCCAGTGTGGCCGGTCACCCTCTCAGGCCGGCTACCCGTCGAAGCCTTGGTGGGCCGTTACCCCACCAACAAGCTGATAGGCCGCGAGCTCATCCATCACCGCCGGAACTTTCCACCACCATCCGATGCCGGAGGTGGTCGTATTCGGTATTAGCTTCGGTTTCCCGGAGTTATCCCGAAGTGATGGGCAGATTGCTCACGTGTTACTCACCCGTTCGCCGCTCGTGTACCCCCGAAGGGGCCTTACCGCTCGACTTGCATGTGTTAAGCACGCCGCCAGCGTTCGTCCTGAGCCAGGATCAAACTCTCCGTTGAAATCTACTGAATGACCCCGAGGGGCCTTCATCAATTTATGGAGTATCCCGGCAAGTAGGCCCCAGGAATATGGGACCGTCTTACCAAAGGAACCGTCAACAAGATTGCCAACCAGTAATCTGGTCGACTCTCATGCCGACGGGGCGTTACAAATTAATTCGTCGACTTTTGGCACACTGTTGAGTTCTCAAGGATCAAGCGCGCACCGCAGTTCGGCCTCTCGGCCTTGCTGGGGGGCAACCTGAGCAAACTTACCGGGTCGGTCTCGGCCCGTCAAATCCGGGCCAGGCCTTCCTGGCCCCCGACACGCCACTGCCACCGAGTCGATCGGAGGCCGCCGAAGCGCGCACTCGTCCCGCTCCGGTTTCGGAGTGAAGAGTTGGGGTTCCGCCTCGGGGCCGGCCGCCCGACCTCTCGGCCTTGCGTCCCGCCGCTCCCTGGCGACGGGTGAAACATTAGGACGCCCTCGCGGGCAATGCAAATCGGGGTCCAGTGGCGCCGGTCACACGCCTCCGAGGGGCTCCTCAGGGCCCGGATCAGGCGCCCCAGGACGGGCGTGCGGCGACCACCAGGTCGCGCGGGACGCTGCTCGCCGAGGGCTCCCCGGCGAGTCGCAGGCACTCCCGGAGATCGCCGGACAGCTCGCCGAAGTACGACTCCACGCCCGCCGCACCGTCGTCGGCCAGGGCCCACAGCGCGGGGCGTCCGAGGAACACCGCCCGTGCGCCGAGGGCCAGGGCGGCGAGCACGTCGGGTGCGCTGCGCACTCCCCCGTCGACGTACACCTCGGCGTCGGTGCCGACCTCCTCGACCACCGCCTCGAGCGCGTGCGCCGCGGGCAGCGCGCGGTCGAGCTGACGGCCCCCGTGGTTGGAGACCCACACGGCGGAGGCGCCGGCCTCGACGCAGCGTCGCGCGTCGTCGGGACGCAGGACGCCCTTGACGACCACGGGCAGCTCGTAGCGCGCCGCGAGCCAGGCGACGTCCTGGGGGCCGAGGTCCATCGCCTTCTCCGCCGCCCAGGGGACGCCCGCCGACGCCGCCCCCGGGTCGTCGAAGTTGGCACGCAGCCAGCCCGGCTCCACCAGGTCCCAGACCGTGCGCTCACCGGTGCGCTTGGTGGCGACCACCGGGGTGTCGGCGGTGAGGACGAGGGCACGGGCGCCGGCCTCGACCGCGCGCGCGATCACCGGCTCGCTCACGGCGCGCTCGGCGGTGACGTACATCTGGAGCCACCAGGGCACCCCGGTCGCGGCGACGTCCTCGAAGGTCGAGCCGGCGTTGCTGGAGAGCACGAACGGGACGCCCGCAGCCCGGGCTCCCCGTGCCATGGCGACCTCACCCTCGGGGTGGGCGGCACGGTGCAGCGTCGTCGGCGCGACCCCGACGGGGGCGGAGTACGCCGTGCCGAGCAGCTCGGTGGTGAGGTCGACGTCGGTCACCTCGCGCAGCACGCGTGGCCGGAAGCGCCACGAGCGCCAGGCCTCCTCGGCCTCGGCCGCGCTCAGCCCGTCGCCCGAGCCCTGGGAGACGTAGAGGTACACCTCCGGGGACAGGCGCGCGCGGGCGCGCTCGGCCAGGCCGTCGGCGTACCGGGTGGTCATCGCAGGACACGCACCCCGGCGAAGCTCTTCTTGCCCCGGCGCAGGACCAGCCAGCCACCGGGGAGGACGTCGTCGGCGCCGGGCCTCCACTCGGGGTCGGACACGCGCTCGTTGTTGAGGTAGGCACCGCCCTCGTTGACCGTGCGGCGGGCCGCGCCCCTGCTCTCGCTGAGGCCGGCGGCGACGAGGAGGTCGACGATCGTGGGCAGGCCGTCGCCGTCGGCGTGGGCATCACCGCCCCCCGTCTCGGCGAGTGCCGCCGAGAGCGTGTCGGGGTGCAGACCCTTGAGCTCACCGCCGCCGAACAGCGCTGCCGACGCGGCCTTGATCCGCTCGGTCTCCTCGGCCCCGTGGACCGTCGTGGTGATCTCCTGCGCCAGCGTCTTCTGGCCGGCTCGGAGGAAGGGCTTCTCGGCCGTCTGCTGCTCGAGCTCCTCGATCGCCTCGTGGTCGAGGAACGTGAAGATCCGCAGCAGCTCGCCCACCTTGACGTCCTCGGCGTTGAGCCAGAACTGGTAGAAGGCGTAGGGCGTCATCATCTCGGGATCGAGCCACAGGGCTCCGCCCTCGGTCTTGCCGTACTTCGTGCCGTCGGCCTTGGTGACCAGCGGCGTCGCGAACGCGTGGGCGTGACCGCCCGCCGCCCTGCGGATCAGCTCGACGCCCCCGGTGAGGTTGCCCCACTGGTCGGAGCCCCCGAACTGGAGCCGCACGTCGTGGCGACGGAAGAGCTCGAGGAAGTCCATCGACTGGAGCAGGACGTAGCTGAACTCGGTGTAGGAGATGCCCGTCTCGAGCCGCGACCTGACGACGTCTCGAGCGAGCATGCGGTTGACCGGGAAGTGCTTGCCGATGTCGCGCAGGAAGTCGATCGTCGAGAGGTCCTTGGTCCACTCGTAGTTGTCGACGATCGTCGCTGCGGCCGGCCCCTCCCAGTCGAGGAAGGGCTCGAGCTGGGCCTTGAGGCGCCCGACCCACTCCTGCACGGTCTCGACGGCGTTCATCGTGCGCTCGCCGGAGTCGCGTGGGTCGCCGATCATGCCGGTCGCCCCTCCGACCAGGGGGAAGGGCACGTGGCCGGCCTCCTGGAGCCGGCGCGCGGTGAGGATCTGCACCAGGTTGCCCATGTGCATGCTCGGCGCGGTGGGGTCGAAGCCGACGTAGAACCGGACCGGCCCGTCGTCCAGCTCCTTGCGGAGCGCGTCGAGGTCGGTCGAGTGCGCGATCAGGCCACGCCACTGCAGGTCGTCGAGGACGTGCACGCTCACACGCTCCCGGCGGCCGAGCGCGCGGAGTCGAGCTGGGCCTTGGTCAGCACGGGACGCACCTCGAGGCCGACGTCGTCCAGCGGGTTGGTGCCCTCGGGGCTGCGGTCGATCGCGCAGACGACCACCTCGACGACGGCCCCCAGGTCGCGCAGCGCGCGCGTGGCGTCACGGACCGCACCGCCGGTGGTGATGACGTCCTCGACGAGCGTGACCCGCTTGCCGGCGACGTCGGGACCCTCGGCGAGCTTGCAGGTGCCGTAGTCCTTGGCCTTCTTGCGCACGAACAGCGACGGGAGGTCGGTGCGCGCGCTGAGGACCGTGGCGATCGGGACACCGCCGAGCTCGAGGCCGCCGAGCAGCTCGGTGCCGTCGGGGACCAGACCGACCATCTGGTCGACCACCCGCGACAGGAGTGCCGGCTGGGCCTCGAAGAGGTACTTGTCGAAGTACTCCGACGCGACCTGCCCGGAGCGGAGCGTGAACTCGCCGGTGAGGCGGCAGCAGGCGTCGACGTCCGCGGCGAGCTGGGGATCGGTGGTCTCGTGGGTCACGGAGGTCATCATCCCAAACCCCTCGCAGCGCTCCGCGCTAGCCTCCTGCGGTGCTGAGCCGATCCACCACCCCCGATGTCCTGCGCACGCCCGACGAGCGGTTCTCGGACCTGCCGGGCTACGACTTCGCGCCGCACTACACCGACGTCGACGGGCTGAGGGTGCACCACCTCGACGAGGGACCGCGGGACGCCGCACCCGTGCTGATGCTGCACGGCGAGCCGTCGTGGTCCTACCTGTACCGCCACATGGTGCCCGTGCTCACCGGCGCGGGGCTGCGGGCCGTCGCGCCCGACCTGGTCGGGTTCGGCCGCTCGGACAAGCCGACCGACCGCCGGGCCTACAGCTATCAGGGGCACGTCGACTGGATGGCGTCGTGGCTCGAGGCCGTCGACCTGAGCGGCATCACGCTCATCTGCCAGGACTGGGGCTCGCTGATCGGGCTGCGCCTGGTGGCCGAGCACCCCGACCGCTTCGCCCGCGTCGTCGTGGCCAACGGCTTCCTGCCGACCGCCGACCGTCGTACCCCGCCGGCGTTCCACGTGTGGCGGGCGTTCGCCCTCCACTCCCCCGTGCTCCCGGTCGGACGGATCGTCGACGTGGGCTGCCGGCGGAAGCTGACGCGCGAGGAGCGCGCGGCGTACGACGCGCCGTACCCCAGCGCGGCATACAAGGCGGGGGCGCGTGCCTTCCCCGCGCTGGTGCCGACCTCGCCGGACGACCCGGCCGTGCCGGCGAACCGCGCGGCCTGGGACGAGCTCGGTCGCTGGGAGAAGCCGTTCCTCACGCTGTTCGGCGCCGGTGACCCGATCCTCGGCCGCGCGGACCGTCCGCTCCAGCAGCACGTGCCCGGGGCGCAGGGCCAGCCGCACGACCGACTGCCCGGTGGGCACTTCGTGCAGGAGGACCAGGGCACCGAGATCGCGCGCCGGGTCGCCGCCTGGATCGGGTGATCAGGCCCGCGGGCGCGGCTTGGCCGGGACGTAGCGGCTGACCGTCGGGTCACCCTCGACCCAGAAGCGCCACGGGCGGTCGGCCGCGTGACGCAGCCCGACCCGGGGTCCCGTCGTGACAGGGCGTGCGGGCGACGCGGGCAGGGCCAGGGTCAGGGGTCCCTGCGTCACGTCGGCGCCGTTGTGGTCGGGACCGATGCCGAGGGCGCGGCAGAGGCTGGCCGGCCCACGCGCGAGCTCGACGTCCTTCGCACGTGGGCGTCGCGCGCGGGCGAGCTCGATCCCCTCGACCACCTCGCCGGCCCGGACGAGGACGGCACCGCACTCCCCGTCGGGACCGGTCACGACGTTGGCGCAGTGGTGCATGCCGTAGACGAAGTAGACGTAGAGGTGCCCGGGTGGTCCGAACATGACCCGGTTGCGCGCCGTCGGCCCGCGGAAGCCGTGGGAGCCGGGGTCGTCGGCGCCGGCGTACGCCTCCACCTCGGAGAGGCGCACGGCGACCGGCCCGTCGGGGTGGTCGTGCCGCAGCACCGCACCGAGCAGGAGCGGGGCGACCTCGAGCGACGGCCCGGCGAGCAGGTCGCTCAGGACAGCCATGCGCGGAGGCGGTCGGTCTCCTCGCGCAGCTCGGCCAGCTGCTCGGCCACCCGCACCGGAGCGGTGCCGCCACGGCCGTCGCGGGAGGCGACCGAGCCCTCGGCGGTCAGCACGTCGCGCACCTCGGGGGTGAGCCGCTCGTCGATCGCGTCGAAGTCGGCGTCGGTGAGGTCGGCGAGCTCGATGCCCCGCTGCTCGCAGACGCGCACGCAGGCACCGGCGATCTCGTGCGCCTCGCGGAACGGGACGCCCTGCCGCACGAGCCACTCGGCGACGTCGGTGGCGAGCGAGAAGCCCTGCGGGGCGAGCTCGGCGAGACGGTCGGTGTGGAAGGTGAGGGTCGCCATCTGTCCCGCGAACGCAGGGAGCAGGACCTCGAGGGTGTCGAGCGAGTCGAAGACCGGCTCCTTGTCCTCCTGCAGGTCGCGGTTGTAGGCCAGCGGCAGGGCCTTGAGGGTGGCCATGAGCCCGGCCAGGTTGCCGATCACGCGGCCCGCCTTGCCGCGCGCGAGCTCGGAGATGTCGGGGTTCTTCTTCTGCGGCATGATGCTCGACCCGGTCGAGAAGCCGTCGTCGAGGGTGACGAAGCCGAACTCCTTGGTGGCCCAGAGGATGACCTCCTCCGCCTGACGCGACACGTCGACGCCGATCATCGCGAGCACGAACGCGAGCTCGGCGACGAAGTCGCGCGAGGCCGTGCCGTCGATCGAGTTGGCCGACGAGGAGTCGAAGCCCAGGTCGGCGGCGACCGCCATCGGGTCCAGGCCGAGGCTCGATCCGGCGAGCGCACCCGAGCCGTAGGGCGAGTCGACCGCGACGCGGGCGTCCCAGTCACGGATGCGCTGGACGTCGCGGACCAGCGGCCACGCGTGGGCGAGCAGGTGGTGCGAGAGCAGCACGGGCTGGGCCGACTGCAGGTGGGTGCGCCCCGGCATGATCGCGCCCAGGTGCGTCTCGGCCTGCCCCGCGAGCGCGTCGACCAGGTCGAGGACCAGCCCGCCCACCACGCGTGCGTGGTCGCGGAGGAAGAGCCGGAACTGCGTGGCCACCTGGTCGTTGCGGCTGCGGCCGGCGCGCAGCTTGCCCCCGAGCTCGGGCCCGAGGATCTCGACCAGCCCGCGCTCCAGGGCCCCGTGCACGTCCTCGTCGCTGTCGGCGGCGACGAACTCCCCCGCCGCGACCCGTCGGCCCAGCTCGGCGAGACCCTCGAGCATCCCGGCGAGCTCGGCGTCGTCGAGCAGGCCGGCGCTCGCCAGCACGCGTGCGTGGGCACGGGAGCCCGCGAGGTCGTAGGGCGCCAGGCGCCAGTCGAAGTGGGTGGACTTCGACAGGGCCTCGAGCTCGGGGCTCGGGCCGCCGGCGAACCGGCCGCCCCAGAGCTTGCCGGACTGGGTGGTGCCGGACTCGTGGGAGTTCATGGCGCCTTTCTAGTCGGTGTGTCGGTGCGCGTGGTCTCGAGGCTCGGGCTTCGCCCTCGCACCTCGACCAGCGGTGGTCAGTCGGTGCCGAACTCCATGGCGGCGGCGTCGAGGGCGCTGTCGTCGTCGGAGCCCTCGGCGGCCGGGTTGTCGGCGATGCGGACGGCGCCCCCCTGCTCGAGCTCACCGAACAGCGTGCCGTGCTCGACCAGCACGTGACCCTGGTCCTCGGGCTGGGCGGCGTAGGCCTCGAGCTTGCTGCGCGAGTCGGCGATGTCGAGGTTGCGCATGGTGAGCTGGCCGATGCGGTCGGTCGGGCCGAACGCGGCGTTGGCAGTGCGCTCCATCGACAGCTTGTCGGGGTGGTAGGAGAACGACGGCCCGTCGGTGCGCAGGATCGAGTAGTCCTCGCCGCGACGCAGTCGCAGCGTCACCTCGCCGGTGACCAGCGAGGCGACCCAGCGCTGGAGGGCCTCGCGCAGCATCAGCGCCTGCGGGTCGAGCCAGCGGCCCTGGTAGAGCAGGACGCCGAGCCGACGGCCCTCCGCGTGGTAGTTGGCGATCGTGTCCTCGTTGTGGATCGCGTTGAGCAGGCGCTCGTAGGCGATCCAGAGGAGCGCCATGCCGGGCGCCTCGTAGATGCCGCGCGACTTGGCCTCGATGATGCGGTTCTCGATCTGGTCGGACATGCCCAGCCCGTGGCGGCCGCCGATGGTGTTGGCCTCGTGGACCAGTGCGACCGCATCGTCGAAGCGCTTGCCGTTGATCGCGACGGGACGGCCCGCCTCGTAGGCGATGGTCACGTCCTCGGTCTCGATAGCCACCGAGGGGTCCCAGAACCGGACGCCCATGATCGGCTCGACGGTCTCCAGCGACACGTCGAGGTGCTCCAGCGTCTTGGCCTCGTGGGTCGCGCCCCAGATGTTGGCGTCGGTGGAGTAGGCCTTCTCCTTGGAGTCGCGGTAGGGCAGGTCGCGCTCGGTGAGCCACTGGCTCATCTCGGCCCGGCCGCCCAGCTCCGCGACGAAGTCGGCGTCGAGCCACGGCTTGTAGATGCGCAGGTCGGGGTTGGCGAGCAGGCCGTAGCGGTAGAACCGCTCGATGTCGTTGCCCTTGA
>CAZKZQ010000195.1:0-7818 GCA_964557235.1 uncultured Nocardioidaceae bacterium
GATGTACGAGCGGTTCGGGTTCGCCCACGCCGACCGCGACACCCACGTGCAGTACAAGCGATCGGTCACCCGACGGCAGCCTTGACCGCTGCCGCGCAGCGACGCATCGCGTCCAGCGCCGGGCTCTCGAAGGACAGCATGTTGGCGAAGCCGTGGACCTCGCCCGGCTCCAGGCGGTACTCCACGGTCGCGCCGGCCTCCTCGAGGCGGCGGGCATAGGCCTCGCCCTCGTCGCGCAGCGGGTCGAACCCCGCCGTCACGAGGTACGCCGGCGCGAGGTGCGCGACCACGTCCTTGCCGAGGTCGGCGTACAGGACCGAGGCACGGGGGTCGGTCGGGTCCGCGCCGTCGAGGTAGGCGTGCTCGCAGCGGTCCATGAACGCCTTGGTGAGGTAGAAGCCCTTGCCGAACCTCTCCCGGCTCGGGCGCTTCGACAGCTGCTCGGTCATCGGGTAGATCAGCAGCTGGAACGCCAGCGGGACCTGCTCCTGCGCGGCCTTGATGGCGGTGGCAGCCGCGAGGTAGCCGCCCGCCGAGTCGCCCCCCACGACGAGCCGGGCCGGGTCGGCGCCGTAGTCGGCGGCGTTGCTCGCCACCCACTCGAACGCCGCCCAGGCGTCGTCCACCCCGGCCGGGAAGGAGTCCTCGGGAGCGAGCCGGTAGTCGACCGAGAGCACCCGCACACCCGCCTGGTCGGCGAGGAAGCGGCACACGCCGTCGTGGCTGTCGAGGTCGCCGTAGACCATCCCGCCGCCGTGGAAGAACACCATCAGCGGGCCCGGGTCGACGACGCCGCGGGGGACGTACAGGCGGGCGGGACGCGGCCCGTCCGCGCCGCGCACGGTGCGCTCGTGCACCTGACCGACCGGCCAGCTGCCCGCGACCATCCGTGCCTGCCGCAGGACCGTGGCGCGGCCGCGCTCCACGTCGGCGTACACCTCGGCGCCCTTCTCCCCCGTGATGCGCATGAGCCGCAGCATCAGCTGGGACTGGACCGACAGCTCGTGGCCGTCGATCCGCACCGGGCGGCCGGCGAGCGGACGCAGGCGGGCCGGGGGCTGGGCGAGCAGCCGTGCGGTCGCGAGGGCCTTGGCGGAGGCGCCCCGGGCGCGGGCGACCTCGAGCAGGCTCCCGGGAGTACGACGGGCGCTGGCGCGGTGCTGATCAGGCATGGGCAGAACGGTAGCGAGCACGAGTTCACCCCCGGTTCACCAGAGGGTGGGACGATGACCACATGACCACCGAGACGTCCCTGCTGCGCGAGTCCCTCACGGAGGCCGTCACCCAGGACGACGTCGTGGCGACTCCCCTGGGGGTGGACGTCTTCGACGTCGACCCGGCGTACGACGTCACCGCGGGTGAGCTGCCCGACGACCGGTTCCTGGACCGCGAGCTCTCGTGGCTGCGCTTCAACCAGCGCGTCCTCGAGCTGGCGGAGGACGAGTCCGTCCCCCTGCTGGAGCGGGTGCGGTTCGCCGCGATCTTCGCCTCCAACCTCGACGAGTTCTTCATGGTCCGCGTGGCCGGCCTCAAGCGCCGCATGGCCGCGGGACTGGCCGTGCCCAGCGCCTCGGGGCTGCAGCCCCGCGAGGTGCTGGACATGATCTGGCAGACCACGACCGAGCTCATGCAGCGCCATGCTTCTTGTTTCCGCGACAAGATCGTGCCCGCGCTGGCCCACGAGCACATCCAGCTGCTGCGCTGGAACGACCTCGAGCGCGAGGAGCAGCGGCGGCTCAAGAAGCTGTTCAAGGACCGGATCTTCCCGGTGCTGACGCCGCTGGCCGTCGACCCGGCGCACCCGTTCCCCTACATCTCCGGGCTCTCGCTCAACCTCGCCGTGCTCGTGCGCAACCCCAAGACGGGCAAGGAGCACTTCGCCCGCGTCAAGGTGCCGCCCAAGCTGGCTCGCTTCATCGCCGTCGACGAGCAGCGCTTCGTGCCCGTCGAGGACGTCATCGCCGAGCACCTCAAGCCGCTGTTCCCCGGCATGCAGGTCGTCACCGTCCACACCTTCCGGGTCACCCGCAACGAGGACCTCGAGGTCGAGGAGGACGACGCCGAGAACCTCCTGCACGCCCTGGAGAAGGGGCTGCAGCGCAGGCGGTTCGGCCCGCCGGTGCGCCTCGAGGTCGAGGAGAGCATCGACCACCACGTGCTCGACCTGCTGGTCACCGAGCTGGGCATGAGCGCCGCCGAGGTGGTGGCCGTGCCCGGCCCGCTCGACCTGACCGGGCTCAACGCGATCGCCGACCTCGACCGGGCCGAGCTGAAGTACCCGGCGTTCCTGCCCTCCACGCACGCGTCGCTGGCCGAGGTGGAGTCGGCCTCGCCGGTCGACATCTTCACCGCCGTCCGTGCACGCGACGTGCTGCTGCACCACCCCTACGACTCGTTCAGCACGTCGGTGCAGCGGTTCATCGAGCAGGCGGCGGCCGACCCGCAGGTGCTCGCGATCAAGCAGACGCTCTATCGCACCTCGGGTGACTCCCCGATCATCGAGGCCCTCATCGACGCCGCCGAGGCCGGCAAGGAGGTCCTCGTCATCGTCGAGATCAAGGCGAGGTTCGACGAGCGGGCCAACATCAAGTGGGCGCGCAAGCTCGAGCAGTCGGGCTGCCACGTGGTCTACGGCCTGATCGGTCTCAAGACCCACTGCAAGCTCTCGATGATCGTCCGCGACGAGCCCGACGGCATCCGGCGCTACGCCCACCTCGGCACCGGCAACTACAACCCCAAGACCGCGCGGCTCTACGAGGACCTCGGTCTGCTCACCACCGACCCCGGGATCACCGACGACGTGGCCCACCTGTTCAACAACCTGTCCGGCTATGCCCGCCACCCGTCGTACGAGCACCTGCTGGTCGCGCCGCACTCCGTGCGCGACGGGCTGATCGCGCGGATCGAGCACGAGGTCAACCACTTCGAGGCCGGACGGCCGGCGCGCATCCGGATCAAGGCCAACTCGGTCGTCGACGAGGCCGTCATCGACGCGCTCTACCGCGCGTCGATCATCGGGGTCCCCGTGCAGCTGCTGACCCGCGGCATCTGCGCGCTGCGGCCCGGCGTGCCGGGCATGAGCGACAACATCGAGGTCCGGTCGATCCTCGGCCGGTTCCTCGAGCACAGCCGGGTCTTCTGGTTCGAGAACGGCGGCGACCCCGAGGTGCTGATCGGCTCCGCGGACCTCATGCACCGCAACCTCGACCGCCGGGTGGAGGTGCTGACCCCGCTGCCGAGCTCGACGTCGCTCGACGAGGTCGCGCTCGTGCTCGACAAGGCGTTCGACGAGGGCACGTCGGCCTGGCACCTGCAGCAGGACGGCAGCTGGGAGCGCCGCTCGACCGACGCCGACGGCCAGCCGCTGCTCGACCTGCAGGACTGGCTGATCCAGCACACCCGCCGCCGCAAGGGCTGACCGCCTCGTCCGCTCGCGGACGCGCTCTGGCGCGTCCGCACCCGGACGAGGCGGGTCCTGCGGTCAGCAGGTCGCGAAGAGGACCGAGCCCTGGCCGAGGTCGGACATCACCGGCGCGTCCGCGCTGGTCCTGAGGTCCAGACGGACGAGCCGGCCGTCCTGCACGGCCTTGGTGACCTCGAACCGCTCGCCGAAGGTGCCGCCCTGGCCGGGGGCCGCCCCGCGGGCGAGGTCGGTGCGGGGCTGGAGGTCGTCGTCGGCCTGCGCGTCGGACTCGAACCACATCCCCACCGTCGCCCGGCGACCGTCGCCCCGCGCGAGGACCAGCCCGTCGAGCGGGTGCACGCCACCGGCCGCCGCGACGAGCCGGTCGGCCTCCTGCTGGTCGGTCGTGTCGGCCTTGGACATCGCGAGGTCCTCGCACACGAAGTCGCCCACCCACAGCTGCGCGGAGCGGGCCTCACCCACCGCCTCGACCAGCTCGGGCACGCCGTCGGTGTCCATCACCGACTCGTCGTCACCGGACAGCACGGGCAGCGCCTGCTCGAGGAACGTCGTGTCGTCGGACATCAGCAGCAGCCGCCGGTCGTGCACGACCGCGACGTTCTTCTGCATCGTGGTGAGCGGCTCGTCGAAGCCTGCGACGAGGTCGCCGTCGCCCACCCACACGCCGTCCTCGTCGTCGGGCCGTGCATAGCCCGCCTGCGCGAGGTTGTCGGTGAGGTCGTCGAGGTCGACGCCGTCGCGCAACCGCAGCACGTCGACCGCGCCGTCACGCGCCTGGCCGTAGGCCTCCCACTCCGCGTCGGCGGGCGTGATGCCGTAGTTGGCCTGCAGCCCCGCGAACGACTCCACCACCGCGGACGTCGTGGTGAGGTCGGCGTCATAGGTGCGCGTGATGAAGTCGTCGAGCTCGTCGCCGTCCAGCGCGTCGTCGCCGCGCGGCGCGTCCAGCTCGCGGGTCACCGCGGCCCAGTCGGTGAAGCCGAGCCGCAGGCTGTCGGCGGGCAACGTGCGCATCGCGTCCGCGAACGGCCCCGTCGGCCCGCGCCCGAGGAACCACCACCCCGCCGCTGCGGCCACCACGACCACCACGAGGACCCCTGCGACGAGCGGGGCCAGACGTCGTGCCATCGGGTGCTTCCTCCAGGGATCGGGGGTGATGTGACACTAGCCGCATGCCACCACGTGGTCCGGTCGTCGCCGCCGGCGCGGTCACCCTCCGCCGACGTCGCGGCACCACCGAGGTCCTCCTCGTCCACCGCCCCAAGTACGACGACTGGTCCTTCCCCAAGGGCAAGCTCGAGCTGCGCGAACCGGTCCGCACGGCCGCCGTGCGCGAGGTGCTCGAGGAGACCGGCGTCCGGATCCGCCTCGGTCCCGCGCTCGGCTCGCAGGCCTACCTCGTCGAGAACGGCACCGGCCGGCTCAAGCACGTGCACTACTGGGTCGGTCGCGCGCTCGGCGACGCGGACGTCTCCGGCTGGGTGCCCAACGCCGAGGTCGACGACGTCCGGTGGGTGCCGGTGGCCGAGGCCGTGGACCTGCTCACCTACGACTACGACCGGGGCACGCTGGCCGAGGCGCTGCCCTTCGAGCGCCGCAGCGTGCCGCTGGTCGTCGTACGCCATGCGGAGGCGCGCTCCCGCAGCCGCTTCAAGGGCGACGACCGCCGTCGTCCGCTGACCGCGGTCGGAGCGCGGCAGGCCGAGCGCCTGGTCCCCGCGCTCCAGGCGTACGGCGTCAAGCACGTCGTCTCCTCCAGCAGCGACCGGTGCTGGCGCACCGTGGCGCCGTACGCCGCCCAGCGCGGCCTGGACGTCGAGGTCACCGACGCGCTCAGCGAGGAGGACGCGACCCCCGACTCCGTCGTCGCGGAGGTGGCCCACCTGCTCGAGGAGCGCAAGCCCGCCGTTCTGTGCACGCACCGTCCGGTCCTCCCGATCGTGATGGAGACGCTCGGGCTCGAGCCCACCCCGATGGACCCCGCCGCCGCCGTCGTCGTCCACCACCGCCACGGCCGGATCGTCGCGATCGACCGGCTGGACGCCCCCAGCGGGCGCTGAGGTCCGCTCGGGACCGACTGGCGTCGTTCACCTGGCGTTCACCTCGAACGGGGTGCCGGTTCACGCACGTTCCCTACCGTCAGGAGGGTCAGTGGACCCCCATGTCGATCGAGAGCGTTGGTGACCCCCCGTGGCGACCTACACGACCGCGACCCGCACGACCCGCACGACCGCACACCACCCCGGTGCGGCGCGCAGCATGCCGGCCCTGCGCACCTTCAGCCCGAGCGAGCACTCGCCGAGCACGACCGTCGACACCGCGGTGCTCGACCACCCGGGGCGCCACGGCCACATCCGTGAGCTGCCGGCCCAGCCGGACCCGGTCATGTCGGTCCAGGGCGTCGACGTGTTCTACGGCGACTTCCGTGCGCTCACCAGCGTCAGCCTGGACTTCGGCAAGAACGAGATCACCGCGCTCATCGGCCCCTCGGGCTGCGGCAAGTCCACCCTGCTGCGCTCGCTCAACCGGATGAACGACACCGTCCCGGACGCCCGCGTCGAGGGCCTGATCACCTATCACGGCCAGGACGTCTACGGCTCCGACGTCGACCCGATCGACGTGCGCCGCCGCATCGGCATGGTGTTCCAGAAGCCCAACCCGTTCCCCAAGTCGATCTACGACAACATCGCCTTCGGCCCCAAGTCGATCGGCATGAAGGTCGAGGGCGGCAAGTCCGGCATGGACGACCTGGTCGAGGAGTGCCTCACCAAGGCCGCGCTCTGGGACGAGGTCAAGGGCAAGCTCAAGCAGTCGGCGTACGGCCTCTCCGGCGGCCAGCAGCAGCGCCTGTGCATCGCGCGCACGCTCGCGGTGCGGCCCGACGTGATCCTCATGGACGAGCCGTGCTCCGCGCTCGACCCGATCGCGACCTCCCGCATCGAGGACTGCATGCTCGAGCTGCGCGAGGACTACACGATCATCATCGTCACCCACAACATGCAGCAGGCGGCCCGCGTCGCCGACCGCACGGCGTTCTTCACCGCCCTGGCCGACGAGACCAGCGGCAGCCGCACCGGCCTGCTCGTGGAGTACGACCTGACCACCAACATCTTCCGCCAGCCCCGCGACAAGCGCACCGAGGACTACATCTCCGGGCGCTTCGGCTGAGCCGGCGTCGGTGATCGAGCAGCGAGCGCAGCGAGCGACCAGTCGAGATCACGATGATCCCCGGAGTACGCCTCCTCGTCGTCGACCCCTGCCCCGAGGGTGAGGCCCTCGAGGCCCTGACCACCGAGGGCTTCGCCGTGCACGTGTCGGCGCGGGCCACCGACGCGCTGGTGGAGTACGGCGTCTTCAACCCGGACGCCCTGCTCGTCGCCCCGCTGCTGCCGGACCTCGACCTCGGCGAGTTCGTGGCCGCCGTACGCCGGAGCGGGGACCAGCCGATCCTGCTCGGCATCGGCGGCGAGCCCGACCTCGGCCCCGTCGGCGCCGCCCTGCTGCAGGGCGCCACCGGCACGGTCGACCGCCCCTGGTCCGCCCACGAGGTCGCGGTCAAGGTCACCGCCGCCCTGCCGCGGACGACACCGCGCGAGCCGCTGCTGCTCGGGCCGCTCCGACTGGACCCGCTCGCGCACACGGTGCACCTCGACGACGCCGAGGTCGCCGGGCTGGGCCTCAAGGAGTTCCGGCTGCTCGAGCTGCTCCTGCTCCGCTCCGACCGGGTCGTCTCCCACCTCGAGCTGCGCGACGCGCTCGCCGAGGGTGCCGAGCGCGTGCCGTCGAGCAACGCGATCGCCGTCCACGTACGCCGGCTGCGCTCGCGCCTGCGCGCCCCGCTCCAGCTCAAGACGATCCGAGGCCTCGGCTACCGCCTCACCCTCGACGCCTGAGCCGCACGCGCGCTCCACCGCCCGCCATCCGCGCGTACTCCGCCGTACGTGCTGCTGACCCGACCGATCCACCACCCGTACGGCGGAGTACGCCGCCGGAGCGGTGGATGCCGGCGGCTGCTGCTCAGCACGGGGCCAAACGTCAGGGGAGCTGGAAGAGGCGGAGCACCCAGTAGCAGAGCGCGGCCATGAAGCCGGCGGCCGGGAAGGTGAGGACCCAGGCGCCGACGATGTTCTTCGCGACGCCCCAGCGGACCGCCGAGACCCGCTTGGTGGCGCCGACACCCATCACCGCGGAGGTGATGGTGTGGGTGGTCGAGATCGGGGCCTCGAAGACGAAGGCGGTGGTGTAGAGCACGCCCGCCGCGACCGACTCGGCGGCGAAGCCGCGCGGGGGGTCGAGGTGGATGATGCGGCGACCGAGGGTGCGCATGATGCGCCAGCCACCGGAGTAGGTGCCGAGCGAGATGGCGCTCGCGGCGGCGACGATCACCCACACCG
>CAZKZQ010000196.1:0-7790 GCA_964557235.1 uncultured Nocardioidaceae bacterium
CCCACGACGGACGACCTCGTGGTCGTCCAGGAGGAACACGCGTACGACGCTCATGTGGAACCTTCGTTTCGGCCGGTGACAGCGGTCACGGTCATGTTAGCCGTGGAGAGGTCCAGCCCAGTGGCATGCCGGCCGAAAAAGATCTCGGGCCGATCCTCGAGAGGATCGGCCCGAGTGGGTCTCATCACGCGGTGGGAGAGTCCGCGTGCCAGAACAGAGACATCACGTCCAGTTGTTGGGAGAGGCAACCGGCCTGGGGTCAATCATGACCGGCTTTACTCTCCGATGCGGTGGGCAGTCCTTCCCGTCTTGGTGGGACCTAGGTCCAGGTGAGGTGCTCCCACGAGTCCCTCAGGACCCGCGGGGCAGCTCCTCCACCAGGGCTCGCGCCACGTCGGTGATCGTGCCGACCTGGAGGGTGGGCGTGATCGCGCGCTGCAGACCGAGGCCGATCGCCATGCTGAGCAGGGCGTGCGCCGCCTCCTCCACCGGGATGCGGAAGGCCAGGGCGTGGCGGTCGGCCGTGCCGGCGAGCGCGCCGGCCAGCATCGTGTGCAGCCGCGCGTTGCGCTCGCGCAGCGCCGCGCGCAGGACGGGGTCACGCCGGCTGCGGGCGGCGAACTCGGCCTCGAGGGCCGACCAGTCGGGGTCGCCGAGCCGCTTGTCGGCCCACAGGTCGAAGGCGGCCAGCGCCTCCTCGAACGTCGCGGCGTCGCCCAGCGCGTGGAGCACCGCGTCGGCGACCTCGCCCTGGATCGAGTCGAGGACCGCGAGGCACAGGTCGTCCTTGCCGCCGAAGTTGGAGTAGACCGCGCCCTTGGAGAAGCCGGCCTCCTCGGCCACCCGCTCCAGCGACGTGCGGCCGTAGCCCTCGCTGAGGAACAGGTCGCGCGCCACCTCGACCAGCCGCTGCCGGGTCTGGGCCTGGCTCTCGGCGCGGGTCAGGCGCGTCATCGGGTCATCACGCCCCCAGCCTACGGTCCAGGTTCCGCCGGAATCCGGATACCGCGCCATTCACCTGCGCCGGTCGACGCCGGGCACCTAGTTTCAGCCCGAGGGACGGGAGGTCGTGGGGTGACCGTGAGCGACGAGGGACTGCCCACGCCGGGCGAGGGCCTGCGCGCGCTCCTCCGCGACGCCCGCGGCCAGGACGAGGAGACCGCCGCCCGCGCCCTGCTCGCCCGCGCCGTCGCCGTGCTCGTCCCCGACGAGGCCCTCGTGCTCGAGCGCCTCGCCACGCTCCGTCACGTGCCGCTCGTGCACATCTGGACCCGCCCGCACACCGGCGCCGCCGGCGAGCCGGTGCTGGAGAACGCCTCGCGGATCGGCCGGCTGGCCGGGGTCGCGCTGCCCGACCTCACGCCGACGTACGTCGCCCGGCTGATCTCGCTCGGGCTGGTGCGGACCGAGGCGGCCGGGGACCACCTCGGTGACTACTTCCAGGCCCTGCTGGCCGACCCGCTCGTGCTGCGCGCGCTGGCCCGGGCCAACGCCGACGGGACCACCCCGCGGGTGGTGCGCCTGGCGCTGAGCCTCACCCCGCTCGGGGAGCGGCTGGTGGCCGAGTCGCAGGAGGCCACCGCTCAGCTGGAGAGCAGCACCGACGAGCCGTGACCGAAGAGCCCCTGGTTGGCGGTGATGCCGACCCGGGCTCCCTCGACCTGGCGACCGGTCGCCTGGCCGCGCAGCTGCCAGGTGAGCTCGCAGACCTGGGCCAGCGCCTGGGCCGGGACCGCCTCGCCGAAGCACGCCAGCCCACCCGAGGGGTTGACCGGGAGCCGACCGCCCAGCGCGGTGTCGCCGCGGCGGAGCAGCTGCTCGGCCTCGCCCTCGCCGCACAGGCCGAGGTCCTCGATCCAGTCGAGCTCGAGCGCGGTCGACAGGTCGTAGACCTCCGCCACGTCGACCTCGTCGGGGCCGATGCCGGCCTCCTCGTAGGCCGCGTCGCCGATCGACTGCTTGAACGTGCGCTGGCCGGGCGCGAGCGCGTGCGTGCTCTCGGTGGAGAACAACGGCATGTCGATGACGGTCTGCGGATAGGTCGGCGTGACCGTCGAGACCGCCCGCACGCGCACGGGGTCCGCCAGCCCGCGCGAGCGGGCGAACTCCATGCTGGTGAGCAGGACGGCGGCCGCGCCGTCGGAGGTGGCGCAGATGTCCAGCAGGTGCAGCGGGTCGCTCACCATCGGCGAGGCCAGGACGTCCTCGACCGACACCTCCTTGCGGAAGCGGGCGTTGGGGTTGCTCAACCCCGCCTGCGCGTTCTTGACCTTCACCTGCGCGAAGTCCTCGGCCGTCGCGCCGTAGAGGTCCATCCGGCGGCGGGCGTAGAGCGCGAAGTACATCGGGTTGGTCATGCCGAGCACGTGGAAGCGCAGCCAGTCGGGGTCGTCCCAGCGCTCCCCCGCGTTGGGCTTGAGGAACCCCTTGGGCGTGGTGTCGGCGCCGACCACCAGGGCCACGTCGCTGAGCCCCGCGAGGATGCGGGCCCGCGCGGTGTCGATCGCCTGCGCCCCGGTCGCGCAGGCGGCGTACGACGTGGCGACGCGGGCGCCGTTCCAGCCGAGGGCCTGGGCGAAGGTCGCTCCGGCGACGTAGCCGGCGTAGCCGTTGCGGACGGTCTCGCCGCCGACGACCAGGTCGACCTCGGGCCAGCCGATGCCGGCGTCGGCGAGCGCAGCGCGCGCGGCGACCACGGCGTACTCGTGGAAGGGGCGGCCCCACTTGCCCCAGGGGTGCATGCCGACCCCGAGGACGGCGACGTCGTGGCTCCCTGTGCTCACAGTGCTCACTGGTCCGTCTCCTCGCCCAGCTCGACGACCGGCTTCCAGCGCCAGACCAGGCGCTCGCCGGCCTCGTCGGCGTAGAGCGGCTCGACGACCAGCTCGACCTCGCTGCCGACCCGCAGGTCCTCGACGCCGTAGCCGTCGGCGACCTGGCCGAGGACGACGATGCCCTCGGCGAGCTCGACGGCCGCGAGCGCGAAGGGGACGTAGTCCTCTCCCTCCCCGTGGCGCGGACGGTACGGCGGCGGCGGCTGGTAGCGCGCGTCGGTGTAGGACCACACGGTGCCCCGCCGCGAGAGCGGGACCGTCTCGAACGCGTCGCCGGGGCACGCCGGGTCGGGGCAGTAGCCGCTGTCGGAGGTGGGCGGCGGGAAGGACACCGACCCGCAGGTGGTACAACGTCCGCCGAGCAGGGCGGGCGCCTCTCCGTCGTCGTCGGCGGTGGTGAACCAGCCCTCCACGACGGGGGTCGGTGGCGCGGTCACGGGCGCTCCTCTCGACGAGACGGGAAAACTGGAACGTGTTTCAATCATGGCACAGTGCGGGCCTGGCGAGACTGCCCGTGCCTCGCGTGGACCTGGACCTGCTGAGGGCCCAGACGGCGGCGGTGCTGGCCGAGGTCTGGCTCACCGCGCGCACCGTGCAGCGACTGCTGGCGGCGGTCGCCGACGCGGTCGACGACGGCCTCCTGGCCGAGCTGCGCAGCGGCTTCGAGGACATCCGGCGGGCCGTCGAGCTGATGGAGCAGGTCACCGTGCAGATCGACCAGGCCCTCCCCGTGCTCGAGGCGACCGCCCCGGCGCTGGGCCTGATGAACGGGTCGATCGCCCAGCTCAACGCCACCGTCACCCAGCTGGAGGGACTGCCCGGCGTGCGCATGGCGCGCAAGCTGGTCTCGCGCCCCGGCCCCTCCGTCGGCTGAGGCCGGAGCGTCCGCTTTCGTCCGTTTCGTGACCATGGTCGTGGGTCGTGGGGCCGGGGGGGCCACGCCGTTCGTCGGCCCGACCACCCCCACTCGTCCGGAAGGGGGTGACCACAGACCCGGTGAAGAGGGGTACCCCTCGGGACCATCGGACAGTGCGGCGCGGTCCGCCCGACGAGATACTTGTGTGACGCCAACGTTCCGGAAGGGGTCTCGGTGGTCGACTCACGAGAGCTGTCCCGGCAGGAGTGCCTCGAGCTCCTCGCCGCCGGCTCCGTCGCGCGCATCGCGATCGTGACCCCGGAGGGCCCGCACATCGTCCCGGTCAACTACAGCCTCTTCGACGACACGGTCGTCGTCCGCACCTCCTCCTACAGCCTGCTCGGCACCCACGGGCGGGACGCCGTCGTGGCGCTGGAGATCGACGACGTCGCGTCCTCCTCCCGCAGCGGCTGGAGCGTCGTCTGCCGCGGCCGCTGCTCGGTGGAGACCAACCCGCGCACCATCCGGGCCATCCGCGAGCAGGCTCCCGAGGGCCCGTGGGCCGGCGGCACGCGCAACCTCTACCTGCGCCTCCGCACCGACCACCTCAGCGGGCGGGCGGTGGGCGACGTGACCCCCGCGGCCACTCGTCAGAGCCTCGCCGCACTGCAGTCGGAGAGCTCCGATGCGCACGCCCGAGTCTGACCACGGCGCAGGACGCGCCCTGTCGCTCGCCGACGCGATCGCCCGGATCTCCTCCGGGGGCACCCGCACGCAGAGCCTCGAGCGCCTGCTCGACGCCGCGTGCGGCCTGAGCGGCCTGGGCTGCGCCGCCCTCGCGATCCTCGACCGCAGCGGCGGCATCGGCGAGGTCCTCCACCGCGGCCTCACGCCTGAGCAGGCAGCGCGGATCGGGCGGATGCCGCTCGGCACCGGCCTGCTCCACGAGGTCGCCCACGCCCACGAGCCGCTGGTGTACGACGACGTGCCCGGCACCGAGCTCGCCCCCGGCAGCCCCGCGGGCGACCACCCCGGCGCCACCTCGGTGATCGGCGTCCCGGTGCGCTCCCACGGGCGCACCCTGGGCCTGCTCCTCCTCGGGGACACCGAGCTCCGGGCGAGGCTGCTCCCGACGCTCGCGCCGGACCTGCGCGCCCTGGCCGGCGTGGCGGCGTACCTCCTGGAGATCCAGCAGGCCGACTCGCTGGCCGAGCGCCGGCGCATCTGGCTCAACCAGAGCAGCCGGCTGGCCGCCGAGCTGCAGCCCCCGCTCGTCGTCGACGACGCACTGGCGATGATCGCCACCGGCGCGCTCCAGGCGTCGGGTGCGAGCAGCGTCCTGATCATCACCGTGCCGACGCCCGGCGCGCCCTACCCCGCCGCGATGGGCGGCGCGACGCCCGTCCTCGACGGCCGCTCGACCGAGCTCCTCGACGCCGCCGTGCGTGCCGTCGCCGAGACGCAGGAGCCCGGCGAGGTCGCCCTCGACAACGACCAGCACGCGCTGCTGGCCCCGCTCGGCGAGCACCTCTCGGTGCCGAGCATCCTCGTGCTGCTCTATCCGGCGCAGGCGGCGCCCGACTCCCACGAGACCGACCTGCTCGGGGCCTTCGCCGAGCAGGCGGGCCTGGCGATGGACCGCGTGCAGGCCCTGCAGGACCGCGCGGCGATGGCGGTCGTCTCCGACCGCGACCGGATCGCCCGCGAGCTGCACGACGTGGTCATCCAGCGGCTGTTCGCCACCGGCCTGCACCTGCAGAAGAGCCGGTCGCTGGCGGGTGACCCCGAGCTCAAGGAGCGCCTGGACCTGACCGCGCACGACCTCGACCAGACCATCCGGGCGATCCGGGGCACGATCTTCGACCTGCGCGAGCAGCCGCGGCAGTCGCTGCGCGCGACGTTGCGCGACCTCGTCGCCCAGCACGCCCCGGAGCTCGGCTTCACCCCGACGGTCCACCTCCAGGGCCCGGTCGACCACCCCCTGACGCAGGCCACCCAGGACCGCGTGTGCGAGGTCCTGGACCAGGCGCTGTCCAACATCGCGCGGCACGCCCAGGCGAGCTCGGCCCAGATCGACGTCCACATCACCGACGAGCTCGTGCGGGTGCGCGTCTCCGACGACGGCCGCGGGCTCTCCGAGGACGCGGTCGAGACCGGGCTTGCCTCGCTGCGGCGTCGCATCGCCGTGGCCGGCGGCTCGCTCGACCTGTGGGCCGGCGGCCCCGGGGGCGAGGACGCCGGCGCGACCCTGGTCGCCCAGGTGCCCCGCTCCTGAGCCGACTTCCTGAACCCGCCCCGGGACAGGTATCCTCGAAATAGTAGGACGTCCAACTATTTCTGGCAGGTGCCTCCCGTGACCGACTCCCCCGCGCTCCACGTCCCCACGCACCCGGTGCGGGTGGTGACCGCGTCCAGCCTCTTCGACGGCCACGACGCCTCGATCAACATCATGCGGCGGATCCTGCAGAGCCAGGGCGCGGAGGTCATCCACCTCGGCCACAACCGCGCGGTCAGCGAGGTCGTCGACGCCGTGGTCGAGGAGGACGCGCAGGCGGTCGCCGTGTCGTCGTACCAGGGCGGCCACGTGGAGTACTTCGAGTACCTCGTCGAGTCCCTGCGCGAGCGCGGCCTCGGCCACGTGCGGGTGTACGGCGGCGGGGGCGGCGTGATCGTGCCCGAGGAGATCGCGCGGCTGGCCTCGGCCGGCGTGAAGATCTTCTCCCCCGAGGACGGCCAGCGCCTCGGGCTGGTGCGCATGGTCAACACGATCGTGGAGGACTGTGACACCGACGTCTGGGAGGTCGGCGCGGCCGACGTCGAGGCCGTGCTGGCCGGCGACCGCGCCGCCACCGCGCGCGCCGTCAGCGGCGCCCAGAGCGGCTCCCTCGACGAGGCCTTCCTCGCGCGCGTCCGCGAGGCGGCGGGTGGTCGCGAGGTGCCCGTGCTGGGCATCACCGGCACCGGCGGCTCGGGCAAGTCCTCGCTCACCGACGAGCTGGTGCGGCGCTTCCGCGTCGACCAGCAGGACAAGCTGCGGGTGGCCGTCGTCGCGGTCGACCCGACCCGCCGCAAGGGCGGCGGCGCGCTGCTCGGCGACCGGATCCGGATGAACTCCCTCGACGGCGACCGGGTGTTCTTCCGCTCGCTGGCGACGCGTGGGGCCCACGAGGTCCCCGAGTGCCTCGACGACGTGGTCGCGATCCTCAAGGCCGCCGGCCACGACCTGGTCGTCGTGGAGACGCCCGGCATCGGCCAGGGCGACGCGGCGATCATCCCCCACGTCGACGTCTCCCTCTATGTCATGACGCCGGAGTTCGGCGCCGCCTCGCAGCTGGAGAAGATCGACATGCTCGACTTCGCCGACGCGGTGGCGATCAACAAGTTCGAGCGTCGTGGCGCCAAGGACGCGCTGCGCGACGTGGGCCGCCAGCTGGTGCGCAACAAGGGCGCGTTCGGCAAGCAGCCCCACGACATGCCGGTCTTCGGCACCTCGGCCGCGACCTTCGACGACGACGGCGTGACCGCGCTCTACCAGCACCTCGTCGGCCTCCTGGCCGACAAGGGGCTGGGCGTCGCCGAGGGCACCCTGCGTCCCGTCGAGACCCGGTTCTCCACCCGCATCGCTCAGGTCGTCCCGCCGGAGCGGGTGCGCTACCTCTCGGAGATCACCGAGACCGTCCGCGGCTACCACGCCGAGACCGAGCGGCTCGTCGAGGCGGCGGCACGGGCCCAGCGCCTCGCGCTCGTGGCCGAGGAGGTCGGCGACGGCAAGGTCGCCGAGCTGGCCGCGGAGGCGCGCGACGACCTGCCCGCCGCCGTACGCAAGCAGCTGGACGGGTGGGCCGGCGTGGTCGAGTCCTACTCCGGCGACGAGCAGGTCGTGAAGGTGCGCGACAGGGAGATCCACACGCAGCTGACCCGCGAGTCGCTGTCGGGCAACAAGATCCCCCGCGTCGCGCTGCCGCGCCTGCGCGACCACGGTGCACTGGTCTCGTTCCTGCGCCGGGAGAACCTGCCCGGGTTCTTCCCGTTCACCGCCGGGGTGTTCCCGTTCAAGCGCGACAACGAGGACCCGGCCCGCATGTTCGCCGGCGAGGGCG